>JAQGHQ010000382.1 GCA_028288765.1 Gemmataceae bacterium | reverse complement strand
GCGGGCAGTTCCGCCGGGACCTGGCCGCGCCCGACCGCCGACGCGGGCTTGGCGTCGGCGGTGTGGCACCCGGCCGCCGTGAGGGCGAGTAGACCGGTGGTGCGCAGCCAGCGGCGGAACGGGGTCGTGGCGTCCATGCCCACCCTACCTTGACGGCGGAGGTTACCGATCCTTCCGGGGTTATCGGCATTCTCCGACGGTGATATCAGGAAACGCGGCTATACCGGGTTGCGGAAATGGTTCAAGACCGTCTGACGCGGCCGGCCCGTCGGGCGTCAGGAGCGGTTCGGCTTCTTCTCCCCTTTCCCCTTGCGGGACAGAGGGTGCGGGTGAGGGGCCGGCTTCGCCGGCGGGCTCGTCCGGGGCCCGTCCCCCGTCCCGGGCGCGGGGGGAGAACTGGTCTGGCCCGGGGGACTCCCGGACGCCGCGGCCGCGACCTCGGCCCCGGGGCCGAACACCCCGAGTAACAGCCGGTACATGGCCTCGGGGTCCTCGTCCTCGGCCCTCAGTCGCAGGTACGCGCTCTTCTCGTCCACCACCTTCACCCGCCCGCGGCTCTGGGCCGCGAGCTGCCGGGCCAGCTGTTCGTTCCGGTAGGTGAGCACGAGGTCCGGGCCGTGCCGGTGGACGCCCGCGACCTGCCAGCGGACGCAGTGGAGCCGGACCTCGGTCGTCCGGAGGAGCCACTCGACCGGCTCCGGCGGCGGGCCGTACCGGTCGCGGAGCTCCTGGCGGAAGTCGTCGAGCTTCCGCGGGTCGCGGAGCCGGGCCAGCCGCCGGTACACCTCGATCCGGAGCTTCTGGCCCGGGACGTAGTCCCGGGGCAGGAACGCCGGCCACGGCAGGTCGACGTTCACCTCGACGGCCACCCGCGGCGGCTGCTGTTTCATCGCCCGGACCGCGTTCTCGAGCAGCTGGCAGTAGAGTTCGTAGCCGATCGCCGCGATGTGCCCGCTCTGCTCGGCCCCGAGGATGTTCCCGGCCCCGCGGATCTCCAGGTCCCGCATCGCGATCTTGAACCCGGCCCCGAGCTCGGTGAACTCCTCGATCGCCTTCAGCCGCCGCTGGGCGGTCGGGGTGATCAGCTTGAGCGGATTTACGATCAAGTAGGCGTACGCCCGGTTCTTCTGGCGCCCGACCCGGCCGCGGAGCTGGTGCAGGTCGGCCAGCCCGTAGACGTCCGCGTCGTCGATGAACATGGTGTTCGCGTTCGGGATGTCGAGCCCGCTCTCGATGATCGTGGTGGCGACGAGGATGTCCGCCTCCTTCCGGACGAACTTCACCATCGCCTGTTCGAGCTCGTCCGCGCCCATCTGCCCGTGCCCGACCACGATCTTCGCGTCGGGCACGATCGCCTGCACCCGCCGGGCGACCTCGTGGATGTCGTACACCCGGTTGTGGACGAAGTACACCTGCCCGCCGCGGTTCATCTCGCGGAGGATCGCGTGCCGGATGAGCTGGTCGTCCCACCGGATGATGCGGGTCTCCACCGGCTGCCGCTCGGGCGGCGGGGTTTCGAGGTTCGAGATCTCGCGGATCCCGAGGAGGGCCGCGTGCAGCGTCCGGGGGATGGGGGTGGCGGTCATGGTGAGGACGTGGACGGTCGCCCGGAGCCGCTTCAGCCGTTCCTTGTGCTCGACCCCGAACCGCTGCTCCTCGTCGATGACGACGAGCCCGAGCTCCTTGAACCGGACGTCGGCCGAGAGGAGCCGGTGGGTGCCGATCACGACGTCGATCCCGCCGGCCGCGACCTTCTTGAGCGTCTCCCTCTGCTTCGCCGGCGGCTTGAACCGGCTGACCACGTCGACCGTGAACGGGTACTCGGCGAACCGCTGGCCGAACGTGCGGTAGTGCTGCTCGGCGAGCACGGTGGTGGGCACCAGGATAGCGACCTGCTTACCGTTGTCGACCGCCTTGAACGCGGCCCGGATCGCCACCTCCGTCTTCCCGTAGCCCACGTCCCCGCAGATCAGCCGGTCGGTCGGCTTCGGCTTCTCCAGGTCGGCCTTCGTCTCCTGGATGGCGGACAGCTGGTCGGGCGTCTCCTGGTACGGGAACGCGGCCTCGAACTCCCGCTGCCAGTCCGTGTCCGCCGGGAACGAGTACCCCGGCACCGCCTGCCGGACGGCCTGGAGCTGGATCATGTCGGCGGCCATGTCCCGGACCGCCTCGGCCACCTTGTCTTTCTTCCGCCCCCACGCCGCCCCGCCGAGCTTGCTCAGCTCCGGCTCGGCCTGCGACCCGCCGACGTACTTCTGGACCAGATCGATCCGGGTCGCCGGCACGTACAGGAACACCCCGTCCCGGAATTCGAGGATGAGGTTTTCTTCGAGCGCGGAACTCGGAACGGGGAGCGCGGAACTATCGGCATCGTCGGGGTCCGGGTCGCCTTCGTTCCCCGTTCCGAGTTCCGCGCTCCGCGTTTTCTCCAGCATCCGCATCCCGCGGAACCGGGCGATCCCGTGGGCGACGTGGACGACGTAATCCCCCTCGTTCAGGTCGAGGAAGGTGTCGATCGCCCGGCCCTCGATCCGCCGGCTCGACCCCTTCGCGGGCGCGGCCTTGACCCCGTGCGGCAGCTGGTCCTTGTGGAAGAGTTCGTGGCTGCCGAGGACCACGGCCCCGGTCTCGACCAGCCGGAACCCGGCCCGGACGTGCCCGGTGACGAGCTGGAGCCGGTGCGCCTGCGACAGCTGGCCGGCCTTTAACACGTCCGTGAGCCGGTGGCACTCGGCGTCCGTCTGGCAGGCGATCAGGACGCGGGCGGCGTCGCCGGCGGCGACCGCGTCGAGCTCGTCGCGGACCCGGTGGACGTTCCCGCTGAACCGCTCGACCGACTCGACCCGCAGGTGGACCGACGCCTCGACGGACGGCCGCGGCAGGGCGGTCACGGTCACGGTCGGCAGGTGCAGCAGGTTGGCGAAGGTGCCGTCCGCGGTGAACAGCCCGGTCGCGTCCCCGACCCGCTCGAAGAAGAGTTTGGCCTGCTCCTTCAGGTCGCCCGGCTCGACCAGCGCGATCCGGGACTGCGGCGGGAGGTAGTCGGTGAAGAAGCCGGGTCGGGTCTCGGGTCTCGGGGGGCGGGTCTCGGGTGAAGACCGGGCGGCCCCGGGGGAGCGCTGACCGGCCCTCGTCGTCGACCCGCCCGGGTCTGGCCCGGGACCCGACCCCCGAGACCCGAGACCCGCTTCAATGCCCGGGTCTTCCCCGGTACCCGGTGCCCGGTACCCGATACCCGCTTCGACGCCGAGGAGCGTCACGGCCGCCTTCTTCTCCAGGCTCCGCTGCGTGGCCGTCGAGAACGTCCGGACCGACTCCAGTTCGTCGCCGAAGAATTCGAGCCGGACGGGGTCGGTGGCGTCCGGCGGGAATACGTCGCAGATCCCGCCGCGGCGGCCGAACTCGCCGGGGTATTCCACCGCCTCCACCCGCTTGTACCCGTTGGCCACCAGCCACTCGGCCAGTTCCGACGGGTCCACCACCTCGCCGGCGGTCAGCTTCCGGCCGCGGCGGGCGAGGTCGTCGCGGGCCGGGACGGGCTGGATCAGGGCGGCGATGGTGGTGACGACCACCTTCGGCGGGTCGACCTGGAGGTTCTGGAGGAGCCGCAGGCGGGACGACGTGGCGGGGTCGAGTTTGCCCCGGTGGGTCGGCGGGGGCCAGGTTTCCCAGGCCTCGAACACGGTCGGGCGAATGCCGGTGAAACTGGCGAGGTCTTCGACCCACGGGGCGACGTCGGCCGCGCCCGGGAGGACGGCCACCACCGTCCCCGGGGTGTCGGCCGCGAGGGCCGCGACCGCGAGAGCTGCGGACGAGCCCCAGGCCCCGTCGATTGTTCCGCTCTGTCCGGCGGCCAGCGCAGCGCGGAGCGCGGCCCAGCCCTCGGCCGCGTGCAGCAGCCCGGGGAGCGCGTCGAGTCCGTTCACTGCCGGCGAGCCGGTGGCCGCCGTCCTCATGTGGGATCAGCCTCCTCCTCAACCGATTCCGTCATCGGAAGTTCGGCAACAACCGGTTCCGTGAAGGGACGATGTCGATTGGGTTCGTTTGGCAAAATCGCCTCCCAGCGGCGAGGGAGTCGCCCCGGATTATGACGGATTGATGTCGATTGGGTTCGTTCCGCAAAATCGACCTTCCGACCGGTCCAAGTCCTTCCGGGCGCACACCGTACCGTCTGTAGTGTACACCGTGCGAGTACCTGCCCGACAGGCGAGCTGAGATTGGCAGGGTTTGCAGCAATTCCCGGGCATCCCGGGGGCAAATCCTCCAGATTGCCCATCTTTACAATACTGTCTCGATCGGATTCATGTTTGTGAATCTACCGGACCCGAATGGCGGCTCGCCTGAGCTCCCGAT
>JAQGHQ010000120.1 GCA_028288765.1 Gemmataceae bacterium | reverse complement strand
GGTCGGGCCGGTCGGGCGGGGGCTGGCATGGGCCCGCCGCCGCCCGACTGCGGCCGGGTTGGTGCTCGCCGTCTGGGTAGCGGTGGTGGCGTCGGCCGCCCTGGGCCTGTCGGCCGCGTACGGCACCCGGCTCCGAGCCGCCCACCAGGCCGAGGCCGAGCAACGGGAACGGGTCGAGGGGTATCTGTACTTCCACCGGGTCGCCCTGGCCGGCCGGGCGCTCGACGAGAACAACGTCGCCCAGGCCGAACGGCTGCTGGCCGAGTGCCCGGAGGCCCGCCGGGGGTGGGAGTGGTTCTACCTGAAAGGCCAGTGCCGGGGCGGCCTGCTCGCCCTCTCGCTCCGCCAGTCGGAGGGATCGGGGTGGTCGGTCCGCGGGGTGGCGTACAACGGGGACGGGACCCGGCTCGCGGCCGTCGACGGCCGGGGAGTCGCCCTCGTGTGGGACCCGGACACCGGCCGGGAGGTCGGCCGCGTCGCCGACGACCGGGCCACCTTCGGGCTCGCCTTCGCCCCCGACGGCCGACACCTGGCGGTCGTCGGCGACGGCGGGGCGTCGGTCTGGGGCCTGGCCGGCGGGGCCCCCTCCCACACCCTCAAGGGGGATCTGGTCCGGGGGTTGGCCGTGGCGTACAGCCCGGACGGCCGGCTCATCGCCACCGGCGAGAGCGTGACCGACCCGCCGCCGGTCGACACCGTGCCCCGCCTGGTCCGGGTGTGGGACGCCGCGACGGGGCGGCTGCTCCGGGTGCTCGACGGCCCGCCCCAGGACGTCCTCGGGCTGGCCTTTCGCCCGGAGAGCGGGCAGCTCGCGGCGGCGACCGGAGTGGCCAAGCCGGGGACTGTGCCGACCCGCCCGGGGATGGTCAAGGTGTGGGCGCTGGACACCGGGCGGGAGGTGTTCACCGCCACCGCCCGGGGCCCGTTGACGGGGATCGCGTACAGCCGGGACGGCCGGCGGCTGGCGGCCGGCGGGCTGGACCGGACGGTGATCATCTGGGAAGCCAACTCCGGCCGGGAGGAAACGGTCCTCCGCCGGTACGCCCACTCGGTCCTCGGGGTCGCGTGGGGTTGCGGCGGGCAGCTCGCGACCGCGGGAGAAGACGGGGTCGTGAAGGTCTGGGACGTGGATACCGACCGGGAAGTGGTGACGCTCCGCGGGCACACCGGGCCGGTGGCCGGGGTCGCGTTCCGGCCGGACGGGAAGCAGCTGGCGTCCGCCGGGTGGGACCAGACGGTCCGGATCTGGGACCCGACCGGCGACCGGTCGGTCACCACCCTGCGCGGCCACACCGGGCCGGTTACCGACGCGGCCGTGCTTCCAGACGGGCGGATCGCGTCGACCGCGAACCCGGACCGGCCGGACGAGAACCCGCGCCCGGAGGTGCTGATCTGGGACCCCTCGGCCCCGGACCGCCCGCTTCGCCTGCCGACCGGTCCGGGGTCGGCGACCGGGGTCGCCGTCAGCGCGGACGGTCGTCGGCTGGCGGCCGCGATCGACCGGCGGACCCACATCTGGGAGATTGCCACCGGCCGGGAATTGCCGGCCGGGAACGAGTTCGAGGGGCGGGTGACCGGGGTCGTGTTCGTCCCGGACGGCCGGGAGGTGGCGGCCGCGGTCTACCGGCGGGAGGTCGTGCTCCGGGACACGGGGTCCGGGGGCGAGCGGCAAATACCGGGCGGGTCTTGCCTGTTCCGGGTCGCGGTCAGTCCGGACGGCCGGTGGTTGGCCGCCCCGACCCGGCACTACGACGTGGCGTTCTGGGACCTCCGGACCGGCCGCGAGGAGGTGACCTTCCGGGCGCACGACCGGCTCGTCGCGGACGTGGCGTTCGGACCGGACGGCCGGTCCTTTGCGACCGCGAGCTGGGACGGGACGGCGAAGGTTTGGGGCACGACCGCGGCCTGCCGGGGCGACCCGTCCGCCCTCCGGCTGACGCTGCGCGGGCACGCCGAGCCGGTCCTGACCGTCGGGTTCAGCCCGGACGGTCAGCGGCTGGCGACCGGGGGCGAGGACCAGACGATCAAGATCTGGGATACGGCCACCGGGCAGGAGGTATTGACGCTCCGGGGGCACACCGGGGCGGTCACCCGGGTCGCGTTTTCCGCGGACGGCCGGCGGGTGGTGTCGGCCAGCCGCGACGGAACTTTGAAGGTGTGGGAAGCGGCCCGCCCGTGACGGCCGGCGCCCCCTGCGGCGGAGCGGCTTTCTCACCTTCTCGTACGGGGCCGAAGAGACGATTTTTCAATTCTCCATTTTTGTCTGTCGGGTTTCGCGCGCGGACGGCTGTTAACCCTGAAATGGCGATTCCGAACCGGCCGTCCTCCCGCGGTCGGTTTCCTCCCCGAAGATCGGCCCGCCGTCCCGGCGACCTCACCGGCGTCTCGCCCGCCTGAGTGGGCCCGAGGCGGGCGGCCGTGTGCGTCACCCCGAAGGTTCTGGCACGCGGCCGGGCCTGACTTGGGGGCGGCCGACCCCGTAAGGACTGGCCGTCCGGCCGCCGCGGATCACCCTACCTAACCAGGGCAGATGAACCCGATGGATCGTCGAGATTTTTTTTGGTTCACCGGCGCGACGGTGGGCGGCGTGACCGGCCTCACGGCCGCGGATGAGAAGGCGGCTGAACTATCGGCCGACGTCGTCGTCATCGGCGGCGGGCTGGGCGGGTGCGCCGCCGCCCTCGGGGCCGTCCGGGAGGGGGCCACGGTCATCATGACCGAGGAGACGGACTGGATCGGCGGCCAGCTCACCGCCCAGGCCGTTCCCCCGGACGAGCACAAGTACATTGAGAAATTCGGGTGTCCGGCCGAGTACCGGCGGCTCCGCAACGGGGCCCGGGACTTCTACCGCCGGCAGACCACCCCGGCCCTGGTGCCCGCGGCCAGGAACAACCCGCTCCTCAACCCCGGGAACGGGTGGGTGTCCCGGGTGTGCGCCGAGCCCCGGGTTTGGCTGACCGTGCTCGAAGCGATGCTCGAACCGGCGGTCAAGGCCGGGACGCTCCGCATCCTCCGGGACTGGACCCCGGTGTCGGCCGACGCGGCCGGCGACAAGGTCCGGGCCGTGACCGGACGGACCCGGGACGGGAAGGCGCAGACCCTCACCGGGAAGTACTTCCTGGACGCCACCGAGCAAGGGGATCTCCTCCCGCTCACCGGCACCGAGTTCGTAACCGGATCCGAGGCCCAGTCCGAGACCAAGGAGCCGAGCGCGGGCCCGGTCGCCCGGCCGGCCAACGTCCAGTCGTTCACCTGGGTGTTCGCCCTGGACCACCGCCCGGGCGAAGACCACACCATCGCCAAGCCGGCCGGGTACGAGTTCTGGCGGGACCACGAACCGAACCTGAACCCGCCGACCGCGGCCAAGCGGCAGCTGAGCTGGCTGTACCCGACCCCGGGCGACGACGGAAAGCCGCGGCTCGGGTTCGACCCGACCCGGGATGGTGCCGAGTACGGGCCGAACCTGTGGACGTACCGGCGGGCCGTCGACGCCAAACTCTTCGCCCCCGGGGCCGGCGTCCGGGACATCAGCTTGATCAACTGGGGCCAGAACGACTATCACCTCGGGCCGCTCCACGCCGTCCCGGCGGCAGAAGCCGCCCGGCACCTCGACCGGGGCCGCCAGCTCAGCCTGGCGCTCCTGTACTGGCTCCAGACCGCGGCCCCGCGGCCGGATGGGAAACTGGGGTGGCCCGGGCTACGCCTCCGCCCGGACGTGGTCGGGACCGAGGACGGCCTGGCCAAGCGGCCGTACATCCGCGAGTCCCGGCGGCTGAAGGCCGAGGTCACCGTCCTCGAACAGCATGTGAGCAAGCCGGTCCGTGAAGCCGAGCACACGGGCAAGGGGCCGGCCCGCGCGGCCTGGTTCGCCGACACGATCGGGGTCGGGCTGTACCTGTACATCGACATCCACGCCAGTGCCGGCGGGGACAACGGCCGGGGGACGGGGGTGCTCCCGTTCCAGATCCCGCTCGGGGCCCTCCTCCCGCGGCGGGTCGAGAACCTCCTGGCCGCGTCCAAGAACCTCGGGGTGACGCACATCACCAACGGGTGCTTCCGCCTCCACACGGTCGAGTGGGGGATCGGGGAGGCGGCCGGGGCACTGGCCGGGTTCTGCGTCCGCACCGGGGAGCTCCCGCGGAAGGTGCGGGCGGACAAGACGGTGCTCGACGACTTCCAGAAGCGACTCAAGAACAGCGGGGTCGAACTCGAGTGGCCGGTCGACGCGACGAACTAGCCGGGCGGCCCGCGGCCGACGAACTCGCCCACCCGGCCGCGAGCGGACGGCCCCGAAGGACCCGGCCGGGAGACCATGCCGGCGAGAGAGCCCCCCGGTCCGGACGATCCACCGTCCGGGTTGATCCCCTACCCGATCCTCCCACTCACGACGAGTTACGCCATGTCTAATGCCGTGTGTCGCCTATCCCTCTTGGCCGCCGTGCTTGCCCCCGTTGCCGGGTGCGGCGACGGGCTAAAGCGGCAAGGGGTGTCCGGGACCGTCAGCTATAAGGGGAAGGCGATCGTCAAGGGGACGGTCACGTTCGCGCCGACCCAGCCGGGGGGTGCGACCCAGGTCACCGCCGCGATCGAAGACGGGCAGTTCTCCATTCCCCAGGACAAGGGCTTGGTGCCCGGGAAGTACGTGTTGCGGTTCGAGGCGATCGACAAGGTCCTCTACGGGGCCGCCGTCCCGGGGGAACCCGCCCCGCCGCCGAAGGACCTCGGCCAGGCGAAACTCCCGGCCAAATACGGCGTGGACAGCAAGTACGAGGTCGAGGTCACGTCCGGCCGGGAAAACGTGTTCGACGTCAAGCTCGACTGAACTCACCCGGGCGGGCTGCGTGGCCCGGCCCGGGGTCCTCTCCGTCATCCATCCAGAGGGTTCCAGAAATGCGCCGTCGAGGGTTCACGCTGATCGAGCTGTTGGTGGTGATCGCGATCATCGCGATCCTGATCGGCCTGCTTCTGCCCGCCGTCCAGAAAGTCCGCGAGGCCGCCGCCCGGGCCAAGTGCTCCAACAACTTGAAGCAGCTCGGGTTGGCGGTCATGAATTACGAGTCCTCCTACGCCATGCTGCCCCCGGGTGATGCGTACACCGGCAGCCTCGGGACCTGGCAGCACTACCTCCTGCCGTACATCGAACAGCAGGCCCTGTACACCATGTACTCCAACCTGGGCGGGACACTCGGGACCACTACCCCGACGTACAGCTCCTCGACCTACAACGGACAGCCGATCGGAAACCTCCAGGTGGCCGACACCGTGCTCCCGACACTGACGTGCCCGAGCGACCCGAACGCCGGGGGCGCCAAGCCGAGCGGGCCGAACGGGGTGGCGTTCGGGTTCGGGAACTACGCGGTCAACTTCGGCAACACGATGCGGACTCAGAATCATGCCGGCCGCGACCCGTTCGCCTCGGCCATCCGGCCGGCCTTCGCCGGCGCCCCGTTTTCCTACAATTACAATTTCACGATCGGCAAGCCGGTCCAGTTCCCCCTCAGCTCTATTACCGACGGGATGAGTAATACCCTCCTGGTGGCCGAGGTCCTCCAGGGGGTGAGTACGGGCTCGATCTTGGACTTCCGCGGGTTCGGTTGGTACGGTCCGGGCGGGGAGTTCACCACGTTTACCACCCCGAACTCGGCCACCCCGGATAACATCCAGTTCGCCAACTATTGCAACAATCTCCCGCAACAGAACCTGCCGTGCCTCGGCGGTACGACCGACTGGGCCCTGGCCGCCCGGAGCAAGCACACGGGTGGGGTGAACGCGGTATTGGGGGACGGGAGCGTCAAGTTCTTCACCAGCTCGATCGACCCGAATACCTGGTCGCTTCTCGGGTCCTCCCAGGACGGCATGCCGCTTGGTAACTACTAGGCCGTGTAGACGATCCGGGCTCTTGGGGCGAATAATGTTACGTCGATTTTCGCCAGTCTGGCCCCCCCGATCCGATGCGGGACATGATCACCGACGACCACTGGGCGACCCTCGGCCCGGTGGTCGAACAAGCGAAGCGGTACAAGTGGGGGCGGCAACCCGACCTTCCTGAGCGGATGTTCCTCGATGCCCTGCTGTACTGGGCTCGGACCGGGATCCCGTGGCGGGACCTGCCGGACGTGTTCGGCCGGTGGGACGCGGTGTACAACCGGTTCCGCCGGTGGGTCTCCTCCGGTAGCCTCCGCCGGGTGTTCGAGTTCCTGACCGACAACCCGGTGTTCGGGGCCGTCCGGCGGGTCCTGATCGACGCGACCATCATCCGGGCCCGCGCTCACACGGCCGGTGCTCGGCGGAAGGCGAGGCGAAGCGGATCGGGGTGGCGCGGGCGGCGACGGCCCAGGGGCTCGGGCGCAGTCGCGGCGGGTTCACGACCAGGGGCATCCTCTCCGCCGCCGACGAGGGCACGGTCCTGGCGGTGGACGTCGTCCCGGGCCAAGCCGGGGACGCCCCGCTGCTGGACCGGCTGATCGACGCCACGGCCGAGCGGGTGCCGATGATCGACGAGGTGGTCGGGGACAAGGGGTTCGACGGGGACACCCTCCGGTGTCGGCTGATCGACCGCGGGATCGCCCCCCAGATCCCGTGCCGGAAGAACCGGGTGAGCCCGTGGGCGTGCGACCCGGACACCTACCGGGATCGGAATCGGGTCGAGCGGCTGTTCGGCAAACTCAAGCAGTTCCGTCGGGTGCCCACCCGGTACGAGAAGCTCAAGCCGACGTTCCTGGGGTTGCTCCTCTTGACCCTCGGGTTCATCCGGCTCAAGCGGAAACGGACTTCGATCGACAACACGACTTAGGGGATGCGGGTGGCCGATCTGTTCGGCCGCGCCCATGCATAGGGTGAGAGGAGCCAGCCCGAGCGCAACATATGCGTTCACCCGCGCACTCTCTCCGGGCGCACCCTCGACCGGGACGGTTACCGCCCTCCGGCGATTGGGTGCCGGCCGGATAACCGGATATCCGAGCCCGGACCGATTCGCCGCTCTCGGCCGGTCGGGGCGCCCGGGCCCGACCGACCCGATCCCGTTTCCCGGCGGCCCCGTCGGACATGAGGGAGCCTTCGACGGCTTGCCGGCGGGCACCCGGCCGACAACCGGGTCACTCGTTCTTCCAGCTCAGGTGCCTGCGGTGGACCCAGTCGTGGTATGTCGCCTCGAGCACGACCTCGTACTCGGACGGCTTGACGTCCTTCCCGTCGACGTCGGCGAAGTCGACCGATTCGACCGCCCCCGCCCGCCACCGGGTGGCCGTCACCGCCCGCTCGGTCCATTCGCCGTCCCGCTTCACCCGGACGGTCAGCTTGGCGGTCGGGAAGTACATCGCTTCCTTGAACGACACGTCGACCCGGTACCCGCGCCCGAGTAACCCGTCGTACCGCTCGCAGCCGGCGACGAACTGGGCCCGGTCCACATATTCCCGGAACGCGAACTCTTTCTCCCGCGAGTCGTACTCGTACCGGATCCCTTCCTGGCTCAACTGGTCGGCCCAGACCGAGACCTCGAGCCGCTTCACCGCGCGGCAGCTGAACCGCATCACCGTCTTCTGGCCCATGGGGATGCCGGCGTAGTAGTGGGCCATCAGGGTCTGCCCGGCGGCCCACTTCGGGACGTAATGGACGTTGTGCCGGGTCTCCGTCTCCCCGATGACCTTGACCAGCACCGTGCAGTGCGTCAGCTCGACGCCCGCGGCGTTCGTCAGCCGCAGCCGGTCCGGGTTGTCGAACGGGTCCCGGGCCCCGAACAGGTCGTAGTACGCCATGCCCTCGAACACGTAGGGCTCGACGAAGTCGACTGCCAGGGCTTGCCCCCGCTCGACCCGGGGGCCGCCGGTCTTCCGGGCGACGTCGGCCACCCGGAGGGCCAGCGTCCGGAGTTCCTCGATGCTGTGGAGCACTTTCGCCCGCAGGGCGTTGAGCGACTCGTCCGGCTTCACCTCCTTCTGCTCGACGGCCACCTGGGGAACCGGCCGGGCGCTGAAAACGAACCCGCCTTCCGAGTCCCGCGGGAGGCCCGCGTAGTCGGGGTGCTTCAGCACCGCCCGGTTCATCTTGGCGAACCACTCGAACTCCTCCAGGATGTCCTTCGCCAGCGGCTTGAGGTCACCGGTCTCGGCCCCGGCGACGGCCTTCAGCTCGGCGATCAGGCCCTTGAGATCGGCGAGGCCCTTGACCGGGTCGTTCTTCATCCGGCCGAGCAGCTCCGGGTTCGGCCCGAGCTCTGGCATCGCGACCGCCCGGGCCAGCCGGTCGTAGGCGTCGGAGAACTTCGCGGGTCGGGACGGATCGAACTTCGGGGCCGGGGCCAGGAAGGCCGCCTCGATCCAGCCCTCGTGCGTCGTGTCCCCGACGCGGTAGGTCGTCCGCACCCACTCGTCGCGGGTCCGCTGGACGGTCAGGCGGGTCCCCTTGGGCACCCGGACGACGAGCTGGTCCCCCTTCTGGAGCGGGGCCTGTTTGACGACGACAACACACGTCTCCCCTGGGCGAACGTGTCCGCCCACGCGGCGGGAGAAGCCGACATCAGGATCACTCCCGCCGCCATCGCCGGGGCATACCGGAACATCAAAGCTCTCCGTGGGGAAGGTCGGGCCGCGTCACCGGGTGAAGTTCGCCGATCAGTCTTGCGGGGCCTTCTTCGTCAACTTCTCCACCTGCTTCTTCTCCTGCCCCGGCTTCATCGTGTCGGTCGGCTTACTGCCCCCGTCGCACCCCGCGCCCGAGCCGATCAAGGAGATCACGAGAACAAGCAATCCTGATCGCATGGTAGGCTCCATCTCACGTGGTCTGGTTCAGCCGCGAGTTCCGCTTTCTCGCAGGTCGCTGCGCTGGGCGCCGGTGTCCGGCACTCCGCCCGGATGCAAGCGGGGGCGACGATCCCCCGCATCGGGGTGGGCCGGCCGTGGGAGAATCGAATCGGCCCAATCTGAATCATCATAATAGCAGCTAATCGGGATTACAATTACATATGTGCCCGTTCCCCTGCCCTGGCGATACCCGGGAGTGGGGGTGCGCATGGGGCGAAGCCGACCGAGGACCAAGCAGGCCGAGATCGTCCGGCGGTTCGCTGCCCGGCTCCGGGAGGTCCGCCGGTCCCGGGGCATGACTCAGACCGAGCTCGCCGAGCGGGCGAGTATGGCGGCGTCGTACGTCGGCCGGCTGGAAGCGGGCGGAGCCGCCCCGGGGATCGATCTGGTCGACCGGCTCGCGACCGCCCTCGGAACAACGGTCCACGACCTGCTTCCTCTGGGTCCACTACCGGACCCCGAGGCCGTTCTCCGAGACCAGGCGCTCCGGCTGGCCGAAGGCCTGGTCCGGGGGGCGGATCGGGAGACGCTGCTGATGCTCAACCCGCTCCTCGCCCGGCTGGCCGAGTCCCCGGTCGCCAACCGGTGACGAGTTCTCGTCCGCCGGACCGAAGACCACGCCCGGCGTGCCCAGGTAACAGCGTCCTACGTCTCCCGATTGGGACGAGCCCGGGTGGACCCGCCGATCGACTTCGTCGACCGGGTGACGACCGCCCTCGGTACGACGGCGGCCGACCTGCTGCCCGCGGCCGCACCGGCCGACCCGCTCCCGGTCCTCCGCGACCAAGCCGAGCGGATGCTGGGCGAACTCGTCCGGGCGGGCGATGCCGAGGCGTTCGCCCGACTCAATCCCATCCTGTCGCTGATCCTCGAAGCCGCCGTCCGGCGGGGATGAACCCGGCCTGGGGTCCCCTTTGGGACGCCGGGAGACCGCGCAGTAGCCTGGCGGTGTCAGCGGATATCCGGTTATTGGCGACCGGAGCCGATCCGGCCCTCCGGGGATCGGGCCGGGCGCGATCGACCACTCCCATCGACCTCACCGTCGACCTGAGTTGGGATAGGAGAACCAACCCCGACCTTGCCACCGAAGACGCCTGGTCCGCGTTGCTTCAATTCGGTCGCGACCGGGGGTCGCGGAGAACGCGCCCGAGGGATTCGAACCCTCGGTACGGTTACCCGTACAACGGTTTTCGAGACCGTTATTAGCCGGATTGAATCCGCCCGCGGGGACTCGATCCTGGACCGTTCTCACCAATCTCGGGCAGTCCAAATCCCATTGGTGGAAAAGGTTTATATTGCTGGTGTGCCCGCTCAATAACACCGTTGTCCCGTCCCTCTCCGTCCCCCACTATTCCCCACAGAATCCACCAGAGGTGCAACCCGGGGTGCAACCAAAAGCGACTGCACCTGCTCGCCAACGGGGACAGTCCAGACGCCGAGCGGGAAGATGGCTCTGCTGATCGAGTACACGGGCAGACCGCGCCCCGGACCAAGGAGGTGTTCACGCGGACTGGGGACGGACGCCGGCCCGACCGGGACGGTCCCAGCGGTTGCTGCCCTCGACCTGCCAGTCCGAGGCGTGCCGGTTGTAGGCGCGGATGTCCACGGGTGTCCTCCCGACGTGTGGCTTCAGACAGCTCGGACAAGCCCCGACCCCCCGAGGTTCACCCCTTCACACCGCCGAAGGCGGCGAAGCACAGGTGCTCGTGCAGCACCTCTGTGTCGCGCACCGGCCCAACCCCCCGGGCTCGGGCCGCGGCAACCCGCGGGGCGGGCCGCCTCGCCCACCGCGACCCCGCCACGGATAAATTCCGAATGAAGGCCCGTCGGGCGCGGCGAGGGATAATGTTCGAGAGCCCGACCGGGGATCGAGTTCGGGCGTTTGGTCGTCCGCCGCCCGCCACCGGGAACTGGTGTTGGCGCCTGCCCCCTTGGCCGATGATAATCGCTCTCTCATAACTTCAGTCGCCCTGGGGGCTACTGATGCTTACCCTTGCCCTCGCCCTGGGATTTCTGGTCCCGGCGACCGCGGCCTGCCTGTACTACCTGCTTCCGACACTGGCGGGGTGTCTCCGTCGCCCCCCCCGCGGGGACCAAGCGGACCCGGTCCACACCTTCGCGGTCCTGATCCCGGCCCACGACGAGGAGTCCTCTCTCCCCGCCACCCTCCGGTCGGTCGCCGCCCTGGACTGGCCCCCGGAGATGGTCCGCGTTTACGTCGTGGCCGACAACTGCACGGACCGGACGGCGGACGCGGCCGAGGCCGGCGGGGCGATCGCCCTCGTCCGCGACGACCCGGATAACCGCGGGAAAGGGCACGCCCTGGCGTTCGGGCTGGACCGCCTCCTGGAAGACAACCCGGACGTCGTCCTGATCCTCGACGCCGACTGCGGGCTGAACGCGGGTGCCCTGCGGGCCTTCGACGCCGTGTTCGCCGCCGGGGCCGAGGTGGCCCAGGCGGCGGTCCGGAACGGGAACCCCGACGACGGACCGGGCCCGTACGTGGTCACGGTGGGCGATGCGGTAAACGTCGGCCTCGCCGCGGGTCTCGACCGGCTCGGCCGGTCGGTCCCGCTCCGGGGGACCGGGATGGGGTTGCGGCGGACGGTCCTGGAGCGGGTCAGGTGGGTCGCGTTCGGGGCAGTCGAGGACGCCGAGTACGAGGTCCGCCTGCGGGCGGCCGGCGTGCGGGTCCGGTACGGCGGCGGGGCGGTCGTGTCGTGCGCGGCCCCGGCCCGGGCGGGCGACCTGGACCGGCAGCGGCGGCGGT
>JAQGHQ010000359.1 GCA_028288765.1 Gemmataceae bacterium | reverse complement strand
CACCACCCGGAGGGCCCCATGCCCACCCCGAGCAAGGAGTACGCGGACGAGGTCCTGATCCGCTCCCTGGCCCGCGGGGACACCATCCCCGACGCCGCCCGGGTCGCCCAGGTGAGCGAGCGGACCGGCTTCCGCCGGCTCGCCAACCCGACCTTCCGGGACCGCCTCAGCGCGACCCAGGCGGCCGCCCTCTCCCCGGCCTACGGGATGCTCACCACCGGGCTGACCGACGCCTGCTTCAAGCTGACGCAACTGGTCCGGCATGCCAAACCGCACGTCGGGTTCAAGGCGGCCAAGGCGGTCGTCGACCTGACCCTCAAGATGCGGGAGCAGGTCGAGCTCGAGGACCGGGTGACCGGGTTGGAGCGGATCACCAAGCACAAGGCCCGGTTCGGGCAGTACCCGCCACCCCCGGAGGACGACCCGGACGAGGACGACCCGGGGCCGGACGGACCGGGCGGGCCGGGAGGTCCGCGGACCCCTCCTGCCCCCGGGGCAGGGCCGGGGGTAGAGACGCGGGCCCCGGATGAGGAAAAACAGCCCCCGGGACTGCCAAACACTGACAAACACTGCCACGACCCGATCCCCGGCCCTGGGCCCGTCGGAGAGCGGCCGGAACGGGCCTGTACCGCGGGCACGTCCGCGGCCGGGTTGGATGATGGTTCGGGCGGGTTGCCATCAGACCGGCGCAAGAAGATGGGCCGGCCTCACGCAGGTCGGCTGTTCTCATTCGCTTCGGACGGCGCGATGCAGTCCCGCACCGTATCCGACCGCGCGTCCACGCGCAGCCATAACTTCGAGCATTCAAACAGGTCTTCAAGTTGTGGGAAAGGCATTCTGAGAGGTGACCACGCCGGCCGGGATCATCGCTGCGCAGTCCCCCTCCTCGACCCAAGTCTCCCGGCCGGGTTTCAGGCTTGGAAATGAAAAACGCCGCAAGCTCTTTAGCTTGCGGCGTTTGTGAGAAGGGTGAGTGACGGGACTTGAACCCGCGACATCCAGATCCACAATCTGGCGCTCTAACCAGCTGAGCTACACCCACCACATGCCGACAGGTACAGTATGTGCCGATCGGACAGGAATATTTCTACAACCGCGATCGGGAGAGTTCAACTCTGAACCGGTCGATTCCCTCGTCCCGACGCACACCCCGGACCTCCCCCCGGCTCGTCTTCCGTCCGGGGTCCGGGTATCAAGAAGGTGTCCGCCCCGAGGAGGTATTCGCATGGCTGCCCGGCACATCGAACACGTGGAACTGTCCGGCCACATCATCGACTCCCTCCTGCTCCCCAAGGTGCTCGATGCCATCATGACCCGCGGGGCCGCGTACGAGATCGAGGAGTTCCGGATCGGGAAGCGGCAGGACGACCCCTCCTACGCCCGGATCGCGGTCCGGGCCGACTCGGCCGACGTCCTCGAACAGGTCCTGGCGGAGATCCACCCGCACGGAGCCGTCCCGGTCCACACCGCCGACTGCAAGGCGGTCGCGGCCGACGTCGCCGGGGCGTTCCCGGACGGGTTCTACTGCACCACCAACTTCCGCACCCAGGTCCGGCTCCGCGGGGAATGGGTGGAGGTGGAAGACCAGGAGATGGACTGCGGAATCGCGATCGACCCGGAGGGCGGGGCAGCCCGGTGCGTCCCGATGGCCGGCACGAAGGCGGGCGACCGGATCGTCGTCGGCCGGGCCGGCATCCGCGTGTTCCCGGTCGAGGGGACCGAGAAGAAGCACGACCTGTTCGAGTTCATGACCAGCGCGGTGTCGAGCGAGAAGCCGAAGGCGGTGAGCGTCCGCGAGATCGCCCAGGCGATGCGGCGGACCCGGGCGGCGGGCGAGAAGGTCCTGGCCGTGCTCGGGCCGGCCGTGGTCCACACCGGGGGCGGGGAACTGGTCGCGCAGCTGGTCCGCGACGGGTTCCTGAACGTCCTGTTCGCCGGGAACGCCCTCGCCACCCACGACATCGAGCAGGCGTTCTACGGGACGAGCCTGGGGGTGTCGCTGGAGAAGGGCCTGCCGACCGCCGAGGGGCACGAACACCACCTGCGGACGATCAACACCGTCCGCCGGGTCGGGGGCATCCGGAAGGCGATCGAGACGGGCCGGCTGACCAGCGGGATCATGTACGAGTGCGTGACGCGGAATGTCCCGTTCGTCCTCGCCGGGAGCATCCGCGACGACGGGCCGCTCCCCGAGGTCGTCACCGACGCGCTTGCCGCCCAGGACATGATGCGGCGGCTCATCCCCGGGGTCGGGTTCTGCCTGATGGTGGCGACGACCCTGCACAGCATCGCGGTCGGGAACCTGCTCCCGGCGTGGGTGAAGGTGGCGTGTGTGGACATCAGCCCGGCGACGGTCACGAAGCTGATGGACCGCGGGAGCACCCAGACCGTGGGCATCGTGTCCGACGCCGAGCCGTTCCTCCGGGCGCTGGTGGGCGAGCTGGAGAAAGCGGGTCGGGCATGAGTAAACCGTACGACGCGACCGCCAAGGACCTGATCGAAGCAGATCCGGCCGGGTGGGTGGCCTTCCTCGGCTGCCCGGCCCCGCCGGGCGCGGTCCGGCTGGTCGACGCCGACCTCTCGACGGTCACCACCGACGCCGACAAGGTGATCCTCGTCACCCACCCCGCCCCGTGGATCCTCCACCTGGAGGTCCAGGCGAACCGGGACGACTCCATCCCCCGGCGGTATCTCCAGTACAACGCCCTGCTCCAGCACCGGCACCAGCTGCCGGTGGCGACCGTGGTGATCCTGCTCCGGCCCTCCGGGGAGCTGACCGGGCGGTGGGCGGTCCGCCCGCCGATCGGGCCGTCGTGGGAGTTCGCGTACAGCACGATCCGGGTGTGGGAGCGGCCGGTCGCGGACTTCCTGGGCGGGCCGCTCGGGGTGTTGCCCCTGGCCCCGCTGGCCGACGTCCGGCCGCCCGACCTCCAGGAAGTCGTGGGCCGGATGAAAGACCGCCTGGATCGGGAGGCCGACCGGCCGCTCGCGGCCAAGCTCTGGACGGCAACATACCTCCTGATGGGGTTGCGATACCAGCAGGCCGTCGCCGATACTATCCTCTCGGGGGTGATGCAGATGGAAGAATCCGTGACGTACCAGGCCATCATTCGCCGCGGGCTCGAAGACGGGCTCCGGCAGGGCCTCCAGCAAGGTATTCAGCAGGGCCTCCAGCAGGGCCTCGACATGGGACATATCGAGGAAGCCCGGGTCCTGTTGGTGCGACTGGGCCGCAAGAAGCTGGGGCCGCCGACGGCCGCACACCAGGCGACGGTAAACGCGATCGCCGACATCGCCCGGCTCGAGCTCCTGCTCGAGAAGCTGCTCGACGTGTCCACCTGGGACGACCTGTTGAAGCCGGACTGACCCTCACCCGTCCACGTCCCAGGCGACGACCTTCCCGCTCAGCCCGGCCGCGGCACAGGTCAGCCCGTCCGGGGCGAACGCGACCGCGGTGACCGGCCCGACCTGCCAGTCGAACGTCGGCCCCGGCTCCCCGGTCGCCGCGTCCCACACCCGGATCAGCCCGTCGTGGGAGGCGGTCAGGAGGCGGCGGCCGTCGCGGGTGAGCGCGACCGCGTTCACCTGTCCCTTGTGCCCCCCCGAGCACGAACTGCGGTTCCGGCCAGTCGGGCGGCAGGACGCAGACGTTCCGCCCGTTCGCGACCACCAGTCGGCCGTCGGGCAGGAAGAGCAAGCACCGGGTGACGGTCGTGGGCGGGTCGTACCGATAGACCAGGGTTCCGGTCGGGATGTCGAACACGTACACTGTGGGCCGCGCGTCGAGCCCGCCGGTGACCGCCACCCGGCCACCTTCCTCGTCGAACGAGATGACCCCGGCGGAGTTGACCGTCGGAATGACGTTGACCAGGTCGGGCGGGTCGAACCGCACGACTGTGAGATCGAATTCCCATCCCCCTTCAATCCCTGCCCGGCGGCGGGATGGATGGGTCACCGCCAGCTGCCCGCCGGTCGGGTCGAACGCCAACCCCGAGATCGCCCCGAAAGCCGGGATCGCGGACTTCCCCCGGGTCGGGTCCGGGAAAGGGTGCCAGCTGTCTCCACCCGGCAGGGCAGTCCACTGGACCGGACCGATACCGCCGTATGTGTTCGCCCCACCCAACACGAGCCGGGAAAGATCCGGGGAAACCGCGTGGCAAAGGGCGAACTGGTTGATCCGGTCGACGTTCTCCCCGCTAACAAGGTCCAGCCAGACGGCCGTGTCCAAGAACGTGACCTCCGGCCCCCCGACGGCCAGCACCCGCCCGCCGGCCGGGGCGAAGTGAAGCTTGTGGACGCGCTTGCACTTCCTCAGCTTGAACGTCCGCACTTCTACCTCCCGCCTCCCCAACAGGTGTCCGGGTAAAATGGGAGCACACCCGACACGTCCACGCAATCACGGAAGTGCGCCATGTCCCCACCGCGTATCCTGATGTGTCCGCCGGACCACTACGGGATCGAGTACGAGATCAACCCGTGGATGAACCGGTCCCTCGGGGCCGTCCGGGAACTGGCCTTCCTTCAGTGGCGGGCTCTCCACGATGAGCTCGTTTCGCTCGGGGTCGCGGTCGAAACCCTCGCCCCGCAGCCGGGCCTGCCCGACCTCGTGTTCACCGCCAACGCCGGGCTGGTCTTCAAGAACCGCTTTCTGAGCAGCCGGTTCCGGTACGAGGTCCGGGCCCGCGAGTCGCCGTTCTTCGATGCGTGGTTCGCCGCCAACGGGTTCGCCGTCGAGCACATGCCGGACACGATGTTCCACGAGGGGGCTGGCGACGCCCTGTTCTGCGGCGAGTCGCTGTTCGCCGGGTACCGCACCCGCTCCGACGCCCCCGCCCACCAGTGGGTCGGGCGGGCGCTGGGTGTGCGGGTGCTCCCGGTCGAACTCGTCAACACCCGGTTCTACCACCTCGACACCTGCTTCTGCCCGCTCGCCCCCGGGGAAGCGATCTACTTCCCCGAGGCGTTCGACGCCTACGGCCGGAAGGTGCTTTCCAACCATGTGCCGAAGCTGATCCCGGTGACGGAGGACGAGGCGAACCGGTTCGGGTGCAACGCCGTGGTGGTCGGAAAGGCGGTGGTCCACAACAGCCGGTGCCCCCGGCTCGCGGCCGATTTGACGGCCGCGGGTTACCGGTCGATCGAGGTGGAGCTGGACGAGTTCCTCAAGGCCGGCGGCAGCGCGAAGTGCCTGACCCTCCGGCTCGACGGCGAAGAGGCGGCGGGGTGGAAGCAAG
The DNA here is from genome assembly GCA_028288765.1 of Gemmataceae bacterium. Taxonomy (GTDB): domain Bacteria; phylum Planctomycetota; class Planctomycetia; order Gemmatales; family Gemmataceae; genus Urbifossiella. The sequence continues at coordinate 991 of JAQGHQ010000359.1, read as the reverse complement.
GCGAACGGCAGGAAGACGGCCGGCATGAACCGGCCGAGTATCGTTAATACTGGAAGACGATCCGCGGCGGGGGCCGGTTTCCGCGGCGCTCGAGCCAGGCCCGGACGACCATCGCGACCACCACGAGGATGTGCAGCGCGATCGCAAGGTACATCCAGGTCGTCCGCTGGAGGTTGTACCGGGCGTATTCTTCTTCTTCCTCGTAGTTGACCGCCGCCAGGTCCGACGGGCTACCTTCAGCGGCCTTCTGCTCCGCGGCCTTCCGTGCCGCGGCGAACTTCTCGCTCGCCGCCTGGCGCATAGCCCGTTCCAGTCCGAACCCGTTCGCGCTCTGGATGAGCACGAGGAGCAAGGCAATGGTGGCCAGCCCTGCCGTGATCTGGACCCGGTACGGCCAGATCGAGGCCACCCACTGGAACTGCCGTGGCAACCGGGTCCGGTCCAGCGAGGCGACCACCCGCTCCGCCCAGGCAAATACCATAGCCAACAGCAACACCAGGATGTACGGGATCATCAGCTCCCGGTCTGCCTGGACCTTATCGAGCACCCCCTCTGGCCACGCGGATTGTGATTTCAACAGCTTTTCAAGATCGAAGTTCCGCCAGACTTTTGTCTTGGGCCCCCCGAACGCCGCCCGCCAAGGATTTTGCGTGTAGACCGCTTGCCCCCCGACGTACGACCCGACCCAGGGGAGCATCGTGAGGAAGAAGATCAGCGTCAGGGCCGCGGCCGGAACCCAGGCCATCACCCGGGGGGAGATGGTAATCGCCCACGAGTGCGTGTACCCGGCCGGAATCGACGGCGGCGGTGGCGGAGGCGGGAGCGGCGGTTCCAGCTGCGTACTCGGCGACGGGTACGCCGGCGGGACCAGCCCCGGCGGGGGCGCGGGGCGGTCGGTCGGGGCGGTGGACATGGGCACGGGCTCCGGGTGAACGGGACCAGGAGGTAGGGCAGACGAGCTTGGCGGCATGAGCCCCCCGGTGGGGGGGAC
>JAQGHQ010000345.1 GCA_028288765.1 Gemmataceae bacterium | reverse complement strand
GGCTGTTCGGGGTCGCCCGGCGGGTCGCGACGGCGGCCCGGCGGCGCGAAGACCGGCGGGCACGACTGGTTCGCCGGGCGGCGGGTGACGTTACCCCGCCCAACCAGCCACCCGGCTGGGACGACCTCCTCGCGACCCTCGACGAGGAACTCGCCCGGCTCCCGGACAAATATCGCGCCCCGCTCCTCGCCTGCTACCTGGACGGCCGGACCCAGGACGAGGCCGCCCGCCAACTCGGCTGGTCGGTCAGCACCCTGCGGCGACGGTTGGAGGCGGCCCGGGACCGGCTCCGGGTCCGGATGACCGCCCGCGGGGCGACCCTCGGGGGCGGGCTGATCGCCGGGGTGCTCGTGCCTGCCACGGCGGCCGTCCCCGAACCGCTCGCCCGAGCCGCCGTCGAGTCCGCGGCCGGCGGGTCGTCTTCGGCCCGGGTACTCGAACTGGCGGCCGGGAGCGTGTCGGTCGTCAAATGGGTTTTGTCCACTACGGTCCTCCTGGTCGCCGCCGGATTAGCGGTCGGAATTGGGACCGGACGGGAAGGTCCCCGACCAGACCCGCCACCCCCCGCCGACCGGCATCCCCTGGTCGTTGCGACCGATCCCCCCGCGGAGCCGCTTCCCCCCGGGGCGGTCGCCCGGATGGGCAGCCTCCGCTTCCGACATTCCGGCTGGGTACCCAAGCTCGAGTTTGCCCTCGGCGGTAAGGTCCTTGTCTCATGCGGTTCCGGGGTAGCCGGCATCTGGAACGCCCGGACCGGCGAACTCGTCCGAACCCTCGGCTCCAAACACGGCGATGAGAAAGCCGAGACGGTCGTCAACGCGGTCGGGGTGTCCGCCGACGGCCGCACACTGATCGTCAACGCGGACCGCTGGATCGACAGGAGGAGTTCTACCAGCCGAAGCTTTACCTGGGACCTGGAACGTGATGCGGAGGACCGGACCTTTACGGTGGTCCAGGACCGCGCCCGCGAAACCCCTTTCATGGGTCCACAACTGTTCGCCCCGGACGAATCGCGGATGGCCGAGCTCGACAATCAGGACGGCTCTATCTGGCTCTGGGGCAAGGACGGAAACCCCACTGGCCGTTTGGCGCGGGCGGTCGGCGACCCGTCGGAAACGAGGTCCAGGCTGGCGGTCTTCTCCCCGGACGGCAAGACCCTCTATTCGACGCTCCCGGATCACACGATCAAGGTCTGGGATACCACGACTGGCAAACTGACCCGGTCGTTCGGCACCGGGAAATCGAGGCCGAGCGCGTTAGCCGTATCCGCCGACGGGAAATACATCGCCACTTTTGCCAGTCTGGTCCCGAAGCGCGGAGAGGAGTGGCAACAGATCCCGGAGGCAGTCCGCGTCTGGGACCCGGCCAAGGGCGATCGCCTTGCCGAGATCGCGTGGGATAAATCCGTTCCGAAGCAAGACTCCACGCAGTACAACCAGTTCGTCGGGTTCCTCCCCGACGGGACGTTATGGGCAGTGGCCACCTCCGACGCCGAAATCACCTTCCGCCAGTGGGACCGGGAGACGGGCCGGCAAACCCGGGAGTGGGTAAGCCCCGTCCTCGGCCGGCAGCCGGTCGGCGTCGCCCTTTCTCCGGACGGCTCGCGGCTGGCGACCGGTTCGAGAAGCGGGCTGATCGAGATCTTCGACGCCGAGACCGGCAAGAACCTGTCCCCGGGTGGCGGTCACCTGGCCGAGATCAACGGTTTGAGGTTCACTCCGGACGGGAAGCACCTCGTCACCGCATCCCATGACCATACCATCCGGACATGGGACGCGGTGACCGGGAAGGAACTCCGGGTCCTGTCCGGGCTCGGGATAGTTGGCCCTCTGTCGGCCGATGCCAGGTTGGTGTTTGATTTCCGCTATCGGCAAGGACAGCCCGACGTACACGATTTGATCGCGATAGACGCCGTGACCGGTCGAGAGGTTTGGACCTTTCCGGAGGAAGCCGAATTCGTCCATCCGGGATCGGACCCCAAGAACTTGTGGGTCAGCCTGAAGGGCTACAAATCGATCGCCCAGCTGGACCCGGCCAGCGGCAAGGTGGTCCGCTCACGACCGATCACGACGTCCTCCGTCTTGTTCGGGGACGGCGGCCGGCTGGCCATCTCCTGGGACAAGAACCAGTGCAACGGGTGGGACGTGGCAACCGGACAAAAGCGGTTCTCGTGGGACCCGCGGGAGACGGGCCTATTCCGGACTGGGACGCGTCTGAATCAGGAGTTCAAGGACGGCGTGGATGCCTCGGCCGTTTCCCAGGACGGGAAGTATCTGGCCGTGGTTGTCGGGCGGAATCCGTCGATCAGGCGAGTTCCGCCGGTCCAGGACGATCTCTCTTCGTTCGCCCTCTGCGAGACGGCCACCGGAAAGATCATCTGGCAGGTGAGGTCGGACACCGGCTTCCGGCGTTCAACCGCGTTCAGCCCGGACGGGAAGTACGTCGCCGTCGCCGGGGAGGCAAAGGCCTGGCTGTTCGACACGACGACCGGAAAGGAGCTGGGGACATTCGACGGGCATCGCAGTTACACTACGGTTGTCGAGTTCAGCCCGGACGGCAAGCAGCTGGCCACCGGCGGGGCCGACGGCACGGCCGTCGTCTGGGACCTTCCCCGGAGGTAAGCGGCTGACCCGGGGCGAAGTAGCCGCCTGCGGCGGGACGAGCGGGCTGTCGTCGACATCCTTCCTGGTCGGCGAATGCACCGACCCCCGCTTGCTCCGTCGACATCCCCCGGTTGAGCGCTCCGTTGGATCCTTCTTGTAGGGTGGGTCGAGTCTTCGAGGCCCACCATCTTTCCTCACGGTGGGCCTCGAAGACTCGACCCACCCTACAAAACCAAACACTCCGGCGAAGCAACCCCCGGTCATCACTTCGACACCCGGTCGCCCACAAAACACAAAACGCCGGCTCACGCCGGCGGACAGATCGACTTCTCACGTCCCGCTCAGCTCACCTGGCGGTCGAAGTCCGGGATCTGGGTGAACGCGATCCGGTTCGGGGCCTGGTCCCGCATCCCGTACATGCTCCCGAAGTACACCACGCTCGCCCCGAACTCCCGGTTCACCGCGTCCATCGCCCGCGACAGATCCGCGTCCTGGCGCTCCTCCGGGAACAGCGACGGGGTCGCGCTCCGGGCCGGGCGCAGGTCCGTCAGAACCATCCCGACCTTGAACGGGACCCCGCCCGGCGGTCGCCGCCGCCACAGGTTGCTCACCTCCCGCAAGATCCCCGGCGTGTCCTCACAGTGCGGGAACCGGCACCCGGCGCCCCAGCTCGTCCGCCCCCACCCGACCGGGTCGGGGGTCGTGACCTCGTCATCCTTGTACCGGACCGAGACCCCCACCGCCCCCGCCCAGTACCCGATCTTCCGCATCCGGGCCGCCGCCTTGTGCGTCAGCCGGACCAGGATCCCGAAGGCCCCGGGCTCGGTCCTCAGTTCCGGCGGCAGGACGTGCGAGTGGCTCACCGTCTGCCGCCGGCCGGGCTTCCCCGGCACGTCCTCACCGCGGATCAGCCGGTACCACTTCTCCCCGATCATCCGGCTCCCCCACACCGCCCCCAGCGTCTTGGCCGGAGCTGCGCACAGCTGGTGCGCCGTGAAAATGCCGTACAGGTTCAGCCGCCGCTCCATCCGCCGGCCGACCCCCGGGAAGTCGGTCAGCTTCAGCCGGTGCAAATTCTCCGGCAGGTCGGCGTCCGCGAGGACGGTGAGGCCGTCGGGCTTCTTCATGTCCGCGGCCATCTTCGCGAGGACCTCGTTCGGCCCGACCCCGATGGAACACCGCATGTAGTCCCCGGCCCGCCCGTAGATCGCGGTCTTGATCCGCCGGCCGATCGCCTCCGCCTTCTCGGGCGCCCGCTCGTCCCCGATCAGCTTGCAGACCATCTCGTCGATCGATACCACCCGCTCGACCGGCAGGCACGACCCGACCGCCTCCACGATCCGGTTGTGCATCACCACGTATCTCTTGTGGTCGGCCTCAACGAAGACGATCCTCGGGCACAGCTTTCGAGCCTCCCACACCGGGGTCCCGGTCTTGACCCCGAACGCCTTCGCCTCGTAACTGGCGGCGATGCACGAGGTCGTCTCCGCCCGGGTCGGGATCACCGCCACCGGCCTGCCCCGCAATGTCTTGTCGTCTTGCTGTTCGACCGAGGCGAAAAAGGAGTTCATGTCGATGAAGAGGTAGCGGAGCGGCACGAGAGTCCCCCTTTCGGGCAGGAGAACGAATAGCGAACAAACGTTCACCACTCGTGATTACCATCCCGCGTCGGGAGTGCAACCGGTTTTTCGGAAATGTGGCGGGGAAAGTGAGGTTAGAAGTGCAGGTTGGGGACACCCGCTCTGAGCTCATGGCCCGAAGTGGGAGCGAGCTGCGCGGACCGCGAACGCAATTCCCGCGCGGGGTGTCCGTCCCGGAGGCGGGATCGACCGCCCGATATACTGGGTGGGTGGGGTTCGGACTGCAAGGTCGGTAGTCGGTTCCGGGAGAATGACAGTGGTCCGCTCGCTCCGCGAGCGGTCTCTTCTTGACTCCCACGCAGAAGAAATGACCGCTCGCGGAGCGAGCGGACTACTTTCCCGACCGAATCCCGGAATACGCAGGTAGGAGATTACGGATGCCGGGTCGGGTGGTGCTGGCGATGAGCGGCGGGGTGGACAGTTCGGCGTCGGCCGTGCTGCTCCGGCGGCAGGGGTACGAGGTGATCGGGCTGTTCATGCGGACCGGCACGCACGGCCACGACCAGGGCGGCACCCGGCCCGACAACAAGAAGGGGTGCTGCTCGGCGGTCGACGCCGGGGACGCCCGGCGGGTGGCGGACCGGCTCGACATCCCGTTCTACGCCCTCGATTTCGAGCGAGAGTTCGGCCGAATCATCGACTACTTCGCCGACGAGTACGCCCGGGGCCGGACCCCGAACCCGTGCGTGGTGTGCAACAACTGGCTGAAGTTCGGGCAGCTGTGGGCGTTCGGCCGCCAGCTCGGGGCGGACTTCATCGCCACCGGCCACTACGCCCAGATCAAGCAGGGCCCGACCGGGGCGGAGCTGCACAAGGGCGCCGACCCGGAGAAGGACCAGAGCTACGTGCTCCACGGGATCAAGCGGGAGGTGCTGTCTTCCCTCCTGTTCCCGGTTGGTGGATACGTGAAGCGCGAGATCCGCGACATCGCCCGCGAGGCCGGTCTGCTCGGGGTCGCGGACAAGCCCGACAGCGTCGAGATCTGCTTCGTCCCTGGCGGGGATCACACGGAGGTGGTGCGGGGGCGGCGACCGGAGGTCGCGGCGGCCGGGGTGATCCGCGAGAGGGACGGGACGGTGCTGGGCGAGCACGACGGGATCGACCGGTTCACGGTCGGCCAGCGGAAGGGGCTCGGGGTGTCCGCCGGACGGCGGCGGTTCGTTCTGGAGATCCTGCCGGCGACAAACACCGTCGTCGTCGGCGACCAGGACGACCTGCTCGCGGGCGGGCTGATCGCGTCGCGGGTGAACTGGCTGACCGACCCGCCGGCCGACCCGTTCCGCTGCGCGGCGAAGATCCGCTACCGGCACGCGGGCGTCGGGGCAAGCGTGCTCGCTCGCCCCGACGGCGGGGTGGAGGTCCGGTTCGACGAGCCGCAGCCGGCGATCACCCCGGGCCAGGCGGTTGCGTTCTACGCCGGCTCCCGGGTTCTGGGTGGTGGGTGGATCGAAACGAGCAACTGAAGCGCGGGGCGGTGGGACATGGCCTTGCTGAAGTCGATTGAACTGAGCGGTTGGAAGTCGATCAGGCAGGCCTCCAGTGCATCGCAGGCGAAGGCATCCGGGAACTCGACCTTTCTTGTTGTCCCCTTCGCCTCCGAACGGCGGGGTGCCCTCGAAGTACTTCTTGAAGATCCCCTCGGGAGGCGCCCCGTCAACGTCCAACACGACCGTCCCAGTCTCGGCGATGAAATCGTCGAACTCCTTGCATAGTGTGCCGATCGCCTCATCGCGCTTCACGGCCTCGATGGCGTCCACCGCGTCACCAGGCATGATCTTCCGCATGACCCGGGTCTCCCTCCGCACCTCCTTGAGTTGCTTGAGCGCCTTCCTCGCACTCCCGTCCAGGTCGTCCATGACCTCGCCCTTGGTCACCGTCGTCAGCAGTAACTTGATCGCGCCTTCGACCGCCAAGCGCACGAGACGGCGGATGTTCGGCGACTCAAAATCGAGTTGGTGCGCCCTGAACACCTCGGTGTCGAGGAAGACGTTCGGGGTCTCTGCGCTGTCAGCCACGGGACGGCCCCCTATCAGCCGCGTTCGGAACAACCCATATTTTTAACAGCCACGGGCCGAGGTGTCAGGGCCGGGGTCACATGTCGGCGCCAGCCGTCCCGCAGGCCCTCGACGCTCTGGACCACGATGCCGATCCCTCCGCCCTCATTCAGCTCCTTCAAGAACTGCTGCTGCTCGGGCGTCGGCTTGTTGCCGGTGCGCTTGCCCTCGATGCCGAGGAAGCTGGCGAACCGCGCCTGGGTCCCGTTGGCCAGCGATATGTCCTCCGTCAGCCCGCCGAATCAGCACCGCCCGCGGCGACAGCACGGACATCGGCGACTTCTCGATGGAGTACCATGAGGACCACAGCGGGCTGCCCGTGGGCGAGGAGAGCCGGCCGGTGGAAGTGGGGTGGTTCCGAAAATCTGACTGGCGGGTTAACAGTCGCCGCGAGGGCGGGTGTTCCTCTCGGACATCTAGAGGGATTCGAACTCACTCAGGATGAGCAGGGCACTTCAGTCGGTCACTTCGTCGCAACCCATTGGCCTATGAGCAGTAGACCGGCGGCTGTGGTAGGAATCGCGCGCGAGCGCGGCCGGGGATTTACGAAGAGTGTTCCGCTCGGGGAGCCCGGTGACGTGTGATCGGTTCGATAGCGGGAGAGGGACCGGGCTGTGGGAGGATATGCCGACGGAATTTGGTCAACAAGTGCCGCCCGACACCGACCCTCAACTCCGGCCGCGATCTCGTTCGGCAATGGTGCCACGAGAGAGCAGGAAGTGGTATTCGGCCTTCAGAATCGTCCGGAAAAGGCGCTGTGATAAATGAAGGGTAGGAAGTCACCGGGGATGGGCAGCGGGCTTCTCAAATGGCGCTTGTCCGTTCATCGAACAGGGAGCGTGGGTAGTCGGCTTCGCACGACATGTCACTTTGAAATCCCTCTCCACCGCCTCCGTCGGTGGCGTCTCCGTCTCACGGGACTGAGATCCAGGCAAGGTCTCTCTCCTTCGAAAGAATCACAGTTATCCGGCCGGGGCGGCATACTCGTTGCAACTCTAACCGCCCGTCGAGTTGGCAGTCGCATTCCCGATCGAGATGACTTGGCGATTCGGGAATCGATCCGGGCGGTCATGCGGGGGGAAGAATGGGGTCCCGTAGCGAGCAGGGTTCCGGCCCCGGGTTGCCGCGGAAGGTGGTCGTATTCCGGGCCCTCAAGCTCGGCGACCTGCTGTGTGCGGTCCCCGCGCTGCGGGCCCTGCAGGCCTCGCTCCCGGATGCCGAGATCGTCCTGGTCGGTCTGCCGTGGGCCCGGGAATTCGTCGACCGGTACGCCCACCTGGTTGACGGCTTCCGGGAATTCCCCGGGTGGCCCGGTCTGCCCGAGTGCGACCCGCGGGTCGACGCCATCCCGGCGTTCCTCGCGGGCCTGCAGGCCGAGGGGTTCGACCTCGCTATCCAGATGCACGGGAGCGGGTCGTTCGTGAACTCCCTTTGCGTGCTGTTCGGGGCACGACGTACGGCCGGGTTCTTCCTCCCGGGCGACTACTGCCCCGACCCGGACCGGTTCCTCCCCTGGCCCGACCGCGGGCCGGAAGGCCGGCGGCTACTCGCACTCACCGAATTCCTCGGGTTCCCGGCCCGGGGCGAGGAATTGGAATTCCCGCTCCGCGATGCCGATCTGGCGGCGGCCGACCGGGCGATGAGTCCCGACGGCGACTACGCCTGCGTCCACCCCGGGGCGAGCGTGTCGCACCGCCGCTGGCCCGCCGGGTGGTTTGCCGCTGTGGCCGATACCCTGGCCCGGCAGGGCCTCCGCGTGGTGCTGACCGGGACCGCGGGGGAACGAGACCTGACCCACGCCGTCGCCGCGGCGATGGCCGCCCCGGCGACCGACCTGGCCGGCGAAACAGCCCTCGGACCGACCGCCGCGGTCCTCGCCCGGGCCCGGCTCCTGGTGTGCAACGACACCGGGGTGTCGCACCTTGCCGCGGCGGTCGGCACGCCGAGCGTCGTGATCTCGACCGGCGACAACCCGGCCCGGTGGGCCCCGGCCGACGCCATCCGCCACCGCGTCCTCTGCCGACCCGGGGGATGGCCGTCCGTGCGCGAGGTCCTCGCCCACACCCGCGCCCTGCTCGACGGCGGTCTCACCTGCCGTCCGGCCCGCCCTGTTGCCCATCGGGGCGGGACGTGAGTCTTGCCGTCCCCGCGTCGGGGACGGGGTCCGAACGGCGGTATCCGTGTGTTCCTTCCCCACGGGATGGTATTCATGCGACCGATCCGCGTGCTGACCTGGCACGTCCACGGCAACTACCTGCTCTACCTGTCCCGGGCCCGGGTGGAATTCGTCCTCCCGGTCGACCCCGCCCCCGGACCGGGGTACGGCGGCCGGGGGACGACCTTCCCGTTCGGGCCGAACGTGGTCGAGGTCCCGGCCGCCGAGGTCCGCCGCGAACGGCTCGACTGCGTCCTGTTCCAGACGCGGCAGAACTACGAAACCGACCAGTACGACGTCCTCTCGCCGGACCAGCGGCGGCTCCCGCGGGCGTACCTCCAGCACGACCCGCCGTGGGCCGACCCCGTGAACGAGCGGCACTGGTTCGACGACCCGGGCGGGCTCCTCGTCCACGTCACCCCGTTCAACGCCTTGATGTGGGACGCCGGGCGGACCCCGGCGCGGGTGATCGACCATGGGGTCTTCGTCCCCGCCGGGGCGCGGTACACCGGCGAGCTGGCCCGCGGGGTGGTCGTCATCAACCACCTCCGGACCCGCGGCCGCCGGCTTGGGGCGGACGTGTTCGACCAGCTCCGGGCCGAGGTCCCGCTCGAGCTGGTCGGGATGGACGCCGGGTCGATGGGCGGGACCGGCGAGGTCTTCCCGCCGGACCTGCCCACGTTCGTGGCCCGGTACCGGTTCTTCCTCAACCCGATCCGCTGGACCTCGCTCGGGCTGGCGGTCATCGAGGCCATGATGGTCGGGCTGCCCGTCGTGGGGCTCGCGACGACCGAGCTGGTGACCGTGATCCGGAGCGGCGAATCGGGGTTTCTCGACACCGACCCGGCCGGGCTCGTCGGGCCGATGCGGGCCCTGCTCGCCGATCCGGGGGAGGCCCGCCGACTCGGGGAGAACGCCCGGCGGTACGCCCGGGACCGGTTCGGGATTGACCGGTTCGCCCGCGACTGGGAGGAGACGTTCGCCATCCTGACCGGGCGGCGGCCGGGGCGGTCGCTGGCGGTTCCCGTACCGGCCGCGGTGGGAGGTGTGTGATGCGGGTGGCGATGATCAGCGAGCACGCGTCCCCGCTCGCCTGCCTGGGCGGGGTCGACGCCGGCGGACAGAACGTCTACGTCGGCCAGCTCGCCCGGCATCTCGCCCGCCGCGGGTGGGAGGTGGACGTGTTCACCCGCCGGGACGACGAGGCGCTGCCGCCCGAGGTGGGGTGGTGCCCGGGGGCGAAGGTCGTCCACGTCCCGGCCGGGCCGGCGCGGCGGGTGCGGAAGGAAGACCTGCTCCCGTTCATGGGGGCGTTCACCGCCTTCTTCCTGCGGTACGCCCGGCGGCGGGGCGGGTACGCCCTCGCCCACGCCAACTTCTTCATGTCCGCCCTCGTCGCCGCCGACGCGAAGCGGGCGGCCGGGTTGCCGTTCGTCGTCACCTTCCACGCCCTCGGGAAAGTCCGACGGCTGCACCAGGGGGAGGCCGACGCCTTCCCCGCCGAGCGGCCGGCGATCGAGGAACGGGCCGTCCGTGCGGCCGACGCCGTCATCGCCGAGTGCCCGCAGGACGCCGCCGACCTGACTTCGCTCTACGGGGCCGACCCCGGGACGCTCCGGGTGATCCCGTGCGGGTTCGATCCGGCCGAGTTCGGCCCGATGGACCCGGCCGAGGTCCGCAACCGGGTCGGCGTCGGCCGGGGCGAGCCGGTCGTCCTCCAGCTGGGCCGGATGGTGCCGCGGAAAGGGGTGGACAACGTGATCCGCGGGCTCGCCCGGCTCCGGCACCGGTACGGGGTCCCGGCCCGGCTACTCGTCGTCGGGGGCGAGGCCCGCGAGCCCGACCCGGCGACCACGCCGGAGCTTGGCCGGCTGATGCGGGTGGCGGAGGCCGAACGGGTCGCGGACGCGGTCACCTTCGTGGGCAGCCGGGGGCGGGCGGAGCTGCGGGCGTATTACGCCGCGGCGGACGTGTTCGTCACCACCCCGTGGTACGAGCCGTTCGGGATCACCCCGGTCGAGGCGATGGCGTGCGGAACCCCGGTGGTCGGGGCGGCGGTCGGCGGGATCAAGGCGACGGTCCGGGACGGGGAGACGGGCTTCCTCGTCCCGCCCAGGGACCCGGACGCGCTCGCCGGCCGGCTGGCCCGGCTGTTCCGGAACCCGGCCCTCCGCGGGGCGATGGGCGCCGCCGCGATCCGCCGGGCGAACGCCCACTACACCTGGGCGAAGGTCGCCGACCAGGTCGCGGGGGTGTACGCCGAGGTCCGGGCCGGCGGGGCCGTCGCGCGGGCCCGGCCGGCCGCCCGGGCCACTGCCGCCCGGGTCCCCTCCGGGGCGGGGGGGTACTGACGTGGGCGGCCCAGTGGTCTTCCTGGACAAGGACGGCACTCTCGTCGCCGACGTGCCGTACAACGTGGACCCGGCCCGGGTCGCGCTCGCGCCGGGAGCGGCCGGCCTGGCCACCCTCGCGGCGGCCGGGTACCGGCTCGCGGTGGTGAGCAACCAGTCCGGGGTAGCGCGGGGGTACTTTCCGGAGTCAGCCCTTGCCGGCATCGGCGCAAGGGTCCGGGAATTGCTCGCCGACATCGGGGTGTCACTCGCCGGGTTCTTCTACTGCCCACACCACCCGGACGGGACGGTGGCGGGGTACGCGGTCGCCTGCGACTGCCGCAAGCCCGCCCCGGGGATGATCGTGGCCGCGGCCCGGGAGCTCGGGACCGACCCCCGGGACTGCTGGATGGTCGGGGACATCCTCGACGACGTGGAGGCCGGCCGCCGGGCGGGTTGCTGGACGGTGCTCGTGGACAACGGGAACGAAACTGAATGGGTGCCCGGGCCGGGTCGGGAGCCGGACTTCCGGGTCGAAGACCTGGCCGGGGCCGTGTGGGTGATCCTGGAAGCCGGCGGTCACCCGCCTGCATGAGCCGGACGGCGTCCGGAACGGAGACGGTTATGACCGACCGACTGCCCGACCTGATCGACGCCTTCGCCGGCCGGCGGGTGCTGGTGATCGGGGACGCCATGCTCGACGGGTACGTCGAAGGGACTTGCGGGCGGATCTGCCCGGAGGCCCCGGTCCCGGTCGTGGACGTTTGCCGCTCGGCCGCCGCCCCGGGGGGGGCGGGGAACACCGCCGCGAACGCCAGCGCCCTCGGCGCCGCCGTCACCCTCCTCGGGGTGACCGGCGACGACACAGCGGCGGACGAGCTGGGCGGCGCGCTGGTCGCCGCCGGGGTGAGCCCCGCCCACCTGCTCCGGCAGGCCGGACGCCGGACGCTCGCCAAGCGGCGGGTGGTCGCCGCCGGACAGGTGATCTGCCGGCTCGACCAGGGCGACACGTTTCCGGCGGCGGAAGACGTGGAAGCCGGGCTGATCGACCGGCTGTCGGACGCCTGGGCCGGCGCCGAGGCGGTCGTCGTCTCCGATTACGGGTACGGCGTCCTGACCCCCGCCGTGATCGCCGCTCTCGCCGGCCTCCAGCGCCGAAGTCCGCGGGTCGTCGTCGGGGATTCCAAGAAACTCCCGGCCTTCCGCCACGCCGGCCTGACCGCCGTGAAACCGAATTATCCGGAAACCCTCCGCCTCCTCGGGCTCGACCACGAGGACCACCGTCCGCGGGCGGAGGCCCTCGCCGGGCACGGGCACCGGGTGCTCGACCTGACCGGGGCCCGCGTCGCCGCCGTCACGCTCGACACGGAAGGCGGGCTCGTGTTCGAGCGGGGCCGCCCGCCGTACCGGACCTACGCCGCGGCCCGGCCGCAATCGCGGGCGAGCGGGGCGGGCGACACCTACGTCGCGGCCCTCGCCCTC
>JAQGHQ010000335.1 GCA_028288765.1 Gemmataceae bacterium | reverse complement strand
GGCATGCAATGCCTGGAACGTAGCGGTCAGCTGGAATCGTGCTTTTTCCCACGGATCACAGCCTTTTGCTCCGCGGTCAGCGTGAGGAGTTTCGGCGGCTTCGGGGGCTTGTGCGGCCCCCGCCGCGGCCACACCCGGGCCTCCTTCGCGCTCGACCGCTCCCGTCGCTCCCGGGTCGCACCGCCCAACTGCTCCCGGAACCGGCCCGACGGACCGCTCCCGGCCGCCCCGGCCATCTCCCGGCGGATCCGCCGGAGCACCTGCCGGGCGCTGGTCACCTCGGCCGGGCCCGGGCCGGCGACCGACCGGATGGCCGCCGCCCCCTGAGCCAACAGCAACTGGGTCGCCAGCAACGAACTCTCGGCCTCCCGGTGGACCAGCCGGACCGTCCGACTGTGCAACTTCACCTTCGCCAGCGTCCGCTTGTACGTCCGAAAGAACCCCTCGTTTTCCCACCGCCACCGGTAGAACTGCCCGGCCGAACGGGCCGATAACCGGTCGGCGTCCAGCACGTTCGTGAGCAGCCACACGTCGTGCTTGGCCTTCCGGCTGCGGACCCGGATCAGCCGGGCGCGCAGGGGTTGGGGATCGACCGTACCGGCCGGCGGCCAGTAGTACACCTGCCCCTCCCGGTACCGATCCTGCCGGACCGCCCGCTCGGTGTACAGGGTCACGGTCGACGACATCCGGATCACGAACGCGTGGCCGGCCTGGTGCAGCCGCCAGGCCACCTCGAACCCGACGTACCCGGCATCGGCCACCAGTAACGTGTTGGCCGGCAGGATCGGGAGCAGGTGCAACAGGTGATGTCGCTCGCTGGCCGTCCCCTTCCCCAGCCGCCAGCCCCACAGCAACCCCAGCCGCAGGTGGACCAGGGCGGTGACCCACAGGGTCGGGGCCGACCCGTCCTTCCCGGCCGGCCGCAACCGGTCCTCGAGCTCCCGGGCTCGGGGGCACCCGAGCCGGGACCCGTCGCACCCGAGCGGGACGAACCCGTCGACCGCCCATCGCCCGCCGAAGACGGCCGCGAGCCGGTCTCGAACCCCGCCGGCCACGGCCCGGAGGGCCGGCATCGGCAGCCGGGCGGTGGCCTTCCGGAACCCCTGGACGGTCCGCCCGGGTCGCTTCCGCTTGGGCAGGCAGACGACGGTGAACGCCCGGGCCGTCTCGAACCGCTCCTCGATCGAATCCCCGCAGCACCAGGCGGCGAACAGGCCGACCAGGATCAGGGACTGGTCGGTCCAACGGGCCCCGCGCCGGCGGGGCGGGTGCGCCTGATGGGCTTGTTTCCAGACGGCCGGGGTGAGAAACTCCCTCAAGCCGTCGCGGAACGTCCGCGCCCGTGGCCGCAACCGGCCGGGCGTCCGTGCCGTGCCCATAAGCCGTTTCTCCCAGGTGGGTTTGGTAAGCACCCCATCCTGGTGAGAAACGGCTGGTGAGCGATACCCCAATCGATCAGACCGATCATTGCGTTACCGGCATTGGCAGGCATGCCCCCGGGTTTCATCATTTCGTCGGCGTTGCACATTTACCTCCCCCTGCACAAAAACCCCCGGGGGCTGCACATAAACCCGAAAGTGGGTGGGGCGGGGGGGCCGGGGGCGTGATTCTTTCCCGAATAGCCACTTACCTCGCTATCGATTCTGGAATTTGCTCGTCGGCCTTTCGATCATCAACGCATGACTCGGAGCCGGGGTGGCTGGGCCTTACCCATGAGACGCTCCGATTCACTACTCCTTGCTGGCCTCTCGGCGCAGTACCTACCCGGCGGATCACGTGTTTGACGGATCGGTCACTGGTTGTACCTAACCCCCGGGCTGGCGCTGGACACGCCCGGTCTCGCCACCGCCATGTGCGCCACACCCGGTGGTCCAGGCCCCGTCGTGTTCTGCATCGCCCTGCCGGTCTCCTGCTTCGGCGCGGCCGGCTCGGCGGACGCGATCCACGACCGCGAGTTGAAAGCAACTGCCGTCGAGCGCGGTTACCGCCCAAACCCGGCCGCGTGCTCACGTGTGAGCCGGTCCGGACACTCTTGCCGCGGCGTGCGGCTGACCGATTGAACAATTATTCGATCAATCGGGGTGAGGTCCTGACCGATTGTGTACTATGATTACGTTGACCTTACCCGATGTCTTCCCGTCTCACCGCCGGCCCCTCGGCTCTGGCGGACATCGAGTGTGCGGACCGGCGGACCAACGGCTCCCGTCCGACTCGGCGTACACGCTTACCGGGAGATCGGGCCGACTGTCGCGGCGTTCCGCCGACGGAGCGGCCTTACTGAGATGCGTCCCGCCCGGCGTCGGGCGACGGATCTGAGGCCCGGACCTGCGCCCCGCATCGACTTTCCCGAAATCCTTGTAGGCCCCGCCCCGGAGCTGTCACGCCAGGGACGGCCTTGACCCGCGTCGTGCTCGTGCAGCGACACGACGAACCACCGGTGTCCTCGGTCGGCGAGGGGTCGGGGGACGGACGTCCCGTCCGCTGATTCAGAAGGCGTTACCGCCCGGACCTCCGAAGTATCCTCTGCCCGGCAGAGTGGGACCACACATGCGCGGCTTCGCACAGAGCATCGTCGAGACCGTCCGCCACCCGATGTTGGTCCTGGACCGGGACCTGCGGGTCCGCAAGGCGAACGCCGCCTTCTATCGCACCTTCGGCGTCGCCCAGGCGGAGACGGAGGGCCGACTCGTGTACGAGTTGGGCGGCGGCCAGTGGGACATCCCGTGGTTGCGGCGGGTGCTGGACGCGGTCACCCAGACCGCCGACTCCTTCCAAGACTTCGAGGTCGAGCACGACTTCCCGCACGTCGGCGTCAAGGTCATGCTGCTCGACGCCCACCGCGTCGCCGATGACGCCGACGGCACGCCGATGGTCCTGCTGGCCATCGAGGACGTGACCGACCGGGTCCGGGCCCGCGAGGAGCTGCACCGGCTCAACCGCGGGCTGGAGGGCCGGGTGGCGGCGCGGACGGCCCAGCTCGAGGCCGCGAACAGGGAACTGGAGGCGTTCTCCTACAGCGTCTCGCACGACCTTCGCGCCCCCCTGCGGGCCCTCGACGGGTTCAGCGATGAACTGCTGCGGAGTTACCCCGGCCGGGTGCTGGACGAGAAGGGGCAGCACTATCTCCGGCGGCTGCGGTCCGGCACCCAGCGGATGGGCCAGCTCGTCGACGACCTGCTCCTCCTCTCCCGGCTCAACCGCGGCGAGCTGAGGCGGGACCGGTTGGACCTGACCGCCCTGGCCGGCGAAGTGGCGGCCGAGCTGAGGAGCCGGGAGCAAGGGCGTCAGGTGACGTTCGAAATCGAGTCGGGCCTGTCCGCCGTGGGGGACGGCGCGCTGCTGCGAGTGGCGCTCGAGAACCTGCTCGGCAACGCCTGGAAGTTCACCTCGAAGACGCCCGCCGCCACCATCGCGGTCGGCCGGACCGCGGCCGCGGGCGGGCCGGCGTTCTTCGTGCGGGACGACGGGGCCGGGTTCGACATGGCCCACGTCGGCAAGCTGTTCGGGGCGTTCCAGCGGCTGCACCAGGAGCGGGAGTTCCCGGGCAACGGGGTCGGCCTGGCCACCGTCCAGCGGGTCGTCGGCCGCCACGGCGGCCGGGTCTGGGCCGAGGGCCGGCCCGGCGCGGGGGCGGCGTTCTTCTTCACACTGTCTGACGGGGAGTCGCCGTGAGCGAGAAGGTCATCCTGCTGGTGGAGGACAACCAGGACGACGAGGAGCTGGCCGTACTCGCCTTCGAGCGGAGCCGCGTCGTCAACCGGATGGTCGTCGTCCGCGACGGCCAGGAGGCCCTCGACTACCTCCTCGGCACCGCGGCCCACGGTGGCCGGGACGCGCAGGCGCTGCCGCAGCTGGTCCTGCTGGACCTGAAGCTGCCGAAGGTCGACGGCCTGGAGGTGCTCCGGCGGCTGCGGGCCGACCCGCGGACCCGCCGCCTGCCGGTCGTCGTCCTCACCTCGTCGAAGGAGGACCAGGACCTGCTCGAGAGCTACGACCGCGGGGCCAACAGCTACGTCCGCAAGCCGGTCGATTTCGCCCGGTTCGCCGACGCCGTCCGCCAGCTCCAGCTGTACTGGCTGGTGCTCAACGAGTCGCCCACGGGTGGGAACTGACCGCCATGCCGGTGCCCCTGCGAATCCTGATCGTCGAGGACTCGGTGGACGACGCCGAGGTGGTGCTGCTCGAGCTGTCCCGCGGCGGGCTCGCCGCGGACGGGCGGCGGGTCGAGTCGGCCGCCGAGGTGCGGGCCGCCCTGGCCGACGGGCCGTGGGACGTGGTCCTGTCGGATAACAACATGCCCGGGTTCGGGGCGGCGGAGGCCCTCGCCCTCTGCCGGGCGGCCGACCCGGACCTCCCCTTCGTCGTGGTGTCGGGCACCATCGGGGAGCAGCGGGCGGTCGAGATGATGCGGGCGGGGGCCGCCGACTACCTGTTCAAGGGCAACCTCGCCCGGCTGCCCGCCGCGGTCGAGCGGGAAGTTCGGGAGGCCGAGAACCGCCGGGGCCGCCGCCGGGGGGAGCAGTCCGCCTCACTCCTGGCCGCCGTCGTGGCGTCCTCCGACGACGCCATCCTCTCCAAGTCGCTCGACGGCCTCATCACCTCGTGGAACCCGGGGGCCGAGCGGTTGTACGGGTGGACCGCGGCGGAGGCCGTCGGCCGCCACATCTCCTTCCTCGTCCCGCCCGATCACGCGGAGGAGGTGGCCGGGATCACGGCACGTCTGGTGCGGGGCGAGCGGGTTCCGTCCTTCGAGACGGTGCGGCTCCGCAAGGGCGGCACGCGGGTCGAGGTGGCGGTCACCGCCTCCCACCTCCAGGACCGGGACGGCCGGCTGATCGGGTTCTCGTGGATCGTCCGGGACATCGGAGACCGGAAGCGGACCGAGGAGGCGGTCCGGGCGAGTGAGGCCCGGCTCCGGGCGGTGGTCGAGTCGGACATGCTGGCCACCTTCTTCTGGGAGGAAGGGGGCGGTGTGAGTGAGGCCAACGACGCCTTCCTGGCCATCGTCGGCTACACCCGGGACGACGTGCGGGCGGGCCGGGTGTCGTGGGTCGCCATGACACCTCCCGAGTGCCGCGCCCGGGACCTGAGCGCCCTCGCGGAGATCGCCCGGGCCGGCCGGTGCGTGCCGTACGAGAAGGAGTTCGTCCGCAGGGACGGCCGCCGCGTGCCCATCCTACTCGGGGCCGCCAGCTTGGACGGGGGCGGCGGGGTGGCGTTCGCCATCGACCTGACGGAGCGGAAGCGGTTGGAGGAGCAGTACCGCGATGCCCAGCAGCGCCTGCTGCACGTCGTGTCCTCCAGCCCCGTCGTTCTGCTCACGCTGGCGGTCACGGCCGACCAAATCCGGGGTATCGACTGGATCAGCGGGAACCTGCCGGACGTGTTCGGGCATGTTCCCGACGCCGCCCTGGACCCGGACTGGTGGCGGGCGAACATTCACCCCGAAGACCGGGACCGGGTGAGCGCGCAGACCCACGCCGAGTTGTTCGGCCACGGTCGCACCAGCCAAGAATACCGCTTCCGGCACGGGGACGGCAGCTACAGGTGGACGCATGGCGAGCTGCGGCTGATCCGCGATGCGGCCGGACGGCCCGTGGAGGTCGTCGGCTCGTGGTCGGACATCACCGACCTCAAGAACCTGGAGGAGCAGTTCCGGCAGGCCCAGAAGATGGAGGCGGTGGGCCGGCTGGCCGGCGGGGTGGCCCACGACTTCAACAACCTACTCACCGTCATCAACGGGTACGGGGAGATCGTCCTCAACGCCCTCCCGCCCGCCCACCCGAGCCGGGAGCTGGTGGGGGAGATCACGAAGGCCGGGGGACGGGCCGCCGGCTTGACCCGCCAACTGCTCGCATTCAGCCGGCAGGCGGTCCTGGAGTCGCGGGTGCTGGACGTGAACGCGATGGTCCGGGACCTGGAGAACATGCTCCGGCGGGTGATCGGGGAGGACGTGGACCTGGCGACCCGGCTGGCCCCAAACCTCGGGCGGGTCCGGGCCGACCCCGGCCAGTTGGAGCAGGCGGTCGTCAACCTGTGCGTGAATGCCCGGGACGCCATGCCCCGGGGCGGGCAGATCACGGTCGAGACCCGGGACGCGGAACTGGACGACACCTACGCCGTGGCCCACCCGGACGTGCGACCCGGCCCCTACGTCCTGGTGGCCGTGACCGACACCGGGACGGGCATGACCCCGGAGATCCTGGCCCGCATCTTCGAGCCGTTCTTCACGACCAAGGAGGTGGGCAAGGGGACCGGCCTCGGCCTGGCGATGGTGTTCGGGTTCGTCAAGCAGTCGGGCGGGCACGTCGCCGTGTACAGCGAACCGGGCCGGGGGACGACGTTCAAGCTGTACCTGCCGCGGGTCGCAGAAGCTCCGCCCGCCGGGAAGGCGGCGTCTCGGCCGGCCGTCATGCCCAAGGGTACGGAGACGGTCCTGCTGGTGGAGGACGAGGACGCGGTGCGGGCCCTGGGCCGGCACGTCCTGGTGATGTGCGGGTACGCCGTCCTGGAAGCCGGGCACGGGCGGGAGGCGGTACGGGTCGCGGAGGGGCACGCCGGGCCGATCCACCTGCTGATGACGGACGTGGTGATGCCGGGCGGGATGGGCGGGCGGGAGGTGGCCGAGGCGGTCGTCGCCCGGCACCCGGAGGCCCGGGTGCTGTACACCAGCGGGTACACGGACGACGCGGTGGTCCGGCACGGGGTCCTCGAGGAGGGCACCCACTTCCTCCAGAAGCCGTTCGCCCCCGCGGCGCTCGCCGGGAAGGTCAGAGCAATCCTGGACGCGGCCGCGGAAGTCGCCTGACAGTACGTCGGGCAACCGGGCGAGTAGCTCGGCGGCCTCCAGCACGGGTCCGACCTCCGGGTCCCGGGCGGGAGCCAGGTCGAACAGGTCGGCCCGTCCGGCTCGCCGGGCCACTGCATCCCGACCGCCCACCGTCGGTTCTCCCGGTCGACCCGGCGAAGGCATGCCCCTGATGCAGACGGCCGCGTAGTTCTCTTAGCTCGACTTTTGCCCTTTTCGAGTGGCCTCGAACGGGAAGAGCCTCCGTGGTGGAATGACGGTAACCAGCCCTCATCTCCACCCGGAGGCTCCCGTGTCCAGTATACCGACCCCTC
>JAQGHQ010000334.1 GCA_028288765.1 Gemmataceae bacterium | reverse complement strand
GCGATCGAAGCGTACTTGGCCGAGCACAACGCCGATCCCAAGCCGTTCCGATGGACCGCGACCGCCGATCTGATCCTCCAGAAGGTCGAGGATATTTGTAAACGAACTTGCAACTCAGGACACTAGCCCCCGTCATCCGCTCCAGACGGCCCTGGATGTACGCCCGGCCGGCCGGCGTCCACTCCCTCATCTCCTGGTCGAAGTACCGCGGGTTGTCCTCGTGCCGGCTTCGAATGAGACGGCACCGGCCGGACCCGGGGGGCTGGCACCGCTGGTAGAGCCAGTGGTGCGGGGTGGTCGGGTTGCAGTCGGCGACGATCTGTTGGTACGGGACCCGGCCGGCCCGGAGCGACCGGCCCAGGGTTTCCCAATCCACCAGGGTCAGGTCGGTCGCCTCCGGGACGTACACCAGGTCGTACTCGCTCGACAGGGTCTTATCGGGCTTGTCCAGGCCGCCGAGGACGACGACCGACCCGTTGGGGTGGTGGTAACTCTGGCGGACCCGGCGGAGGATTGGATTGCGTGCGAGGACGATGCTGCCCGGCCCGAGGATGTCACGCTCGAAGGTCACGAGGACGGTTTCGGTCAGACTTTCGCGGGTCTTACGGACGACGAGGACCCGGGCCCCGGAGTAGTTCTGACAGACCGTCCAGCATTTCGCCAGCCAGGTCGCGGTCTTCCCGGTCCCGGCCGGCCCGGCGAGCAGGACCTCCTCGTCCCGGGACTCGAAGGCAATCTTGTTGGCCCCATAAATGTCGAGCGACGGCCCTTTCATCACAGTTTCTTCGGGTCGGCCTCGCCCCCGATCACCAGTGGGCCGGGGTAGTCCTTCGGGTCCCCGGCCCGCCCGGCCCCGGTCATCTTCAGCCACTGGGCCAGGAGGCGGAGGGCGTCCGTCCGCTTGGCCGTCCGGACCTTCCGCACGTACCCGCGGAGTTTCTTCCGCTCCGGCTCCCCGTCTTCGGAGACGACCTCGAACACCTCTTCCGTCTCCAGCGATTCCACGGTCGCGGCGACGTCCGCCGGCCACTGGTCGGGCGGGAGCAGCTGGCCGTGTTCGTCGTACAGCCGGCCCCGGTCCGCCAGGGCGATCCGGCCGAGGGCCTGGGCGACCCGGTTGACGGAGAGCTGGGCCGAGTCCAGGGCCTCCCGCCGGAGCCGCCGGGTTAGTTTTTTGACCGCAAGCCAATCGAGGAGTTTGCTGGCATAGGCAGCGGCCGAGTTCCTGTTCTTGCACTGAATTCCGGCGTCGATGACGCTCTGCGTCCCGTTCTGCGTCTCTACCCACAGCTGGCAGAACCGGATGATTTGGTGACTCGGAGGCCGCTGTCTGGTACGACGTGCCGGCCGATCAGGTTTGGGTTCATTCACACCCTGATTTTGGAGCCGCGCGTTGCCTGCCAGGTGGCGGGGTGGGGATTCGACCGGGAACTGGGATGTGGGACCGCCGGGAACGGCTGCTACACTGGCCGTTGACGTGTGGGGCCGGGGGATCATGCCTCCCCGGGCCCTGAAGACACGCGCTCTCCCGCCAACTCCGGGAGAGGTGGAACCGGGAGCAGCGCGGATGTTGCCACCTCGTCAATCTGATTCGCAATCCTCACGCAGTGAACCGTACCAGTATGAGCCCGGCCACCGACTGATCCGCCGGGTCGGGCGAGCTTTTCAGGCCCGGGGCTGGGTGTTCGAGCCCTACCTGGGGGCGATCAACCTGGGCCTGTTCCGGGGCGAGCCCTGGCAGGAATTGGTGGTCGGCGAGCGCCGGGCCGCGGCGGTCGCCCGGGAGTACGAGCGGCGGTGGCTGAAGCGGGGCGAGTGCCCGCTCCAGGCCTTCCTCGATATGCGGGCCGAGGGCTGGATCAGGTCCACCATCCAGCCGCCGGGGGCCCACCGGACGGCCGCCGGCTGGCTCCCGCAGAAGTATCTGCCCAAGCGCGGCGTGGTCGTCGTCGAGGGGGCGCTGTACCCCACGGCGGAGGAGGCGGCGCGGGTGCTGGTCGAGTGGGTCCGGGCGAATATTGGGTAGATTCGGTCACGCCCGTTCAGGGCCATCCGAGATCGGCCGGGCCAGCCGAGATCCGCATACGCCCGCCCAGTCGCCCGCGCCCGCCCAGGGCTCACGCCCTGGGCTACTCTCCGACGCCCCGCCGGGGCTAAGCACGTCGGCGGTGTTTGGAGGCCCCAACGGGGCCGTCGGAGAGTAGCCCAGGGCGTGAGCCCTGGGCGGGCGCGGGCGAATCTCGGATGGCCCGGCCGATCTCGGATGGCCCGGCCGATCTCGGATGGCCCTCTCAATCAATCCGGCCAGAAGGCGAGGAGCGTCAGCTGCCGCCATGTGGGGCGGGGGGGCTTTCCCTTGTTCGCGGCAGTCCGCGGGGGCAGGGCCTTTTCCCACCGGATCTTCGACCGCACCCGTGCCGCCACCCCCCTGCCCCGCCGGGACGACCAGCCCGGACCGCCCCGCGGGGTGGAGTGCGGCACCCAGCCGGCCGCACGGTAGATGGCCCCGGTGTGGGTCTCGCGGTCCTGGTAGCTGATGAGCCTGGTGACCTCGGGCCGGCTTTTATTCACCTCCCGCGCCATCCAACCCAACATCCTGCTCGCCGTATTCCGCGGGGCGTCCGGGGCGATCGCGAGACGGCGGAGTTCCCGGCATGTCCCGTCCTGCGGGAGATGCCGGGCGACCGGCGGGGACCACACGGCGACCGCGTAGAACAGCCCGTCCGGCCCTTCCGCCGCGTAGCACACCCAGTCCGGCACCTTGTGCCCGAGCACGGGCAACCGGGAATGCCACAGCAGGTTGAGCCGCCGGGCGGCGGCCAGGCCGATCGGGGCGAAGTGAAGTTGGAGCGCCGAGATCGGCTGCGAGCCGTCCCCTCCCGCGTGGAATAGCGGGTGTGCCACCCGGTCACCTTCGGCGCGTGTATCGGCCATTAGCCCTCCGGACCGGCGAGGAAGTTGCGCTCCGCGGCCAGCTTGTCCCAGCCGGACCATCTCGGAGCGAACCCGTAACGGGCCATTTCCACTGTTTGGGCGATGATCTCCGCGCCCGGCAGCAGCACCGGGCCGGCCCGGGCCAGGCGCTCCACGCCGGGCCAACGGCCGGGGTGGGTGTCTTCCAGGTATCGCTTCAGGACAGGGAACAGGTCCTCATAGACCTTCGGCAGGTCGGCCTTCGCCAGACCGGCCCGGTGGATGGCCCGCACGACCCAGGCCCCGAAGACCGGTTCCACCCGCCAGAACCAGACCGGCCGCCGATTGAACGTTGGCGGGACGGGGTTCTCGACGAAAACCGCTTCGGGCAACGCTTCGGAGAGCAAACATGGGTTATGTCGGTTGTCGCACCGGGGCAGCCACGCAAGGTTCAATGCCTTGCTCGACCACAGCTCCGCCCCTCGGTGTTCGGCGGGCTTCAGCCCGACTGGATGACCCGCGTCCGCCCTACTGATGCGATCGCCGGGCTGCGGGGAGGGGGCTCCTACGGCCATTGGTCATGCACCTCCGCTTGGTCTTGAATGGCCACCGGGGCGATAGCCCGGCGGCGGATACGCATTGGCCCACCCAGGGCTCACGCCGTGGGCTACTGTCTGGCGACCCCGTTGGGGTCTTCCGAACCGGGACCTTGTTAACAAGGTCCCGAAGAGGTCTTCCGAACCGGGACCGGAGCAGCGTTTTTTGCCGTTTGTGACGGAGGTAAAAAGCGCCTCCGGAACACACGGCCAATACACGTCTTCTGACAAGGCCGTCGAGTTAACGAGTTAACATTGGTTAAGATTCTCCGGGTTCCGAACCCAACGCACGGCACATGGGAGATCCAGCCGGCGGTGATTAACTTTCGTTAACTCGTTAACTGGGGCTGTTGGACCTACCCCCCCAACCCCTTCCCTAAGTAGGAATGGGGAGCCGGACCCGAGTCCTTCTCCCCTCCCTTCCCAGGGGAGGGGTTGGGGGGAGGGTTTCTTCGTAGATTTATCAGTCAAAGTCTTCCAGCGTTCTTCCTTCGTTTCCCGCTTTTGCCAGCGCCAGTCCGAAGCAGGTGACCTGATTCCCGCTCCCGTTCTTCACCACCACGTTGTGCGCCACGAGAGCAGCCTTGAGCTTCCGGTTCGAGACCGGCCGGCCGCCGTTCTGCTCGGTCCACTCCACGTACCGCGCGTACACGTCCTTCAGGAACGTGTCCCCGGCGATGCTCGATACCACGCAACACTCCGTCAGGAACCTGGCGCCCCAGTCCTCGTCCTCCCGGTAAGCCTGGGTCTGCTCCCGGACCGTAGGCGGGGCCCGCAGGCCGGTCTGCTGCCATTCCAGACAGCCCCGGACCAGCCAGGCCAATACGCCCGGGTACTCCGGCCGGAGACGGGCCGCCAACGTCTTGTCCTGCTTCAGGTGCTCCGGGCCGGGGTCGTCCCGGTCCGGGTCCCAGAAGCGGGTGCGGAACGGGAGCAGGGTGAGCCGCCGCCAGGTCCCGTCCCCGCCCTCGGGAATCCGGGGCTGGTGGTTGGTGCAGAGCATGATCTTGCACGTCGGGTCGAACGGGCGGCCGAAGTTCTCTCGCATCCCCCGGGCCTGGATGTCCTCGCCGCCGGTCAGGTCCTTGATGAGTTCCTCGTTCAACCGGCCGTCCTGGCCCGTCTCGGTCGCCACCATCAGCCGCGTGCCGCGGAGGGTGAGCAGTTCCGCCGAGTGCTGCTCGTGCCGCCGGGCCATGAACAGCCCGCGCGGGGCCTTGGTCGAGTAGTCCTTGCCCATCACGTCCCGAATGACCTTGAGCAGCGTCGATTTCCCGTTCGCCCCGCTCCCCCACAGAATCGGGACGATCTGGGTGCTCACGTCGCCGGTCAGGCAGTAGCCGAACAGCCGGCGGACGTAGCCGATCAGCTCGAGGTCGCCGGTATCGGCGGGGTCGGCGGGGGCCTGCGAGAACACCCGGGACAGGAACCGCTCCCACTCCGGACAGGTCGCGGCCGGGTCGTAGGCAACCGGGCACAGCTTCGTGAGGTGGTCCTCGCGGCGGTGCGAGCGGAGAGTGCCGGTCTTGAGGTCCAACACGCCGTTGGGGCAGTTCAGTACCCAGGGGTCGGCGTCTAGCTGCTCCGGCGTGATCGGGATTGGCCCCTCGGACCGGGCCAGCTTGACCATCGCGGTGAGGAGCCGGGCCGACTGCGACACGACCGCCCACCGGCTGATCGCCTCCTTCTCGGCCTGCGACCCCGCCGCTTTTGCCTCGGCGTAGATCGCGGCCACCGTCGATTTCGCCCGGCGGTCGATCTCCAGCGTCTCGTCCGGCCGCCACCGGCCGCCGTCCCAGGCGTACCACCGGTCCTCGGGCTGGCAATAGCGCAGGTCCTTGCCGTGCCTGGCAACCAGCCGGCGGGCGTTCCCCATGTCCGTGAGGGCGATCACATTCCAGTCCGGCGAGCCGGCCCCGGGCAGGCTGGGCGATGGGGGTGCCGGCGGGGCGGTCGCCGCCGCGAGGATCGCGTCGAACCGGACCTTGAAGCCGTTCCCAAGCTTCTGTTGGATTTCGTTGGGGTCCTTCGCCTCCGCCGCCGAGAGCACCCGGACCGTTGCCCCAGGCCGCAGACCGGCGATCCGCGCCGCCATCCGGCCGACGAAATGCTCGCCGCTGACGTCGCCGGGTTTGGTCTTGCCGTCCTGCCAGACGTAGATCGTGTCGAACCCTTCCAGGTCGCTCGCCGTTACGCCCTTCACTGCGTCCGCGCCGGGCACGCCGAGGGCCGGGTAGCCGTGATACCACAGCGTCCAGGCGTCGGATTCGCCTTCGACCAGGATCAGCACGCGACCGGCCTGGCGGTAGCCCGGGAGCCGCTCCCGGCCGTAGGCCTGGAGCTTCATCCCCTTGGGCTGGCGGCTCCCCTCCTTGGCCCGGAGGGCGAACCGGACCCGGTTGAACAGGACCTGGCCGGCTTCGTCCCTGTACGGGATGAGGACCCGCCGGGTCCGCCCGAAGGTGGCGTCGGTGAGGCCACATTCTCGAAGGAATTCGACCGGCAGCCGCTTATCGAATGCCAGGGCGAGGACCGAGATTCCAACGGGCGGGGGTTTCTCCTTGTGACCCGGGAACAGGTTCCGCATCTCGAGTTTGAGGGCCGTAACGACCGCCGGCGTTGGGCACCCGGCGTAGCACTTCAACAAAACGATGCCGTCCCGCGTGACCCCCACGCCGAGGGACCGCCGCGCGTCCTCGTGGGCCGGGCAGCGGGCGGTCCACTGCCGGCCGCTGTCGCCGGAGCTGGTCACGCCCGCCAGGCGGGAGAGGACGACGTCGATGGGAGCGCCGTCGGTCATACTGTCGGCCCTTCTCTCTTAGCCGCGGCCCAGGGCTTACGCCCTGGGCTACGGGCCGACGGCCCCGTTGGGGCCTTGAAAACCGTCCACCCTTCGGGAGGCATTTGCGGGTGGCTTCCGGGTCTTGTAGGGTGGGTCGAGTCTTCGAGGCCCACCGGTGATTCACTCGTTTTCGCCAGCCGGTTTTGAGGCCCCCATCGGGTCTTGGAAACCATCCACGCTTCGGCAGCCATTTGCCGGTGCCCCCCGAGTGAATCACCGGTGGGCCTCGAAGACTCGACCCACCCGACACAACCGCGTTTACTCCGGAACCGCGTGGGCCGCGGCCCAGGGCTCACGCCCTGGGCTACTGGCCGACGGCCCCGTTGGGGCCTTGAAAACCGTCCACCCTTCGGGTGTTCATCACCGAGACCCAGGGCTTACGCCCTGGGGGGTCTGCGCGGCGGAACCGGCCCGGGGCTTGGGGCGCTGCGCGGCCGGCGCGGCGACAATTGGACGGGCCTGGCGGGCGGCCCGGCCGAGGGCCGTGAGGGTCAGGACACCGTTCGCGTCGGCGTGGATCAGGCCGGCGGCCCGGAGCCGGTCGGCTGCCGCCACCGCCCACTTCGGGGAGAACCCGTCGAACAGCTGCTGGACGGACGCCCCGGCCCGGGGGGCGGCGATTCGGCCCAGTAGCTCGCGGGCGAGCGGGTCGCGGGTGAGGTCGATCACGGTTGGCGCTCCTTGGGAATGTGCGGCAAACGAATGTCGGGAAGAGGCGCGTCGGCACCCCACCCCGGCCCCTACCCATTCACGGGGAGGGAGCGCCGGAGGCGGGTCGTCCGGGAGGGCGGCCCCTACGAACCCTGGGCCGGGAGGCAGCCCGGGGCGGTCGCGGGCGCGGCCGTCACGTGCTGTTGCCGGGCCTCGGCACACAGCCGGATCTGGTCGTCCGGGGGGAGGCGGGAGAACGCCATCACCGCCGCGGAGGCCATGATCTTGTTGTTCTCCTTGATCGCCCGGGCCGCCTTGCGGTTGAGGCCGATCGCGAACGTGCAGAGCTGAACGGTGCCCTGGCGGCGCGGCGGAAGGGTATTGGTCGTGTCGGGCATGTCTGCCTCCGAAAGGGATGATCCATGAACTCTACAGCCACGCATGCGAGAATGCAATGCAATATTTTCGACGCCCGGACCGGCGCGGGTGCGCGGGCGGCGGCGGTCAGTCCGGGAGGGTCTGGGGGACGCGGATGACGGTGGCGGCGGACCCGATCTGGCGCTGGTCGGCGGCCCGGTCGTTGGCCTCGGCTTCCTGGTCGCACACGCGGACGAGTCGGCCGTCGACGACCACCCCGAACCGGTCGGCGGGCGGGCCGTCGGCGAGGTCGACGACTTCCGGCCAGCCGACGAGCCGGCCGCGGCCGGGGCGGAAATGGAGCGTGAGCCCGGCGGGGTAGACGGTGAGCCAGTGGTAGACGCCGTCGATTTTCAGCTTGGTGTGGAAGAGGACGTCGCACGTCGGGGCGGTCATCGGAGGGCCTCGGGGTCGGGTATGCCCACCATCCTCTCGCGGACGCGGTCCGGATTCCAAGTCAGCAGGCGGGTAGCGGAGAGGGGCGGCGGGGGAAACGTGCGCTGGCGGGGGGGCGGGATGAGCTCGTGGGGGGCGGCTTTGTTGCGCTTTGGTCCCCTGTTACGGAATTCCCCGAAGGGCTGAAAGTGGGCGGGATGGGCGGGGCTGGTAGGGGGATTGTTGCCCTGTTGTGAACACCCGTCCGTTAGGCGTTTCCCCCGGTCAGATGATCACGCAGTGGTTGGCCGGTGTCGGTCACTTCTTCTGGAGCTGCTCACCCTGGCTCACCTGTCCGATCTCGTGGGGAGGTTCAGGTTGCGGCGACTGCCCTGATCCACTAGCATCATTTCGCCCTGCCCGACCGATACCAGTCGGTCGATCCGTGCCCAAGGAGGAAGGCCGTGATCCAACCCTTCGCCGCGCTCGCCATCCTTAGCCTGGCCCTCGTTGCCCCGGCCCAACCCCGGGATGGGGCTGGCTTCTTTTACCCGACGAAGCCGGGTACCAAGTGGACCTACCAGTTTCCCGACGCGGACATCGTCCTCGTTATCACGAAGGTCGAGGAGAAGGATGGCCGAAGGATCGTCTCTGTCGGCCGAGTCCGGGAGGACGGCAAGACCACCCCGCACGAGAAGGTCGAGGTCTCGGACAAAGGGTTGCGGCGGCTGGAAGAGTCCGTCTTCAGAGTTCGGATCGATGGCGGGCCGGAGCTAGAAGACGGGTGGGCGGTACGCAAGCCCCCGCTGTGTTTGTTGAAGTTGCCGGTTAAGCCTGATGAGAAGTGGGAGGTTCAGCTGACCCCCGAGCTTCCGGCGACGCTCACGGCAAGGGCCGCGGAGCGGGTGAAGGTGCCTGCAGGGGAGTTCGAGGCCGTCCCGGTGGATTACGTGGCGGCGGTCCCCGGGCGAGAGGAGATGCGATTCCGGTACTGGTACGCGCCGGGGGTGGGGGTCGTGAAGTGGACGTTCGGCAAGGACGGGGAAATTGTCCTGAAGGCCTTCTCCCGCGGTCAAGAGTGAGCCATTAGGTAGACACTGTACACCAGGATGTTGAGCCCCCCCAACCCCACCGCCCTGGATGAGCGGTCGGTTAGGGTCGGGCGTGCTCGATGCCAACGACATAGTTCCGAGAAACCCTATCTGCTTCTTCATCGGCTCATGCACCTTCCGTTTCCCGTTGGCATAGGCCCACACAGCCTCCCGTGGCCGACCGATCATCGGACCGAGGCGGCTTTGCACACAATAGCCGGCCGGCTGCACACAATAAGGATTCGGGGTGGGAAAGACGGTTTGGCATGCGAGCTCACGTCTTCCCCAGCAACAAATCCACCACCCAGCACCCGCGGACGTGCGCCCCGTCGCTCCGGCAGTGGGCGAGGACTTCATCATTCTCGCACCCGGCGTCCTGGAGGGCATCGGCAAGGATCGGCATGGGGCAGAAGTCGCGGGAGTCGTACATCTGCCCGGCAAGAGAGAGGACTGTGAGCGTCCGCCATGCCGAAGTGAGAGCGACCGGGCGGAACGGGTTGCCGAAGATGTCACGGATGATAACCGCGATCCGCCGCTCCCCACGGGATGAGTTCGCCCCTCCATCCGTGATCGCTTCCAGTATCCGGCCGGTGTACCGGATCGCCGAAGCGAGATCGTTGTCTCTGACATACCACGCCACCGCCATACAGTGATTCGCAGCCGATGCCATCAGGTAACAATCTCTGTCCGAAGGGCCGTCCTCGTCTGCGGCGGACACCCCTTCGATGACCCGTTCTGCGTACTCCACTGCCTTCCGTTCCCGCTTGAATTTCATCAGATAGCGGTTCGAGCGACAAGAGGCCACAGAGAGCAATGCAAGTCGCCGGACAGTCGCCCCTTCCCGCAGCATTTCAAACATCAGATCCGGTGATACGCACGCCAGCCATTCCGCCTCGGTCATCGGTCACTCCTTCCCGAGCACCAGATCGACCACCCAGCACCCGCGGACGTGTGCCCCCGGTTCCCGACAGTGGGCGAGGATGTCATCATTCTCGCACCCGGCCTCCTGGAGGGCATCGGCGAGGAGCGGGAGCCGGTCGTAGGCGCGGTCGGCGGAGATGCCTTCGGCGAGGGCGACGACGGGGGACGTGAGCCAGGATGGGCCGGGCGAGACGGGGCGGAACGGGAGGGGGCCGAAGATGCAACGGATGGCACCGGCAAGGTAGTAATCGCAGATCGGGTTCACCGCTTTGACGTTCGCTAACGCCCCGATGGCGTTCGCCGGAGAGGCGTCCTTGTAGGTGGCGTACGCCACGACAGCGGTAGCCCGGTCCGTTGCCCGCCCGGCCGCATGCACGGCTTGTGCTCGCTCTTCGTTAGTCGCAGCCCCGTCCGCAAGACGCCCGGCTAGATCGAGCAACCTGGCCCAGCGTTCAGTGGGGAGAAGAGACCGAACAAGTTCCGCGCAAGTCCAAGCGATAAGCCGCCACTTCCGCCGACTCGCCTTGTCCCGCAGAAGCGCCAGCATGGGTTCCGGGTCCGTACACGCCAGCCATTCCGCCTCGGTCATCGGTCGCCCTCCGGGAGTGCGCTCGGTGTCCCGATGGTAGCCGTGAGAGAGAACGGGGGAAAGAGGGGGATGAGGTAGTATCGGCTGCTTCGGCGTTTGTGGCCGAAGTAGCGTGGCTCGATCACGCCCCGGGGAGCGGATGAGCGCCTTCTTTCCCATCGGCGGGGTTTACTGGTCGATGATCGAGCCGGGCATTGAGGGGGACGGTCTGGTGTGAGAAGCCGGAGGGGGAGAAGCGGCGGGCGGCTATCGAGTTCCCGGGGCCTGAGGTCGGGCCACTCCTTGTCCGGGGTGGGTATGACAACCGGGCTAATGCGTCTGCCCCGCCAGCGCCATCAATTCGGCGCGGAGTCGCTTGTTTGTTTCGGATTGTCGGCTCGGGTCGCCGATTGTATCCATCTCCACCGCCGCCAGGACAGACCGCGCGGCCCGCTCCCGGTCGTCCACCGCGGTGGGGTAGGCTAACCGGAGAGCGACGAGCCAGCCGGTGCGGTCCCGGTTGAGCTGCAGGATGTATTCCGCAACCTCCGCGAGCGAGAGCCGACCGGCGATCAATTCTTCCACGAGCTGACCCCGAACCTCCGTACTTGCCCGTGCGGCATCCCGCTCTTCATCCAGTTCGGCCGACCGGAGGAGGTCAGTCCTCAGGCTCGACAAGCCCCACACGTCCAGCCCGGCTTCCCCCGCCCACTTGGGGGTCGCGGCACCCATCGTGGCGACGGCCGTGACCCCGACGAGTATGACGACGGCGGTTGTGCGAAGCGCCCCGTTCATGGCTCTCCCCCGTGATTAAAAGGCTCAGGCGCCCGGCGTGTCCGGATGCGCTCCGAGAGACTGGTAACGGAGAGCGGGGGCGAACCGCCGTGAGAAATGGGTGAGCGAGTCGCGGACGGCCTCAGACACGAAACCCGATGAGACAGGAACCCGGTGAGGCGGTCGCATTCGGTTTGATCCGTGTCGCGCCGGACCGACTCGGCAGTTGAGCCGTTCAGCTCGATCGGGGTAGGTCCGGCGCGACCCGCGAGCGGGTACCCCGGCCGGACTGCCTGTGCCGCCGGGGTACCCGCGAGCGGGTCGCGCGGCACCTACCCAGAAACTGGGCCGGACGGCTCGGTCGGGTCGGTGCCACGGACCCGCGAGCGGGTACCCCCGGCACCGACGAAAAAGCCACCGTCTCACCGGGTTCCTGTACGAGTCAGTCACCTTGGTCTGGGTGGCATGTCCACAGCTTTGGGTGGACATGCTGATCTCAGTCGGGCGAATACCCGGTCCGGATCCGGCTCCCCGGTTTGGCCGGAAACGCGGCTTCGCACATTTGCCCCGCCCTGCACAAAAACCCTCGGGGTCTGCACATAAACCTCAAATTGGAGGTGGTGTCTCAGTTTCGAATTCCGGAAATCGCCCGGCCGACTTGCCCCCGGTTCGGCATGCGGTAGAGTCGGGGGTACGACCCCCAATTACACACCAGGAGTGCCCGTGGCGAACTTCGTTTGGGTTCCGGTCAGCGGCGACAACGCGACGGACGTGTTCGCGTATGAGATCAGCAACAGCAGGGCCTTCCGGGCGAGAGTCATCCCCCGGGCGGACGGCACCCCCACCGGCTTCCGGACCGCCGGCCAGTGGGGGGACATCGCGGCCGGGGACAAGCTGATCATCTGCGGGCACGGGCACGCGACGAACACCCACGTCATCGGGTGGAAGACGGCGGCGGGCGTCGTCATCTGGACGCATACCCAACTGGCGGCCGCGCTGAACACGAAGCTGGGTGCCCCCCAGAAGGCCGCGGCCATCCAGTACGAACTGTTCGTGTGCTGGTCGGCCGACTCGATCCTGTGGAGGGACCCGTTCGCCTGCCGACTGGCGACCGACCTGAAGGGGCACAATTGCCACGGGACGGTCATCGGGTACAAAGGATCGGTCGTGATGTACGCCCAGGGGAGATCCATCGCCGTGAAGGGGTCCGGGCGGATTACGAGCTGGTTCGGGGGCGAGGTGAGTGGCCCGACGCTGGACGGGGCGAGGCAGCCGACACCCACCGACCCGCTGTACATCGACAAGTTCAACTACTACGACTTCTCGAAGCAGCGGCGGACCTGGCCCATCGCGTGACCGGCCCGTTCTGGGGCCGCACTGGCGGCCCCAGCTGCTCCCAGGGTCGGGCGGCCCACCCATCAAGAATTACGCCTTCCCCAGCACCAAATCCACCACCCAGCAACCCCGGACATGCGACCCCGGCCCGCGGCAGTGGGCCAGGATATCGGGGTGGTCGCACCCGGCGTCCTGGAGGGCGTCGACCAGGATCGGCATGGAGGAGAAGTCGCGGGAGTCGTACATTTGACGGGCGAGCGAGACGACGGCGGACGTGAGCCAGGCGGGGTCGCACACAGGCGAGGCCCCGGTAATACATCCGAGCAGCTGCCAAATCCGACGTTTTACGGCCAATGCTTTCGCGTCGTAGACCAACCGCCAGCGGCCATCATCCCAACTTTGGCCGCTGGCTGCCACAGCGGCCAAGCCAGGTGGTAGATGCCACACAGCCCCCGCCGCGGCAATGAGTGCCGGCTCGCGGGTAGCAGAGTAGAGCGCGTTCCGGCGTCTTGATGACTCGATGTTCCGCCCCTGCCAGTCGCGCCACAACCGCAACTCATCGGGGTGCCCAAGTCCGTCCGCTACACGCTCAAGGACTTCTGCGAGGCGAGCGTCGTATCCGACCGAGTTAGTTACTGTTTCGCGGACACAGGCGGCCGCCAAAAGCCGCAACTTCCGCTCACTGCCAATACCACCGAGGTAACATTGCAGGGTCTCGAACTCGTCAATCGCCAGCCATTCCGCCTCGGTCATCGGTCGCCCTCCGTCGGAACCGTCAGCATGACCGATCCGGGGCGGGAGGCAAGAGGGCGAATTCCGGGGCGGACGTGCGCGAACGTCTGGGTGGCATGTCCACGGCTCGGCGTGGACATGGGAGCGCCTCGGAAACCAGATCGGGATTCGTAGTCGCTCGGCGAATCCCAGACATGTCCACCCAAAGCGGTGGACATGCCACCCAGACCAATGCGACCGCGGTATCGGGTTCGTGTAAT
>JAQGHQ010000274.1 GCA_028288765.1 Gemmataceae bacterium | reverse complement strand
GACCGCCGCGGAGGTCGAGTAACCCCCAGACGCCCGCGTTCCCCTGGCGGTCGGCGTGCGGGTTCGCGGCGAGCAGGTCGTCGATCACGTCGTCCGTGACCGCCCACGCCCGTCCTTTGCCGCCCTGTTCCTTGACCGCGAACTCGACGAGCGTGGAGTCGGCCCCGTGGTTGGCACGCGGGAGGACGACGAGCTGAATCACCTGTCCCGCCCGGACCTCGACTTCCCGGTCGCCGAGATCGGCCGCCCCGCCGTCGTCGAACTCCCCCGCGGCCAGGACCCGAGTCTCTTTCCGGGCGAGCTCCGCGAGACGTTTCGAGTGGGCCTTCAGCTCGTCGCGGATCTTCGGCAGTTCGGCGTCGATCCGGGCGACCTTTTCGCGGCCCGCGCCGACTACCCGGGCGTACTCTTGGGCCGGGACCAACGGCACGAGGTCCTGCTGCCGCTTCTCCTTCTCGCACCCGGGCGTCGCGTACTTGGTGCTCTCGAAAATGCCGTAGAGGGCGTAGTAGTCCGTCGCCGGGACGGGGTCGTACTTGTGGTCGTGGCACCGCGCGCACCCGAGCGTCAGCCCCAGGATCGACTTCCCGAGTGTGTCGATCGTGTCCTCGATGGTGAGGTAGTGATCCGCCCGGACGTCGAACCCGAACCGCCGGGAGATCGCCAGATAGCCGGTCGCGGTCACCAGCTCGGGGTACTTCTCGCGCGGGGCCGTTCGGGCGAGGATGTCGCCGGCGACCTGTTCCCGGACGAACCGGTCGAACGGTTTGTCGGCGTTGAACGCATCGATCACGTAGTTGCGGTATCGCCACGCGGCCGGCACCGGAAAATCGGCCGTTTCGCCGGCGGTGTCGGCGTACCGGACGACGTCGAGCCAGTGCCGACCCCACTTCACCCCGTAGTGCGGCGACGCCAGGAGGCGGTCGACGAGCTTCGGGTACGCATCCGGGCTGGAGTCGGTCAGAAAGGTGTTCATCTCCTCCGGCGTGGGCGGGAGGCCGGTGAGGTCGAAGAAGACCCGTCGGGCAAGCATCCGCCGATCGGCCGGCGGGGCCTGCCGCAGGCCCTTCTCTTCGAGTTTCGCCAGGACGAACCGGTCGATGTCGCCCTTCGGCCATGACGTGTCCCGGACCGGCGGGACGGCCGGCGGCTTCACGGGCTGGAAGGCCCAGTGCCGGCGGGCGGCCTCGAAGTCGATACCAGCTGACGCCGGCCCGCCGGCCGTCCGCGGGTCGGCCGCCCCGTCCCGGATCCATAGTTCAAAATCGGCAACGACCGCGGCGGGTAGCGGGCCGGACGGCGGCATCCGGTCCACGCCGTCTCCCTTGAGCGCCCGCACGATCAGACTCTTCGTGGGGTCACCCGCGACCACCGCCGGACCGGAGTCCCCCCCGTCCCTCAGCCCGTCGCGTGTGTCGACCCGGAGCCCGCCCTTGACTTTCTTGTTCGCGCCCTCCGCCGAGTGGCAGGAGTAACAGTGCTTCACCAGAACCGGCCGGATTTTCGACTCGAAGAGCTCAATCTTCTTCGGATCGGGATCGGCCGCCCCGGCTGGGACGGCCGGAGCGACCAACAGGAAGCCACAGAGGGCGGCGGGACGCCAAGACCGGGAATGCATGAAGGGCCTGGTCCGGTGAGGACTACGCCGGGTGGGGACAGTCGGGTGGGTGTGGTCGTCCGGGCGGCGTGGTATGAGGAGACCGTCTCTCGGTCGGTCTGATCCGTAATCCGGTCAGGGCTATCTGGTTTCGCTCTTGCGACACCGGTCTCCTGTCCGATGTCGCATGGCTGCACCGGTCTTCTGGCCGGGTCCAGCAACAACAGACACCGTCATCCGGACCGCTCCTCGGATACCCCACAGCCTCTCAACAGGTATACCAGATCCGCTGCTCGGGTGGGTACTGTTCCGCACGAAAGTCCGGCGCGAGAACGACGGGCCGGTCAACCCGGTATCTTTGGCGGGACCCGGATGCGGACCCGCTGTCAATCAGCTCACGACTTCCCGGCGGTAGCCCGCTGGGGTTTTGCTGCTCCCTCGCGCAGCTGCCAGTAACACTCGGGCGCGAGATCCGTGAACTCCTGGGTCTTCCCCGACGGCCAGTACACGGTCGCTTTCGTCACCGCCGTGTCCGAATCGAGACCGACGACGAACCGGCGGTCGCTCGTGGAGCCGAAGCCCCCCCCGCCCTTGGCGAACCTCGTTTGTTTGCCAGTCGGGGTCTCGATCACCACCCGGGCGCCGACCACGTCCCGGTGGTTCTCGCCGACCAGTTCCAGCCCGATCCAGTGCCGGTCGGCCGTCGGGACGACGTTCCGGAGCACCGTGACCGGTTCGTTCAGGTGGCTGATCACGAGGTCGATCTTGCCGTCGTTGTCGAGGTCTCCGAACGCCAGCCCGCGGGCGTTGTGAGGCTCGCGGAAGTACGGCCCGCCGTTCCGCGTCACATCCTTGAACCGCCCCTTCTCGCTGTGGAACAGGACCGGTCGTTGGCGGCGCTCGAGTTTCGTCGGGAACCGGATCGCGTGGCCGTTGACGATCAGGAGGTCCTCCCAGCCGTCGTGGTCGAGGTCGGCGAACCCGGTCCCCCAGCCGACGTACGCCCCCCCGACCGCTCCGACCCCGCTCGTCAGGGTGGCGAAGAGGAATCGGGGCGGGCCGGTCCCCGTCCGGTTCTGGTAAAGGGCGGGCAGTTCGCCCTCGTAGTTACTCACGATGATGGACGCCTGCCCCGACCGGTCGTAGTCGGCGGCGTCGACGCCCATGCTGCCGTTCGCCTGGCCGCGGTCGTCGCGGGCGACCCCGGCGAACAGGCCCACCTCTTCGAGGGCGAGTGTCCCGGGCTTGCCGCGGTTCATGTAGAGGAAGTTGTCGTCCGTGTCGTTCGCGGCGTAGATGTCCGGCCGGGCGTCTCCGTTGACGTCGACGAACAGGGCCCCCATCCCCCGGCCGTCCTTCCGAAGTTTTACCTTCTCGGTGACGTCGGTGAAGGTGCCGTCGCGGTTGTTCCGATACAGGGTGTGCGGGAGGGGTTTGAACTTGCGGGGCTGGCACACGTCGCGGGTCTTCCCGTCGTAGGTGCAGTCGGTCGGGTGGTTGGTCTCGAACCCCCAGTCCCCGTAATGGGAGACGTAGATTTCGGGAAACCCATCCCCGTCGAGGTCGCCCCAGGCGGCCGTGGTCGACCACAGGGCGTCCGTCAGCCCTGCCTTCTTCGTCACGTCGACGAACCGCCGGCCGCCGGCCCCGTCCGGCTCGTTGTGGAGCAGGACGAGGCGGTTGTACCCGGTGACGAGGAGGTCGGCCCAGCCGTCGTTGTCGTAGTCGAACGCGGCGGCCCCGTGGGAGTACTGGAACGGGACGTTCAGCCCGGTCTTCGCGGTCACGTCCTCGAACTTCCACCCGCCCAGGTTCCGGTACAGTTTGCACGGGTTGCCGAGGACCGTCTTGCCTTCGTACCGCCCGCCGCCCGGGAGGAAGATGTCGACCCGGCCGTCGTTGTCGTAGTCGAAGAGGGCGACGCCCCCACCGAGCGACTCGATGATGGCGAAGTGCCCGGCGTCCTCACCGTTCCGGTACGTGAAAGCGACGCCGGTCGAGGCGGTCACGTCCTCGAACATCGGCGGCCCGGGTGGTTCTTCCGCCGCCGGGGGCGGGGGGGGCGCGGGAGCCGGACCGGAACACCCGGAGAAGGCCGCGGCCAGCGCGACCACGGCGAGGAAGAACGGCACCCCGATCGCGGCGGAAACGTGGGAACGCAGCTGGTGACGGAATGAGAATTGGCCGGTCATGTGTCGCCCCGATCCTTCCGCTTGGAGAAAATCGCGGAGGTGCTTGACGCACCACGCCTTACCGGGTAGTATTAGCGTTCATTGAAAGTGTGGGTATCTACTCGCCCCCACACACAGATCCGATTCCATGCGACAGATCGTATCACGAAATCGCGATTCCCGGAAGATAACTGGTCCGTCCGGGCACAAAACGCCGAGTCGACTGGACAACCGGTCGCATATTGCACGATTTGCCCATTCTACCCAAGCATGGGACTGTGTCATCGTTCGCACCAGTTTCCGTCTCCCCAACAAACTGGAAAGGGTATTCTGGTGTTTCCTCTCATCTCTCTCCGTCGTCGTGGGTTCACGCTGATCGAGCTGCTGGTGGTGATCGCGATCATCGCGATCCTGATCGGCCTGCTCCTCCCCGCCGTCCAAAAAGTACGTGAGGCCGCCGCCCGCAGTACTTGCACCAACAATGTCAAACAGATGTCCCTCGGGACGATCAACTGCGCGGACACGAACGCCGGTAAGCTCCCCCCGTCGATCGGCCTGTACGCGAGCAACGGGACCCAGGCGGCGGGGAACTCGAACGGCGGGCTCTTCCTGCATATCCTGCCGTACATCGAACAGGGCAACCTGTACACCGCGTCCGGTCGCACCCCCGACCCCGATGGCCGGAACGGGAACAACCTGACCTACTCGCAATGGACGCCCGAGATCCAACAATCCCGGGTCAAAACCTACATCTGTCCGTCCGACCCGAGCCAGACCCAGAACGGAGACGCCCACTCCAGCTACGGGGTTAACGGCCAGCTCTTCCGCCACAACTACCAGTGGGGCGGCGTGGGCCTGAGTTCCTACCCGGCGAGCATCCCGGACGGGACCTCGAACACCGTCTTTTTCGCGGAGAAGTTGGCGCGGTGCGCCAACACGCCCGGGCACAACGACAACTTCTGGCCAGACTGGGGGCCCGTCATCGCGTCTTCGGATTACGGCGACCCGACCGGTGCCACCAACGCCGCTATTCTCCCCCAATTTACCCCGAAGGGTGCTTCCCCGGGCCAGTTCACGGCCCAGTGCATCGGCGGGGCACCGAGTACCCCGCACACCGGGGGGATCATCGTCGGTCTCGGTGACGGGAGTGTCCGGTCGGTCAACACGTCGATCACGACCGCGACGTGGTGGTCGGTCATCACCCCGAGCGCGGGCGACATCCAGGGGAGCAACTGGTAACCCGCTCGGCCCGCCGGGGTCTGCGACCCCGGCCCGATCAATTCCCGCGGTTCGGGCGGCTCAACACCGCCCGAACATTTTTCCTCGATCCTCTTAACGCAGGTTGCGAACCATGCGTCTCTCTCCAGCGTGGTGGGCGTCCCGTTTCCTCGCCTTGTCCGGCCTTGCGGTTTGCCTCGGGCTGTTTGCCGGCTGCTCCCGGCCGACCGGGTCCGTCACGGGCAAGGTCACATACCAGGGCAAGGTGATCAAAGGCGGTACCGTCAGCTTCGTCAGCACGGATGGCAACCCGAACGCCGTCTCCGAGATCGCCGAGGACGGAACATACAAACTCCAGACGGTGACCGGCGGTGGGTACAAGGTGTGCGTCGACACCAGCTCCCTGAAACCGCAGGGGGAGGGAATGGCGCGAGGTGGGTCCGGACCCGCTCCGAAGGGCGTTGGTGGTGCCGGGGTCAAAAATGCCGGCCCACCGCCGGACGCAGTCGTGCCCGAAGGGTACACCCCGAGCAGCCCCGCCGATGCCGCCATGACGAAGAACGCCAGGCGGTATACGGCGATTCCTGATCAGTACGGGGACCCGGCAAAGACCGATCTTACCTATACGGTTACCGGGGGCTCTCAAACGCACGACATCGAATTGAAGTAATCCTGTCGTCGGGAATGGGGTACGCGACCCGGGACCAATCAGGTCGCGGGCCGCGTACCGACGATTTATTACGCGAGGACTCTGCCGGCTCGTCGGGTGATCGGTCGGCACCGAGGTGGGTGCGATGGACGAGTCGACCATCAAAATGACGGCCCCGCCCCCCGGGCTACCGACCCCACGCCCGGGTGGAGCCAATGCCCCGCTCCCGCTGTGGCGGCGATTGGCCGGTCGCCCCCTCGCACTGGTGTCGTTCGCACGCCGCCGACCCGGGCGGACGATCCTCCTGATCGCGGTCTTGCTCACCGCCGGGTTCGCGGCCGTTGCGGGCGGGGTCCTGGTTCGGTTTCAAACACACCTCCGGGCCGCCCGGGTGGAAGTCGGGCGGGGCCATAACGCGGCCGCCACCCGCCACCTGAACACCTGTCGTGATCTCCGCCCGGACCACCCCGAGGTCCTGATCCTGGCCGCGCGAGTCGCCCGGCGGAGCGGGTCCTGGACCGAGGCCGAAACGCTCCTCGATCGGTACTGGGCGAAGTACGGGGACGAGGACCGGCTCGTGTTCGAGCGCCTCCTCCTCCGGACGACCCGGGGAGAGTCGGGGGCGATGAGTCCGTCACTGCTCGCCCGGATCGAGGCGGGCGGCCCCGACGCCCCTCTCGCCCGGGAGGCACTCGTCACCGGGCTCCTGTACCAGTTTCGTTGGAGACAGGCCGAACGGGCCATCGCCGACTGGCTCGAGGCCGCCCCCGACGAGACGACCGCGATCCTGCTGAGGGGTAAGTTACAGGAACAGCGGGCCCAGACGAGCGAGTCCCTTCTGTCATTCCGGCGGGTCGTCGAGCTGGATCCCGATCACGACGAGGCCCGGTTGCGGCTGACGACCCTCCTCCTCCAGCTCCGCCAGGGCGAGGAGGCGGTCGCCCACCTCGACTACCTCCGCCACCGGCTCCCGGACAACCCGGAAGTCAAGGTCCAGTGGTCCCGGGCGCTGGCCCTCCAGGGGCGGGCCGCCGAGGCCCGGGCCGCCCTGACCGACTGCCTCCGTGCCCACCCGGACTGCCCGGCCGCCCTGGTCGACCAGGGCAAGTGCGAGACCGCCGACGGGGACGACAAGGCGGCCGAGGAGTACCTCGACCGGGCCGCCCGGCTCGACCCGGGAAACCTGACGACCCGACACCTGCACGCCCTGGCGTTGGCCCGGACCGGAAAGGCGGCGGCGGCGGACGAGTTAGAAACGATCCGGCGGCTGGAGGCCGACTTTGAGCGGATCAATCAGTTGATTCAGGGCCCCCTCCAGATGACCCCGGACGACCCGGCCGTCCACCACGAGATCGCCACCATCGCCCTCCGGGCCGGGCAGTCGGCGGAGGCCCTCCGCTGGCTTCAGAGCGCGCTCCAGGTCCGCCCGGACCACCAGCCGACCCACCAGCTACTCGCCGCCTACTACCACGAAACCGGCGCCCCGGCCCTGGCGGCAAAGCACAGGGCACTTGCCCGTCGGCCCGGCGGCAAGCAGGACCCCTGACCCGGCCACGCCCCGGAGACGAGTACCGTGCCCCGCAGCCGGCTACCCCGCGTGTCCCCCCGCGTCACCCGCGGGCTGGTCTTCCTCGTCCTCGCCTCCGGGCTGGTCGTCCCGCAGCTCTGGGCGTGGCATCGCCTCCGGGCCGCCCGGGCCGCCCTCGCCCGGCATCACCCCGCCGCCGCCCGGGAGTCACTCGCCGCCTGCCTGCGACTCTGGCCGGATCGCCCGGCCGTCCACCTACTCGCCAGCCGGGCGGCCCGGCAAGCCGGGGACCTGGAAGACGCGGACGCCCGGTTGCGGACCTGCCACCACCTGTCCGGCGGGACGTCCGACGAGATCGCTTTCGAATGGGCCCTCCTACAGGCCGCCGGCGGAAACGTCCGCGAGGTGGAGGAGTACCTGCAGCGGCGCGCCGACCAGACCCCCGGGGAAGCGGCGCTCGTCTGGGAGGCACTGGCGGAAGGATACTTGCGGGTCTACCGCACCCCGGACGCGATGGCGTGTCTCGAACACTGGCTCGACCGCGACCGGGACAACGTCCGGGCCCTGGAACTCCGGGGGATCACGTTCGTCACCGGGAAGGGAGTGAAGCGCGGGGCGGACGACTTCCGGCAGGTCCTCACCCTCGACCCGACCCGGGCGGACGCCCGCTGGCGGCTCGCCCGTTGTCTGCTCGACCTGGGCGGGTACGACGAGGCCGTTCCGCACCTGGAGCGGTTGCTGGAGGACCG
This sequence comes from Gemmataceae bacterium, assembly GCA_028288765.1. Taxonomy (GTDB): domain Bacteria; phylum Planctomycetota; class Planctomycetia; order Gemmatales; family Gemmataceae; genus Urbifossiella. Next base: position 7,705 of record JAQGHQ010000274.1, on the reverse strand, counting down.
GCCGGATGACCCCGAAGTGCTGGTCCGGCTGGCCCGGTGCCACAACATGCTCGGCCGGGGCGACCTCGCCCGGGAGACCGTCGACGCGGTGCTGGCCACGCACCCGGACCACGGGCTCGGGCTCCGGACCCGCGGGCAGTTCACCCTCGCCGCCCAGAAGCCGGCCGAGGCCGAGGGGTGGCTCCGGCGGGCCGCCGCGGCCCTTCCGGAGGACTACCAAACCCAGTGGCTCCTCTTTCAGGCCCTTCAACAACAAGGAAAGACGGAAGAGGCCGCCGCCCAGATTCGGACGGCCGAGCAGGTCCGGGACCGGGTCGAGCGGCTTGGCGAGCTGCAGAGCCGAAAGCTCGCCGAGCAGCCGCTCGACCCGGCACTACATTATGAGATGGGGGTGCTGCTGATCCGGACCGGTCACCCGACGACCGGGGAAGGGTGGCTGGTTAGCGCTTTGCGCCTGGACCCGGGCTACCGCCCGGCGCACGCGGCACTCGCCGAATACTACGACCGCCTAGGCGACAAGGGCCGGGCCGCGGACCACCGCCGCCGGGCCGCGGAGTGAGCCGGGCGGCCGAGAACGGGCCGGCCGCCCGGCTTATTCCACGGCCCCCGGCCGGCCGAGGTTCTTCCAGATCGTGACCGGGTGGTCGGTCCGGGTCGAGCTGAAGTTCCCGACCACAACGTCGGGCCGCCCCGTTCCGTACAGGTCGCCGGCCGCGCACACCACCGCGTCGCACTCGACCGCCGCGAGCGAGTGGCGCTCGAACTTTCCCGGGGCCACCTGTTCCAGCAGCATCACCGCGTCCGCCTTCCGGGTTTCCCGGTCCGGGAATTTGTCCCCGGGCAGGAAACTGACCGCGACCACCGCCGGCCGGCCGGTCCCGAAGAAATCCGCCGCGACCGCGTTGTGCGCGCCGTACATCGGCGCGATCGGCCGGTGCTCGAACTTCAGGCCCCCGGTGTTCTCGAGCCACTGGACCCCGTGGTACGGCTTGAGCAAGTACGGCTCGTCGAGAATGTCCCCGTTCGTGTACAGGACGTCGAGCTTCCCGTCGGCGTTCAGGTCGACGAGCTGGATCCCGCTGCTCCCGTACCCCGGGTGCGGGGCGGCGTAGAGGGTCTGCTTCCGGAACCCGCCCGCCCCGTCGTTGAGGTACGCGACCACCATCTCGTGTTCTTGCGCGATCAGCGCGACGAAATCCGGCTTCCCGTCGCCGTCCAGGTCGGCCACCGGGACGTGAATCGCCCCGTGCCGGGCGTCCACCTGTCGGGGCACGAACACCGGCTTTTCCCAATCGGTCGTCCGGTTCTCGAGGAGCAGGATTTCGCCCGTCTCGATCAGCCCGAACACCCCGACGACCAGGTCGAGCTTCCCGGTCCCGCGGAAGTCGGCGGCCCGGACGTCCGCGACCCGGCCGACATTCTCCAACAGCTTGATCGGCGTGAACGACCCGTCGGGCCGGCCGCGGAGCCAGACGACGCTCCCGCACCGCCGGTCGGTCGGCGGGAAACTGCCGAGGTCGGCGACAAGGATGTCAGGAATCCCGTCCCGGTCGAGGTCGACGACTTCGGCGTGCGCCGGGTGCGGGACGCGGGCGAGGACCTGCCACGCCGGGGCCGGGTCTGCCGGGCGGAGGAGCATGACCCGCCCACCCTGCATGTCGCACGCGAGGACCGCCGGCCGATCCCGGCCGGCGCCCGCCGGCTGCCCGGGCACGGGGAGCCGGACGACGTTGACGTTCGAGACCGCCGGCCGGCCGGCGCCCGCCGGGTTCGGGTAGCTCACCGGTTCGAACCGGAGGCCGAGTGGGTGCGAGGCCGGCGGGCAGACCGCGGGCGGGAGTTCGTCCGGTGCCCGGTCCTCGTAATACCGGATGACGCTCTCGATCGGCGGGGCGGTCATCGCCATCCCCGACCGCTCGAAGAACCGGAACCCGCGTTCCACCTCGGTCCGCCAGTGCCGCCGGGGGAACGTGTCGGCCGGGGGGTAGGCGTGGCACGACCCGCCGCAGAAGGTATGGACCTGCGCCGCGATGTCGGCCGGCGCGGATTGCACGGCCGGGGGCGGCGGGGGCATTGACGAATCGGTGCCGCGGGACAGCTTGAGAACGCCCCACGCCCCCCCACCGATGGCCACCACCAGCGGCACGGCCCACCACCACCGGAACACGGATCGACGGGCGGTCGGCATCGGTCACCTCGCAGCGGCGGCCCACCGGGCGGCGCGCAAACCTGTTTAAACCCGGGTCGGGTTCGGATCGCCAGGCTCTACCCACACGACCTCACCGGGCGTACTTCCGGACCGCCGAAAAGTAGCGGCCCGCGAGTGGCCCACCGGGTAGTGCGGGGGCACCGTCCCTGGCTCGGTCGTACAGACTCAGTGCCCGGGCGAATTCGGCCGCCGCCTCCGCCGTGTCGCCGCGCTCGAGGTGAAGAATCCCCCCGAGCGTGTGGAGATCGGCCCGGACGGCTGCCAGGAACTGGGTCTGGGCGACCCGATCGGCCAGCTGGCCCTTCTCCCGGCCGACGTGCAGTCGGGAGAGGAGCGACCCCGGCGGGGCCCCCAGGCCGCTCTCGAAAGTGAGCTGTCTGGTCAGGGCGATGGGGAGCCCGCGCCCGAGCACCGTTTCCTCCCGGAGGAGACCGTCGCGCATTCTGTCGAGCGATTCAGCCGCCCGGTCGTATCGGCCGGCGGCCGCACACTGGGCGAAGTCGAACCAGGTGTAGGCGGGGAATCGGTAACCCCAGCCCCGCCCGTCTTTCGTCCCGCCGGGGATCTCGTACACGCCGATCGCGTCCGGGTGGCTGCGGAGCTCGTCCCGGTCCAGCAGTACCCGGGCCTCGGCGACCTGGCCCGTTTGCAACAGCAGGTCGAGCAACAGCCGGAGCCCGTCCGTACCGTAGAGGTCCGGGTGGGACTGGAGGAGTGTGTCCAGCGCCTTGCCGGCAAGTCCCAGCCCGAGGGCGATCCGGGCACGGGCGAGTGGGTCGCCGGCCAGGGCCTGGGTGCGGACCACGAACCGGTTCTCCGCATCTTGCACCGCGTATTCTACCTGCCCGGTGAGCTCGGCGAGCCTATTCAACCGCTCCGCGTGGGCCTCGGGCGACTCTCCCGGGTACGGGCCCGCCCGGCGGGCCAACCGCAGCTGCGCCCGGCGGTGGCGGAGCGACAGGTCGAGAAAGAGATGATCGGCGAACACCCCGGCGAGAGCCTCGTGCGTGGTGGGCGAGTCGGGGTATGCCGTGACAGCCTGGAACAAAGCCGCCGTCGTCTGGGTGTGGCGGAGGTAGCCGAGAGGGGTCAGTCCGGCCCCGGCCCCCGCTTCCCACGTTCCCCGGCCGAGCAAGAGGTACGCGCGGGCGAGCGTGAACCAGGCGTCGTCACCCTCGGGACAGTGGGCGACGGCCCCGCGGGCGGCGCGGACGGCGAGTAAGGGGAGAGCTGGGGACCGGTCGGGGTCGGGCCGCAGGCTCGTGCCATCCCCCACTTCGAACATCCGGAGGTACACGCCCGCCGCATCCCCTTCCCAGGAGTGCTCCCGCTGCCGGTTCGCGGCCAGGTCCCACCACGGGGCGGGCTCGGGTAACGCGGCCGGCCCGCCCGTCGGGGCCGGCGGCGGGGCGTCTTCGCGGGACGGGCCGAAAGCCATGACGTCGGGGTCGAATACCGCGCCCAAAGGACCGGTGACGCCGGCCGCCTCCGACACGACCCACACTAAACTCCCGTCGACCCGGGCCGTTCGCCAGCGCGCCCCCGGCTTCCGGACCTCGCGGAGTCCGTTCGTCAGGCGCCGGGGGTCCGGATCGTACAGGACCGCGCCGACGATCCGACGGTCCGGTGTGGGGGCGGCGGTGTTCGCGTCAGACGGCCGCCCCGAGATCAGGCCCAACGAGAGCGAGTGGGAACGGTACTCGGCGGCGACCCCGGTAAAGAGCTGGAACCGCGAATCGAGGAAGCCTTTCTCGCCCGGAGCGAACCAGGCGAGATAATTGGCAACGTCGGGGTGGGTGGTGAAGATGCGGGCGTCCGCGGGCCGGACGTGTTCCTCCCGACAGCGGATCAGGAACTCCGCGGCGCGGACGAGCGACGGGTCGGCCTCGACCCGCCACCGGATCGCCCGGTCGCGGGCGTGAAACCCCTGGAGCCACCCCGGCCACGCGAGGACGAGCAGGGCCAGCCCGGTGAGCAACACCACGGCGCGGCCGCCCCGGCGGAGGGCGCCCGGGGGGAGCACCTCCTGGAAGTTGAGGGCGGTGATCGGGCCCGCGACCACGGCGAAAAACGGCGCGAGGCGGGTCTGCCAGGCGGAGAGCCCGGCGAACGCCACCCAGATCACCCCGCGCCACCCGAGGATCGCCCGGCGGTTGACGGCGAACGAACAGGTCCCCAGGCCGAGTAAGGCAAAGTACGCCCACGCCGCGGGGCTGTACCCACCAGCTGCGCCGAGCGGTTTCCAATGCCAGGGGGAGACGAACACGCCGCCGAAGCGCGGGTCGTCACTGAGATCGCTGGTCCACACGGCCGGGGACAGTTCCGGGGGGAGGGTGAGACCGCGGACGTGGTGGGGGCTCAGCAGGCAAGCGGCCACGCACGCCGGGAGAAGCCACGGGGAGAGGTTCGGGGCGTCGGGCCCCGCCCGCCCGGCATCCTTGCCCGCCGGGGTTATCCACCCGGCGAGGCGGAAGAGGGCGACGAGGACCGGGCCGAGGACGAACCACCCGTCGAGGTTCACCCAGAGTGCGATCACGCCCGGGACTGCGAAGTGACCTCGCCCCCCGGCCCTAAGCAGGTACAGGCACACGGCCAGAAAGAGCAGCGAGAGGCACGCGGGTTGAAGAAGGAGCCGCGGACTCATCGCAAGCACCGCGAGCAGGGTACAGCCGGCGGCGACCCAGACCGGACCGGGGCGGTGGTAGCCGACCCGGAGTATTACCCCGGCGGTCGCCGCGACGCCCACCGCCTTTGCCACCACGAGAGCGGTCCCGCCCAGGGCGTGATAGGTCTGGTACAGGAGGAGGTCGAACAGCCAGGCATGGTTCGCCCAGTAGACCCCCTCGGTGGTGTAGGCGAACGGGTCGACGCCGAACGCATACTGTCCGGCCGCGAGCAGCCGCCCGGTCGCGAGGTGAAGCCAGAGGTCGGAGTTGCGGGCGGCGAAGGACGCGGCCAGGAACGCGAAGAGGATCGTGACCACGGACAGCCCGACGTCCACCCCCCTCCCCCGGCAGCTCGTCCCGGGCGCCGTGGGTGAGACTACCGGAGAGGGTTGATCGGTCATCTCGACGCTCTCAGACGGGGGTGCAGCAGGACGGCACCACTCTTGCCACGCTGCCAACCCGTTAAACTGACCGCCGGACATCACTCGACTGTGATGTGGAAACCTACCTCGTGGCCTACGAAAGCGACGAGCCGAAAACAAGATGGGTACCAGGCGCGTTTCCGGGGCGATTCATCTTGACCGAGAGGTTGGATCGCGTAGAAAAGTGGGTGACGGGCGCTTAGCTCAGCTGGCTAGAGTACCACATTGACATTGTGGGGGTCACAGGTTCAAGTCCTGTAGCGCCCACTGAGCTAACCCCCGGAAGGGTAACAACTTCCGGGGGTTTTTCATTTCCTGACTGACACATCAGATACCCCTTGGGGGGCCATTCGCGAGGGGGTTCAGCCCGGCTTCGGCACCATCGCCCCCATCCCGTCCGCCAACTTCTCGTCGTCGGTGGGGAGGCAGTGGCCGTAGATCCGGAGGGTCAGGGCCGGGTTGGCGTGGCCGAGACGCTGGCTCACCGCCCGGAGGCTGTGCCCCGCTGAGAGGAGAAGGCTTGCGTGACTGTGCCGGAGCCCGTGGAACTTCAGCTTGAGCGGGATCGGGTGCCGGTCGCGCTGCCCGGCCGTCTCCTTGTTCGACCTCACAACCATAGCCTTCAGGGCCCGGCGGACGTTCTTCCGGTCAAGGTAGTTCCCTGTCCGGGTGCTGAACACCGGGTGCCCGAGGGTGCCAGTCTTTTCAGCTCGGGCCTTCCGGGCGGTCAATGCCTCCACTGCGAACCACGGGAGCTTGATCGACCGCCGACCGGCTTTCGTCTTTGGTTCCTTGAGGACGTACCCGCCTTCTGTTCGCGACAGGCTCTTACGGATGTGGACCTTCTTCGCCTTCAGGTCGACCGCGTCCCAGGTTAGGGCGAGTAGCTCCCCCTGTCGGCAGCCCGTCCCCATCGCGACCGCCACCAGTTCGCCGAGCGGGTGGAGGTGGGCGGCGACGAGGAGGGCGTTCACCTGCTCCTGGTCGATGACCACGGGCTCTGACTGCGGAGGGCGCGGCTTCTTGATCGCCTTCGCCGGGTTGGCGTTGATCAATTTGTGCCCGAGGGCGTAGTTCAGAGCCATACCCAGGACGTCGGCCGCGGTCTTCGGCACCCACCCGCCGGGCTTGACGGCGAGCTCGGCATACAGCCCCTCGACGTGCAGGGTCGTCAACTTCTCCAGCTTGATCCGCCCCAGCTTCGGGGTGAGGTGGGTGTCGACAACCCGCGTCCGCTCCTCCCAGGTGCGCGCCCCAGTCTGCGTCCGGTTCGCGGCTAGCCAGCGGGTGAGCAGTTGGCCGACCGTCATCCCCTTCGCGTCGGCGATCTGGCCTGAGTCGGCTTTCGCCCGGAGCCGGCCGAGCTCCTTCAGCACGTCGCCCTTGGTCTTCCCGTACACCTTCTTTCGGTTCCGCTTCCCGTGGATGTCGAATCCGAGGGACAGAGTACCGACCCACAACTCTTTCTGCGGGTCGTACGTGACCCCGCCCTCCCCCCTGCCCCGACGCTCCCTCGACTTTCTCACCGGCTCGGCCATGCCCGCCCCCTAGTTCTTTGGCTTCCGCTGTCGCCGTTTGTCGGCCACCCACACGGCTCGGGCGTGTTCGCGGTCGCGCGCGGCCCATTTCTGGTAATACTTCTTGTTCTGGCATTTCTGGCAGGACGATCGTCTCGGCTTCCGCCCTGTCTTTGATGGCGGCATGTCCTCTCCGCAAGCTGGGCAAATCCCCCTCACGGGAATGAAAAGCGTGCCGATGGCCACCGCCCACCATCGCCCATATTCTCGCTCGCCGGGGTTCGGACTGGGGGATAATCCCAAGCCCTCCCAGAACCATTCCCCGCCGAACCGGCCGGCGACATCTTCCGTGCGCTTGACGTCAGGGCGGAATCCCGGTCGCCCGGTCGGGTGGACGAGAAGGGGCGGCTTGAAGCGACACACGACCTTGGACAAGAGGTTATCCGCCTCGTCAGCGGGCATCTCCGGCTTCCGCACTTTCGCCTTATGGAATCGTCTCGCCAGTGATCGCAGCCACCTAACTTGGTCACACCACCCCTCGAACACTTCCGAGCGCGAAAGGAGGCCGCGAAGCAGGATCGCGTCTTCCCGACCACTCCAGAAGTGATTGACCACGGTAATGGTCTTCGCAGCCTCAGTCAGGTCGAGGTAGTGGTCGGCGGCGACGACCGACGCCCAACCGGCGAGAGAGGAGGCTTCCATCCGTTTGTCCTAAGAGCGGTATGCGTCCTAAGAGCGATAATGACCAAGCCGCAGAAGTGCCTCTAAGAGTCTATCCGGAAACTTATGCTGCCTTTTGCAGGGGTTTTCGCGTATATCGAAACTTGGCCTGAGTTTTGCCCGAGTCCGGCGAGAGGCGATTGAGCATGAGGTGAATCATGGTCGCCCGAA
>JAQGHQ010000241.1 GCA_028288765.1 Gemmataceae bacterium | reverse complement strand
CGGCGGGAGCCCGGATTCATTTGGGCGTAACCGGTCGGGCTCGCGAGCCCGGCCCGGAGCTCCCGGTTTCAACGTCCAGATCGTCTTTGGACCCGCACGTCACCCGGGTACACTGGTGGCAGTCCGGCGGACGTGGGTCCCGGCCCTGGACTCCGGCGTGGCGGTCGGCCACGCCCGGGGGCGCGGTATGCGCCCCCGGGTCGGGAGGCCGGACCGAGTGGCCGGGTGGACTCCGATCAGGGGGGAGAGTTGGGCCGGCGGTCGGGGCGTCGGTTGGGGGAGCGATTTTGCCGAACGAACCCGATCGACACGCTTCCTTCACACCTCGGGCCGATCCGACCCACTTGGGCCGGGTCGGTTTTGCGGAACGAACCCAATCCGGGGGGCGGTTCCCACCCGGTGGGAGGTCGGTTTTGCGGAACGAACCCAATCTGCATCATCCGCTCAGACTCCCCAGCGGATTGCCAGCTCGGTCCCGACGGGGAGGTCGCATCGGCCTCTCTGTCTTGGGGCTGCCAAATCCTGCCATTCCCTGCCACCGCCCGGGCTCCCCCCGGTCCGCCGGCCGATTCTGCCGAACGAACCCAATTCCCGGGGACGTTCTGCCGCGTGTCTGGGCGACCGCCCAACGCCCGCCGGCCCGGGGGTCGATTCGACCGAACGAACCCAATTCGGGCGGGCGCAACCCGTCCGCGGACGGGAGTGCCGTCACCGGCCTGGCGACCGGTGCCACCAGAGAAGAGCCCGGTCGCTCGCGAGCCCGACCGGGTACGCCCGATTCATTTCGGGACCGTCTGCGGGTCGGCGACGACCGGGTCGACCGGGTCGCCGTTGAGGGCCTTCAGGAAGAGTACGAGGTCCGCCTTCTCTTCGGCCGTGAGGTTCAGCTTGAACGGGATGATCGGCTTTTTCGACGGCCCGAACGTCTTCACCGCGGGGTCGACCGCCTGGCCGGCGGCCCGGGCTCGCAGATATACCGCTTCGGCCTCCGTGTCCCGCATCTTCTCGCTCAGATACGGGTTCGCGTTCCCGCCCCGGTTGTAGAACTCGACCACGTCCTCCAGGGTCTTCTCGTCGCCGGAGTGCATGAACGGGGCGGTGGCGAGCAGGCCGCGGAGCCCCGGGGTCTTGAACGCCCCGACCAGGCTCGTGTCCTTGTGCCCGGTCCGGAGTTGGTCGAACCGGCCGAACTCGGCGTGCGGCATCTCCCCGTCCTTCGTCACCCCGACCCCGAGGTTGTGGAACCCGCCGTCGGAGAACGTCTCCCCGGTGTGGCAGTTCGTACACCGGGCCTTGCCGAAGAAGAGGGCCCGGCCGGTCAGGAGGCGCTGTCCCATCTCGCCGGCCCGGCCGGAGTCCTTTTCCCCGCCCAGGCCGAGGGGGGTGAGGGCGTGGGCGTCCCCGCCGGTGAACGCGGCCTTGAGGGCCGCGGCGTAGTCCTCGGCCTTCAGCTCGAACTTGCCGGACTCCTCTTCGGTCACCCGCTTCCGCATGGCCGCCTCGGCCCGGTCATGGAGCCCGTTCCCGATCAGGATCGTCCGCTCGTAGGTGGCGATCGCCTTGGCCGCCGCGTCGCGGGTCGGGGCGTGGCCGAACACCTCGGCGAACGTCTTCACGTACTCCGGGTTGCTCCGGAGCCGGAGGACGGCTTCCTCCCACGGGTCGGCCTTCCCGCCGAACATCTCCTTGTTGTTCCCGACCGGCCCCTGCGACTGATCCTCGAGCGATGCGGCCCGCCCGTCCCAGAACTGGAGCTTGTTGTACGCGGCGTTCAAGATCGTCGGCGAGTTGATCCCGCCGAGGGCCCCGGCGATCCCGGTGGACACCCGCTTCTGGTCGCTGAATCCCTTCTTCGGGTTGTGACAGCTCGCGCACGCCACCTCCCCGTTGGTGGACAGGACCGGGTCGTAGTAGAGTTTCTTTCCGAGGGCCCACTTGGCAAGGATCATCGGGTTTTCGAGCGGGACGGGCGGGGCGGTGGTAAGCCCGAGCGGGACCTTGATCTTGATCGCCCGGCGTCTCACCTTCTCGCCGGTGGCCGGGTTCACGGTCTCCTCGGCGGCCTCGTTCCAGTAGCCCTTCAGGGTCACCCACTCCGGCTGGTTCCGGGTGACGAACACGACCGGCACCTGGTCCTTGAAGGGGACCATCAGGGCTTCGTTCGGGAGGAGGTAGTCGGCCGGCTCGGTCAGGCCGGCGAGGGCGGGTTTCGCCGGCGGGTTGGCACCGGCATGGACGACTGGACCGGCCAGGGCGGCCGCCACGAACAGAGCGAATCGCCGGAGGTGGGCCATGAAAGAGTCCTTTCGACGGGCAGGTGGGTGGGCGCCGGTCGGCCCCGTGCGAGACGAGGCCGGGGGCGGCGGGGGGGTGGGTCGGATGCTCACATCGTTAGGTATCGGCGGGCCGAGTGTCAACACGGGTGTGATCGGGGCGGGGGTTCCGCGGGCATCGTCCCGGCCGATGGAGCGGTCCGAACGGCCTCGAGGAGAGCCGCGACCGTGGGCCGGTCGGTGGGGTCGGCGGACGGGTACGCGAACACGACCTGGCGCCGGCGGTCCAGGACGAAGTCGCCGCCGAGTTGAAGGACGTCCTCCCCGGCGTAGGGCATCTCCACCCCGTGCCCGCCGAGCATCTTGCGGAAGTAGCCCCACACCACCTTCGGGCGGGCGAACGTGGACCATCCGGTGCGCTCCAGCCCGAACGCCCGGTACGTTTCGCGGTCCGGGTCGCAGACCACGGGCACGGTCCACCGCCGCCGGCCGAGGTAGAGCGTGAGAACCTCCGGCCGCGCCTGGGAAATGACAAGGACGGAACACCCGACGGCCGCGAACCGGTCGCGGGCGGCGTCCACCTCGCCGAGGTGGGTGGTACACGAAATTCAGGCGAGGTGCCGGAGGAAGACGAGCAGGAGGAAGTCGCGGTCGAGGACCGCCGACAGCCGGACCGCCGTGCCGTCGGGGCGGAGGAACATCAGGTCTGGGGCGGTGGCGCCGGGGGTCATGGGTCGACCGGGCCGCTCGGGCCGGGGATCACGCCGGGGATGGTGATTGTATCCGCCCCCGTACCTGCCGGACCACTTCCTTCCAGAAACCCCAGGCGAACCCGAAGTGAATGCCCGCGAACACGAGCGGGATGCGCGGCCCGACCCCCCGCGGCTTGCCCCGCGACAGCACCACGCCCGCGGCGCCCAGCACCGCCAGGTAGAACCCGATGCTCCCGAGCCACGCCCAGCCGAGGCCCGGCACGAGCAGGCTCAGGGCCCCGCCGAGGACGACCCACACGGCCCACAGCGGCGGGACCAGCGCCGGTAGCGTGAGCGAGCCCGGGTACTTGAATGCCAGCCGGGCCCGGCCCCGGCCGTAGCGGGAGAGCTGGTAGAACAGCGCGCGGAGGCTCGACCGCGGGTGGTACAGGACCTTCACCGCCGGCGAGAAGTAGCAGGTCAACCCGGCCGCATGGACCCGCTGGTTGAACTCCACGTCCTCGCACGCGTCGAACGACTGGTCGAAGAACCCGACCCGGTGGAACACCGCCCGGGTGTAGGCCACCCCGGTGTTCTGCGGGGGGACGAACTTCGCCTCGTCCGAGAATATGTCGGAGTCGGGGTTGTGCCCGAGCCGGCTGGACCGGGCAGCGGAGACGGCCTGCTGGAACGGGGACGGGTTCGGGGCGTCGAGCGGCTGCGGGCGGCCGAGGCTGTCGGCCCCGCTCGTCTCGAAGGCGGCGGCGAGGTTGCGGAGGTAGAACCGGTCCGGGAGGGTGCAGTGCCCGTCGACCACGACCGCCACGTCTTTCGTGGCGAGTCGGAGGGCGGCGTTCCGCCCGGCGCTCGACAGGCTGGCCGGGTTGAACACCAGCTGGAGGTTCGGGAATTCGGCCTGGAGTCGGCGGACGACCGGGACCGTCTCGTCGGTCGACCCGCCGTCGGCGACGATCACCTCGAACCCGTCCCGGGGGAAATCCTGGGTGAGCAGCGCCCGCAGGGCCGGCTCGACCACCCGGGCCTCGTTCCGCACCGGGACGATCACGCTGACGGACGGCATCCGTGCCTCCGCGAAGGGAAGAAGATTCACCACAGAGTCACAGAGAACACGGAGTCGTAAAGTCGTAAAGTCGCAAGTCGTAAAGTCGAATCCAGAAGATCGCGACCGATTTCATGACTGGAGACTTTCTGACATTACGACATTACGACTCCGTGCCCTCTGTGCCTCTGTGGTGAATGCCTGTTTTCTTTTACTCCTCGTCCGTCGGGAACCGCGGCTTCCGCTGGTACAGCCGCCGCAGCCCGACCAGCTTTAAGGCCGTGGCGAGGACAATCCCGAGCTCCAGCCGGAGCGACCGGTTGCGGATGTAGAACAGGTCGTACACGAGTTTGTTCTTCACGCTCCGGACGCAGCTGTCCGGGGGCAGGTGGATCTGGGCGAACCCGGTGATCCCGGGCTTCACCGCGTGCCGCCGGTCGTACCCGGGGACCACCTGCCGGAGCTTCTTCACGATTTCCGGCCGCTCCGGCCGCGGGCCGACGAGCGACATGTCGCCCTTGAGGACGTTGAACAGCTGGGGGAGTTCGTCGAGGTGCAGCCGGCGGAAGACCCGTCCGACCGGGGTGATCCGCGGGTCACCGGGCATGCTCCACCGCGGGCCGGTCAGGCTCTCGCAGTCGTGGTGCATGGTCCGGATCTTGTAGAGGGTGAACACCCGCCCGCCCCGCCCGACCCGGCTCTGGGTGTACACCGCCGGGCCCCCGGACGTGAACCGGACGAGGAGGACGCACGCCACCATCACCGGCAGGGCCGGGACGAGCAGCGCCGCCGCCAGGAGGGCGTCCGCCGCGGCCTTCGCCCGGCCGCCGATCCCGGCCGGGGACAGGTCGGGCGCCAGGGTTGGGGCGGGTCGGATCGGCACGGCGGTGGTTCGCAACGTGGACTTCGGGGACACCAGCACGGCCGACAGCCGGGACGTATGCTCTGCCATCTATGCCAATCCTTTGGTGGGGCGATCGTTCGCCGGAGGTCGGGGTCCGGGGTGTTCGGTGCCGGGCGCCGCCGGCCCGCCCCGCGACCCGGCTCGAAACCGTGTGAACGCTCGGCACCCGGCACTACCCACGCACTTGGCACGAATCATTTGCCGAACGCGGCCGCGTACTGGGTGAGGACGGCGGCGACGAACGCCCGGGCCGTCGCGTCGTCCTCCGGCCGCTCCTCGGGGTCGATCGGCAACGGGGTCACGATGTAGACCTTGTACAGCACGGGCACCCGGGCCAGTTTCGTGGCGAACTGCCACCGGGGGTTGTCCGGGGCGACCCACTCCCCGTCGGCCGCCCACGTCCACCGGACCCGGGCCCGGTCGTGCTTGGTGGCGGTCTTCTTCTCGAACTCGGCGACGTACATCTCGGCCGTGCGGCCGCCGGGGAGGTCGGCCGTCACCCGCTTCGGCTCGCGGAGCGTCTTGTACCCGCTCCCCGGGTAGCAGACGTCCGGGGTGTGTGCCGAGACCGACCCGGGGATGCCACTGATCATGGTGACCACCGCCGACCGGCCGGACGTGGGCGAGGCGTATCGGCGGCTGGTGGCGATGCTCCGCTCGCTCAGCGGCATGTCGGTCGGGACCTCGGCGGACTGCCAGTCCTCGAACCGGAGTTCGAGGGTGTGAAGCCGGTTGGTCAGGGCCTGGTCCGGCTTGAACGGCGACCACCGCTGGGTGGCCGCCCCGTTCACCACCGCCCCGGCCACGATCAGGCCGACGATCACGAGGAACGTGGGGGTCTTGAGCATCCTGCGTAGTCCCTCTCGGTGTCAGAACCCCTCGCCCGGCCCCTTTCCCAAGAAGGGAGGGGAGTAAATCCCCGGGTCCGGCGCCCCCTTCCCTCCCAGGGAAGGGGGCTGGGGGGTTAGGTCCGTCGTCCGCCCTTTGACCTACCCGAACCGGCGGCCGGTTCTTTCAGCACAACGCTTCCTGTTCGCTCGCCCCGATGTAGACCACGCCGGAGTACGGGATCTCCATCGCGGCCACCCGGTCGGTCGCCTTCCGCAGGAGGGGCACCTTCGTTTCGCGGTAGCGGGCGCACACCAGCACCACCTCACACCGCCGGGCGACCTCGACCGACTCGGCCGCGGTCAGCAGGGCGTGGCCGTGCAGGATCACGCAGTCGTAAGGCTCCTTCAGGCGGGCGAGCAGGGCTTCGAGCCGCCCGCCGACGGCCGCCTTGCGGGCCTCGTCCGACCACTTCCCGGCCGGGAGCAGGTCGAGCCCGCTCGGCAACGTCTGGATCGCCGTGCGGACGTCGGCCTCGGCCCGCAGGATCTCGCACACCCCGCCCTGGTTCGGCACCCCGGCGTAGGTGTGGAGGGCGGGGTCGCGGAGGTCGAAGTCGACCGCGAGGGTCTTGTACCCGGCCTGGGCGAGGCTGCTCGCCAGCCCGAACGCGGTGAACGCCTTGCCCTCGTCCCCGAGCGGGCTGGTGAGGGCCACCGTGGTCGCCCCCCGGCTCAGCCACGTCTGGGCGACGTAGGCCCGGAGTTTGTCGATCGCCTCGTTCGCCGCGGCCCGCTTGGCCGGGTCGTGGCCGGTCGCCTCGCCCGGCAGGCACGGGATCACCCCGACGACCGGGGCCGGGCCGGCGGACTTGAGGTCGGCGAGCGAGCTCACCCGCCGGCTGAGCGTCTCGAAGGCCACCACCCCGAGGGCGATTACCGCGTACCCCATCAGCCCGGCGAACACCGTCCCGAGGATCTGCTTCCGCATGTCCTTCTGGGTCGGGCTCGACGCCGGCTGGATGAGCCGGACCCGGGCCGGGGAATCGAGCTCCAGCTTCACCATCTGGTGCTGGGCGACCAGCCGGGCGAAGATGCTGTCCAGGGTCGCCAGGTCGGTGTTCTCGGGAAGATACCCCTTCTCCCGCGCGAAGAGGCTGTCGCCGGCCCCCCGCTCGGCCGGGGCGGGGACGTCGTTGAGGCGTTTCCCGATCCGGTCGAGGGTGTTCATCGTGACCTGTTTCTGGGCCTCGAGCCGTTCGATCTGGTGTTTGACCGATTCCCACTCGGCAAGCAGCTTGTCGACCTCCCCCAACCGTTTCGCCCTCTCGAGGGCCTGCGCCTTCTCCTCCCGGATCTGCTTGTGCCGGGCCTTGTGCCCGTCCCACACCGCCTTCATGTTCACCACGTCGGGGGCGTTCTCGTTCCCGAGGCCCCGGGCGACCTCGTACGACCGCTTGGCCTGGAGTGCGAACAGGCTCTCCCGGATCACGCCCTCGTCCCGGTCCGCGGCGGCGAGGGCGGCCTCGCTGAGCGGGGCTTCTTTCAGGGCCTTGACCTTCCCCTCCAGTTCCCGCAGCCGCTCCCGCAAGATCTGGATTTCGATCGGCAGCCGGTCGGCCTCCCCCAGGAGCCCGGCGAACCGACCGACGAGGGCCCCCGGGTTGAGCTTGAGGAGGATGTCGTCGCCCGGCCCCACGAGCGGGGCCGGCGGCCCGGCCGGGGCGTTCGGGTTTCCCGGCGGGAGCGGGCCGGCCGGCTGGTTGAGGCCGGCCTGCTGGACCCCCTCGGCGGGCGGGACCGGGCCGGCGGGCCCGGCCTTCACCAGCTCCGGCTTCTTGGCCCGCTTCTCCAGCAGGTCCTGCATCTTCTCCTTGGCGTCCTGGACCTTGCCGAGGAACGAGATCTTCTCGGCCACGTCTTTCTGGACGACCTCGGCCATGAACGCCCGCTGGACGCCGTCGACCACCTTCTTCACGTCCCCCGGGTTGTTCCCCTTGAAGGTGACCCGGACGACCTCGGACCCGTCCTGCCAGTTGACCATCACCTCCTCGTCGAGGAACTTGATCGGCTCCTTCTGTTCCTTGATCGTCGGCAGGTCCTTGATGTCCCGGAGGGCGGCGTTCAGGACGAACTCGCTCTTGATCAGGGCCGATGTGGTCTTGACGTAGGTGGTGAAGTCGGTCCGGGCCTGGTTCGGGTTGCCCTGGTTGGCGAGCGACGACGGGACGGACGACACCTGGAGCAGGGCGTACGACTCGAACTTGCTCGGCAGCAGCTCCCAGGCCGCGTACGCCCCGGCCCCGCCGAGGAGCGTCCCGCAGAACACGATCATCAGCCAGTGGAGCCGGAGGTACGTCAGCACCCGCAGCCCGTTGCCCGCGTCCGGGTCGGGCCGGGCGGCGGCCTTGGGCGGGGCCGGGGGCCGCGGCGGGGCGGGTTTCGGGGCGGCGGCCGGCGGGGCGGCGGCCGGGGCGTGTGCGAAGGTCGGTCCGTTCATGTCCGGTCCTGAGTCCGTTCAGGAGAAAGCGGGGATACCGGCCCGCCCGCCGCTGCGGGCAGGGCTCACGTGTTGACGGGGTCGGTCACCAGCCGTTTGAGGAGCCAGACTTCCAGGGCGAGAAAGCCCAGACCGACGGGCATCATCAGCCACCCGAACAGGTCGTGCAGGAACTCGAGCGTGTCCTTGTCGGCGGTCGCGGTGTAGGCCAGGCCGGTCGCGGTGATCCGCAGGACGTTCGAGGCGATCGCGATCGGGACGATGCCGAGGAGGACCATCAGCTTCTCGAACCGGGTCCGGCGGATCATCAACACCCCCCCGACCGAGAAGGCGGCGAAGGTGACCATCATCTTCAGCCCGCTGCACGCGTCCACCACCCCGAGCCGGACCTCGTCGATCAGGATCAGGTTTCCGTCGCGGATCGCCGGCTGGCCGAGGGTCTGGAGCACGTACGTGCTGCTCACGGTGGCGGCGGTCTTGAGCGGCTGGCCGACGTTCCGTTCCAGCTCGTACGGCAACGGGACCATGAATACGAGGAACAGCAGCGCCGGGCCGGCCCACTTCGCCAGCGGTACCCCGCCGACGGCCAGAACGGTGGCGAACAGGCACAGGAGCAGCGACGCGGCGTCGAGTTGGTGGAACAGGAGGCTGCCGGCCGCGGCCCGCATTGCGATTGCCAGGACGAGCAACCCGCCCCCGACCCACGGGAGCGGGCGACGGCTCGGCGGCCCGTCCCGCCACGCCCGCCACAGGAGGTAAGCGGAGAAGAACGGGACGAGGAACCCGTGAGAATACTGGGGGTCGTTCGCCCACTTGTCGAAGAACACCCGGAGCATCGGGAGATAAGCCCACCCGAGCAGTCCGACGAGGGCGACGAGCTGCCACGGGGCGACGCGGAACGGCCGCGGGCCGGCGGCCCGGTCGCTCGCGACGACGACGCCGACGGGGTTCGCGACGGGGGCGGGCGTGAGGGGAGCGACATTCGCGGGCGAGACAATGGGTGCGGTACTGATCGACATCCGTGTCCCCGGAGAACGCGGGCGAATCCGCCGGCCGGGCGCTGGTCGTCCGTGATCCTGACGACCGACCGGGGCAGGATTGTTGCAGACCGCCGGAGGAGGGGTCAACCCCAGGTTGACCGGATCGGAAAAAACCGCGTAAGATTCGGGCCCGGGGGCGAAAAGCCCGCCGGCGGGAGGTCGCGCGCCCGGCCCGGACGCATCGGGACCGGTAGAACGGGCAGTGGTGGCGGTCCGGCCACTACATAATACCCGCCACCGAGAGCGCCAGACCGGGGCCACCAGCGGACCGTCTCCCGCCCGACCCGGACCAGATAGTCGTCCCACCACTTCGACAGCCAGCACCTCGCGCATCCACTTCACCCCTGGCACGCCGGAGTGGCCGACGGTGACCACCCGTTTTCCCAAACCCGGATCGGGGCGCCGCGGGTGGGCTCGTGATGAGGGGGATTTTATTCCCCGCTAATCCCCGCCTTATCTCCGTCCGGTATCCTCCCTTGACCCGACCGGCCGGTGCGGAACCCGCAAGCGGCTGGCGACCGTTCGCGGGTGCGGACGGCATCCCGCCTATACCCCCGCGTCAGCGGGATCGGCCACTCCGGCCCCGGCCCGGCAGGAGCCCCTCCTTGCCGCCGGCGGCAGAAAGGACGACAGTCCATGTGGATCGTCCAGCTCGCCCTCCGCCGGACGTACACGTTCGTCGTCCTCGCGATCCTGATCGCCGTCCTCGGGGCGGTCAGCACGAACCGGATGGCCACCGACATCTTCCCGGAGGCCGACGTCCCGGTCATCTCGATCGTCCTGGAGTACACCGGGATGTCGCCCGACGAGGTCGAGAGCCGGTTGGTGCTCCCGACCGAGCGGTCGCTGACCGCGACGGTCAACGACATCGAGCACGTCGAGAGCCAGTCGTACTACGGGCTCGGGGTGCTCCGGGTGTACTTCCACCCCGGGGCGAAGATCGCCGAGGCCGAGGCCCAGGTGACCGCCACCTGCCAGACCCTCCTGCGGGCGATGCCGCCCGGGATGACCCCGCCGTTCATCGTCCGGTACAGCGCGACCAGCGTCCCGGTCATGCAGATCGCGGTGTCGAGCGACACCCTGACCGAGCAGCAGATCCTCGACTACACCGCGAACTTCGTCATCCAGCGGCTCGGGACCGTCCAGGGGGCGCGCATCCCGCAGCCGTACGGCGGGAAGTCCCGGGCGATCATGGTCGACCTCGACCTCGGCCAGCTGTACGCCTACGGGCTGTCCCCGGGCGACGTCGGCGCCGCGATCGCGAGCCAGAACCCGATCATCCCGGCCGGGACGGCGAAGATCGGGGACACCGAGTACAACGTCCGGCTGAACTCCGGCCCGGAACTCGTCCAGGCGTTCAACGACCTCCCGATCCGGACGGTGAACGGGGCCCCGGTGTACGTGAAGAACGTGGCCCACGTCCGGGACGGGTACATGGTCCAGCAGAACATCGTCCGCCGGGACGGCCGGCGGGCGGTCCTCCTGACCGTCCTCAAGGGCGAGGGGGCGTCCACCCTCGACGTGGCCAGCCGGGTCCGGGCGGCCCTGCCGGGCGTCCAGGCCCAGCTCCCGCCCGAGCTGAAGATGGACATCCTGGTCGACCAGTCGGTGTTCGTCCGGGCGGCGGTGGACGGGGTGCTGAAGGAGGGGGCGATCGCGGCCGGGCTGACCGCCCTCTTGATCCTTCTGTTCCTCGGGTCGTGGCGGTCTACCTTGATCGTCGCCGTCTCGATCCCGCTCTCGATCCTGGTCTCGGTGGCCGCCCTGTGGGCCCTCGGCCGGACGCTCAACACCCTGACCCTCGGCGGGATGGCCCTGGCGGTCGGGATCCTGGTCGACGACGCGACGGTCGAGATCGAGAACATCCACCGCCAGCTGGCGATGAAAAAGCCGCTCCGCCGGGCGATCCTGGACGGGGCGGCCCAGATCGCGGTCCCGGCGTTCGTCTCGACCCTGGCCATCTGCATCGTGTTCCTGCCGGTGTTCTTCCTGACCGGCCCGGCCGCGTACCTGTTCGCCCCGATGGCGGCGGCCGTGTCGTTCGCCATGCTCGCCTCCTACCTCCTGTCGCGGACGCTCGTCCCGACGATGGTGCTCTACCTCCTGCCGAGGGAGGTGGCGGTCTACCGGGGCGGGCACCCGGCCGGCGGCGGGCCGATCTGGTGGGTCCACCGGCGGTTCGACCGCGCGTTCGAGTGGCTCCGCGGCCACTACCGCGGGGCCCTCGACCTGGCCCTCGACCGGCCGGTCCTCACGGCCGGCCTCATGCTCGGGTTCGCGGCCGGGTCGTTCGCCCTCCTCCCGCGGGTCGGCGAGGACTTCTTCCCGCAGGTGGACGCGGGCCAGTTCCGGCTGCACGTCCGCGCCCCCGCCGGGACCCGGCTCGAGGCGACCGAGCAGATCTTCGGGCGGGTGGAGGACGCGATCCGCGAGATCGTCCCGGACGCCGAGCGGGGGATGATCCTGGACAACATCGGGTTGACCCAGTCGGTCACCGCGATCGCGTTCGTCGACACCGGGACGGTCAGCAGCGCGGACGGCGAGATCCTGGTGTCCCTGAACCCGGGCCACCGGCCGACCGCGGAATACGTGGCCCGGCTCCGGGACGAGCTCCCGCGGCGATTCCCCGGCTGCACCTTCTACTTCCAGGCGGCCGACATCACCGGGCAGATCCTCAACGCCGGGCTCCCGGCCCCGATCAACGTCCAGGTGGTCGGGGTGAACCGGGAGGCGAACCTCGCGGTCGCGAAGAAGCTGCGGCGGGAAATCGCCAAGATTCCCGGGGCGGCGGACGTCCACATCCACCAGATCACCGACGGCCCGGACCTCCGGCTGGACGTGGACCGGGTCATGGCCTCGGGCATCGGGCTGACCCACCAGGACGTGGCCGGGAGCGTCCTGGTGTCCCTCTCGTCCACCGTCCAGGTGTCCCCGAACTTCTGGGTGAGCCCGGTCAACCGGGTGAACTACCGGGTGGCGGTCCAGACGCCCCAGCACCGGATCGACTCGATCGACGACCTGATGCGAACCCCGGTCGTGAAGCCGGGCCTGCCGCCGCAACTGCTGGCCAACCTGGCCGACCTGCGGCGGTCCACCTCCCCGCTGAACGCCTGCCACTACGACATCCAGCCGGTGTTCGAGGTGAACGCCGGGGTCCAGGACCGGGACCTCGGGTCGGTCGTCGCGGACGTCCAGAAGGCGGTGGACGCGGTCACCCCCGACCTGCCCCGGGGCAGCCGGATCGTGATCCGCGGGCAGGCCGCGAGCATGGCCAGCTCGTTCACCGGACTGGCCTACGGCCTCGGGTTCGCGATCCTGCTCGTCTACCTCCTGCTGGTCGTGAACTTCCAGAGCTGGACGGACCCGTTCATCATCCTGACCGCTCTGCCCGGGGCGGCGGCCGGGATCCTGTGGGCCCTGTACGTCACCCAGACCACGCTCAGCGTCCCGGCCCTGATGGGGGCGATCATGTGCGTCGGGGTGGCGACCGCGAACGCGGTGCTCGTGGTCACGTTCGCGAACGACCGGCGGCGGGAGGGGGCCGACGCCCGGACCGCGGCCGCCGACGCCGGGGCGACCCGGCTGCGGCCGGTGGTGATGACCGCGACCGCGATGATCGTCGGGATGCTCCCGATGAGTCTGGGGCTGGGGGACGGCGGGGAGCAGAACGCCCCGCTCGGCCGGGCGGTGATCGGCGGACTGGTGGTGGCCACCGCCTTCACCCTGTTCTTCGTCCCGGTCGCGTACCGCCTCCTCCGCCGCCGGCCGCCGGCCCCAGAGGTCACCGACGAAGAAAACACCGGCGGCGAGAGCGTGTAACGGGGACCGTGGGACCCGGTGGCCCGGGTTCGTCTCACGCCGGCTACGCGCACCCACACTATTCGACGGAGAACCGACATGAGCGCGACGACGGCCGAGGATTCCGCCCCGACACCCCGCGCGAGGTGGCCGCGGGTACTGGCCCTCGGGGCCCTGGTCGTGCTCCTCCTGGTGGGCGGGCTGGCGGCCGGCACGGTCCCCCGGGTGAACCGCGACCGGGCCGTGCGGGAACAGGCCGCGGCGATCGCGGCCGAGCCCCCTCGGGTGGCGGTGGCGACCGCCACCCGCGTCGCCGCGGACGCCATGCGGGTGCTTCCGGGGACCTGCCTGCCGCTCACCGAGACGGCCATCTACCCCCGGACGACCGGGTACGTGAAGCGGCGGGCGGTGGACATCGGGGACCGGGTCGAGGCCGGGCAGGTGCTGGCCGAGATCGCCACCCCGGAGGTGGACGCTCAGCTCGAACAGGCGCGGGCCGCCTTGACCCAGGACGCGGCGAACGTCGTCCGGGCGCAGGCCCAGGAGGTGTACGCCAGGGCCCAGGTCAAGCGGGAACAGAGGGCCTACGAGTCCGGTGCCGAGTCCCGGGACCTGTACGACAGTGCGGTCGCGAACTTCGCGGTCACGACCGCCACGGTCCGCGCGACCGAGGCTACCCTGAAGGTGGACGAGGCGAACATCCGGCGGCTCGAGGCCGTGCAGTCGTTCCAGAAGGTGACCGCCCCGTTCGACGGGGTCATCACCGCCCGGAACGTCGATCCCGGCGCCCTGGTCCAGGCCGACACCCCCGCCACGGTCCGCGAGCTGTTTCACCTGATGCGGACCGACGTCGTCCGGGTCTGGGTGTATGTCCCGCAAACCTTCGCCACGGCCTTGAAGCCGGGTCAGAAAGCGACCGTGTACCGCCGCGAGGACCCGGCCCGGATGTTCGCCGGGACGGTGGTCCGGACGGCCGACGCCCTGGACCCGAGCACCCGTACCCTGCTCGCCGAGATCCACGTTCGGAACCCGGATAACGTCCTGCGGCCGGGGATGTACCTGCAGGTGAAGTTCACATTCGACCGTGAGGTGTTCCCGGTCACGATCCCCGCCGCGGCGGTGGTGATCCGGACCGAGGCCCCGACCGTCGGGGTACTCGACCCGAGCAACACCGTCCACTACCGGAAAGTCCAGCTCGGCCGCGACCACGGGGCCGAGGTCGAGGTGACCGTGGGGCTCAGTCCGGGCGAGGTGGTCGTCGTCCGGCCCGGTGACGAGCTGCCCGACGGGGCCCTGGTCGAGCCCGTCGCGCCCGCCAAGTAGTTCCGATCCGCAAGCGGCAGGGTCGGGCGGTGGAATCCGGGGCCGCAGCCCATTTCCCCCCGGCGGGGGTATCAGCCCCCGCCTCGCTCATGACGCAGACGAGCCGAAATTCAGAACGGCCGCAAAAAGGCAGATAGTATTCTCTCTTTTGTGCTTTTTTTGGACACTTCTCGCTGGACGCGACACCGGCTCTGCTTCCCTCGTGCCCACGCGGAGCGCTATGCATGACCCACGAGGTAAATCCCTCGGTTTTCAGGCCCCGGAGGGCCGACTCCCCGTGGCACCGGTCTCCAGACCTGTGCAGGTACCCCGGTCGACAATCCTGGAGAGAAGAGAAAGACGCCGGCCCCTGAAGGGGGTGCCAGCGCAGGTCTGGCGACCTTAGAACTGGTCACATCTCGGCGCACCCGATTCGGTCGATAAACTGTGTCGGGGGGGGTATTTCGGAGCTCATGACACGGAGGTCAGGATGGCCGTCTGCTTAACCCGGGGTGAG
>JAQGHQ010000090.1 GCA_028288765.1 Gemmataceae bacterium | reverse complement strand
CGCCCTCGCACGATCGGACGGGCCGCATTGCTGAGCACAGGGCAAAATAAGTCGGGCGATACAAAGACCGAAACTGTATAGCATTCAGGCACGGAAGTGCCATTCCTCACCGGGTTCCTGTATTAGTCCCCCCGCAACCGGGGGGAGACCGGACCCGGGCGCCGGGGGGATTCGACCCCCTCCCCGGTTGCGGGGAGGGTCGGGGTGGGGTCCGGGCCACCGGGGGAGACCAGGCCCGGGCGCCGGCCGAGCTTGACGGCACATCAGAGGGTGAAATTGACACCGCGGTGGCCCTGCCGCTCCTGCCGCCTTACCCCCGTCTCAACTCCTCTTCCGCATGTTCACCGGAGACGCTATACCCCCACCGCGAGCGGAGAACCCCGGGGGTCCGGGCGGCGGAGGGAAGGTCATGGGCGCGTGGACGTTCGGGCGGACGGCGGGCGGGACGGCCGTACTGGTCGCGGTGGCCCTGGCGACCTGGGCGGCGATGTCGGCCTCGGCCCAACCCCGGCCCGAGCCGTCGCCGTCTGAGCCGGGGATGTTGCCCCCGTTGCCGACCGCAAGGGTCCGAATCACACCCGCCGAGCTACCGGCCGTCACGAACGACGAGGACGCATACCCGAAACTCATTCTCCCCGGCGAAGAGCCCGAGCCGGACCCGGACGTCGAACAGGCCCAATTCACCCGCCCAGGACGCCCGACCCCCGGCCCGAGTCCTACCCCCGGCGGCTCGCCCGCGCCGCGGCCGGTGGCCGACCCGCCGTCACCCGTCGTCCGCATTCAGGTCCGGGTGCCGTCCGATTCCTCGCCCGGCGACGACCTCAAGTACATCATCACCGTCCAGAACACGTCACAGGCCGATGCGCACCAGGTCACTGTTCGAAATCCGATCCCCGAAGGGGTCGAGAAGGTCGTGAAGGCCGACCCGCAGTACGACAACCCGCAGCAGAAGGAAAAACAGCTTGTGTGGTCGTTTGGTACACTGCGGCCGGGGGATCGGAAGACGATCGAACTCGTGATGACCCCGAAGCCTGGCGTGAAGGAGGTGAAGAACCTCGCGTACGTCCGGTTCGAGCACGGGGAGCAGGTCACGACGCGGATCAACCAGCCGACGGTGAAAGTCGCCAAGACCGCCCCGAAGCAGACTGTGCATGGCGAGACGTTCACCGTCCGGGTGGTGGTCGAGAACACCGGCCGGGTGCCGGCCCAGAAGGTACGGGTGATCGAGGACGTGGAGCGGTCGGCCGAATTCGAGGCGATCACCGCCGGGGCGAGCCGGACGCGGCCGGAAGGAAACCAGTGGCACTGGGAAGTGGGCACGCTGATGCCGGGCGAGCGGAAGGTGATCGAGTACCGGGTGACCCCGCAGCTGGCGGCCGAAGCCCGGACCCTCACGAACGTCCAGTACGACAAGGGCGAATTGAAAACCGCCGAGGCCCGGACGGATGTGCTCAAACCCGGGCTCGGCGTCAAGCTGACCGGGTCGACGGGGCTGGTCGGGGCGAGTGAAACCGCCCGGTACGAAATCACCGTCCGGAACACCGGCACACTACCGAGCACGAACGTCCGGGTGACCGGAACAATTCCGGCGGACTGCAAGCCGACGATGAAGACCGAGGGCGGGCAGGTGACCCGCGATTCGATCGTCTGGACCATCCCCAGGCTCGAACCCGGCGCCGCTCAGTCCTTCCGGTTCGGGCTGAAGGCGGGCACGTCCGGCCAGCGGACGGTCGCGGCCAGCGCGACGGACGCCCGGAAGGTCCAGTCGGCGGACGAGCTGAGGGTCGTTTTCCAGGGGGTGGCCGCGCTCGTCTGGGAGACGGACCTGGAACCGGCCGAGCGGGCGGTCGGGCAGCAGGGGACGTTCACAATCGTGGTGAAGAACAACGGCGGGGCGGAGGCCCGGAACGTCGGCGTGGAGGTGGACCTGCCGGACGA
Source organism: Gemmataceae bacterium (assembly GCA_028288765.1). Lineage (GTDB taxonomy): Bacteria > Planctomycetota > Planctomycetia > Gemmatales > Gemmataceae > Urbifossiella. The sequence goes on along the minus strand of JAQGHQ010000090.1, from coordinate 63,943 downwards.
GGTGGGATTGAAGCGGGCGACCCCGGAGGCCCGCCAGACCGGGGGTAAGCTGGTGTTCGGCCCCGCGACGATCTCACCCCGCGGGGAGGCGACGTACACGGTCATTTACGAGGCCCGGCGGGCCGCCCACGCCCGGTTCCGGGCGAGGATGACCGCCGACGTCCTCACCAAGGGCCCGCTGGAAACGGAGAAGGTGGTCTCGATCACCGGCGGGTCGAAATAAGCGAATGACAGCCGCACGATGAACGCGGAAAATACACGATTAAGAAGACAGCATATTAATTGTTGGCAAATCACTTTGAGTGTATTATCCCCTCGTTCCCACGCTCCGCGTGGGAATGCCCTCTTCGACGCTCTGCGTCGCGGCCGAGACGGTCCGGGCGGGTTCCCGGGGACCCGACGAACGTCACCCGGGGTGGGTTGGCCCACCCCGCAGAGCGGGGGAAGACCTGTTCCCACGCTGAGCGGGGGACCGAGGGGAGCAGAGCCGGTGTCGTGTTCAGCGAGAATTGTCTAATTATTATTGTTTAATATATCTGCCGATTTAATCGTGTATTTTCCGCGTTCATCGTGCGGCTCGGCTCTACACGAACAGCACCGCCTCGGCGACCAGTCCGGGGCCGAACCCGAGGGCGACGCACGGCCGGGGGGCCCCGGCCCGCCGCAGGTGGTCGAGGACGAACAACACCGTCGGCGACGACATGTTCCCGTACTCGGCGTACACCGCCCGGGACGCGGCCAGCGCGTCCGGCGGGAGGCCCAGCCCCTCCGCCGCCGCCGTCAGGATCTTCGGCCCGCCCGGGTGGATCGCCCAGCTCCCCACCCCGCCGAGTGACAGCCCGTTGCCCCCCAGCCACCCTTCCACCCACGGGCGGATGTTCTTCGCGATCAGCCCCGGGATCTTCCGCGACAGGGTCATCTCGAACCCCTCGTCGCCCACCGCCCAGCCCATCGCCTGGGCCGTATCCGGGATGAGACACGAGCCGGTGGCGGCGACCCGCCAGAAACGATGCCCGTCTTCGGTCCCTTCCTGGGGCTGACCCCGGGGGTCCGGGCCGGCCCCGACCACCGCCGCGGCCCCGTCGGCGAAGATCGCGTTCGCGACCGCCTTGTCCGCGTCGTCCCCGCAGTGGAAGTGCAGGCTGCACAGCTCCACCGCGCACAGGAGCACCCGGGCGGCCGGGGTGGCGGTGGCATAGGCGTTCGCCACCCGCAGGCCGTTCAGCGCGCCGTGACAGCCCATGAACCCGACGTGGGTCCGCTCGACCGTCGGCCTCAGCCCGAGCCCGCGGATCAGGGCCAGATCGACCCCCGGGGCGACGAACCCGGTACACGACACCGTGACGAGATGGGTGAACGAGAGCGGGTCGAACCCGGCCTCGGCGACTGCCCCCGCGGCGGCCCGGACCGCCAGCGGTCCCGCCTCCGCGGCGTAGATCCGCATCCGCTCCCCGGTCGACGGGCCGCCGGCCCGGTCGGCCCGCGGGAGGAACGGCGATCCGGATTCCTCGGTCCCCCCCATCAGGTCATCGACCAGCGCCCGGCCCAGGATCTGGTGCCGCGTCCGGATGCCCGAGTGGGCGTACACCGCGGGGAGCCAGCTCGCATCCCGGATCGCGGGGCCGGCCAGTACCCGGGCGCATGCGGCCGCCTCCTCCTGAGTGACCCGGCCGGGCGGGAGGGCGGTTCCGAGCCCGTGGATAACAAAACTCATGCGGGGAGTCCGTGGTGAAAGGCGGGCGGGCGGTTGAGGGCGGCCACGACCGGGCGGGACAGGAACGGGAGAAGGGCGAGGGTGCGGACGGCGAGGCCGGTGAACACGGGCGAGCGAAGGATGTGGGCGGCGGCCCGACACACCCACTGGCGACGGCGGACGACCCGCGCGTGGATCCGCTCCCACTCCTGGACCAGGGTGTCGTCCCAGGCGGCCACGGCCCGGCGGGCGATCGGGGCGAGGGCGGCGGCCGACGCGACCGCCCACGCCATCCCCTCGCCGGTGAACGGCTCGACGTACCCGGCCGCGTCTCCGACGGCGAACAGGCGGCGGGCGGCGACTTTCGCCGGCCGCCGGGTCAGGGCCGGCGTCCCCTTCCAGGGCAGCTGCGCGAGACCGGGAATCGGGGGCCAGTCGGTCCGGGCCAAAAGGGCGACCGCCGCGGCCCCGAGCCCGCCGGAGGAGCGCACGAAGCCCGGGTCGAAGGCGGCGGCGATGTCGAGCTGATCGTTTTCGAGCCGGACGAGCCCGACGTACCCACCGGGGCCGGTTGCCATGTAAATCGTGCCCGGGGCAAAGACCCCCGGGGCGAGTAGAGCCGGGACGACGACCCCGCCGCCGAGACGGGAGCCGGGAGATACGCCGGGCCGCACACCGGGCCGGCCGGGGAGCCCGTTCGCCGCAACCACGACGCGGACCCGAACGGACGTGCGGTCGCTCCCGCGGTGCAGTTCCACCGGTCGATGATCCTGGTCGCCCGAGGCATCATCACCGCACCTGGCGACCGTCCCCGGCAGGAAGCTGACCCCGGCCGCTGTCGCCTCGCGCACCAGTGCCGCATCGAACATCTCGCGCGACAGAGATACCCCCGTAGGCAGAGCGAGTTCGACCCGCGACCGACCCGCCGCGAGTTGAATCGACCGCAGCGGCACCGCCCCGCACGCTTCCGTGACGTGCCCGAGACCGACCCCCCTCAGCGCGGCGAGTGCCGCCCCGTTCAGGCAGCACCCGCAAACCTTCGCCCGGGGGAATGTGGTCTTTTCCACGAGGAGCACGCTCGCCCCGCCGCGGGCGAGTTCTCGTGCCGTCACCGACCCCGCCGGCCCCGCCCCGACGACCACGGCGTCCCATTCGGGACGAAACCCGGAATCCGAGGCCCTAAATACGAAAGGAGAGGCCGCACCGCCCGGCTCGGCCGCGTCGGCAGTCGGGGTGTGTGGGTCTGGCTTCATTCGGGTTTCGGATTTCGGATTTCGGAGTCCCGACTCCACTGGAGGAGGTACCGGCACGGCCACCGGCGGGTCGCCGTCGCCCCGGTGAGCCCGGCCCGGTCGGCGAGCGCGAGCGCTTCCCGCGGGGTGAACGCGGACCGGACCGACGCCGGGCCGTCGTACCGCACGACCCGCGACCGGGTCAGCGCGTGACTGGCCAGCCACACCGCCACGTAGTTGAACCGCGACCGGGCCAGATCGTTCACGAGTACCAGCGCCCCGGCCGCGTCCGCCATCCGCCGCAGGACCGTCACCACGTCCTCGTCCGACAGGTGGTGGAGGAACAGCGAACACGTCACGACATCGTACCCGGTCGGCAGGGGGGCGCGGATCACGTCGTGGACGAAAAACCGGCCCGGCGCGCCGGCGGCCGCCGCACCCCGGCTCGCGATCGCGACGGCGGTCGGGCTGATGTCGCACCCGTCGGCGGCGATGGCGAGTCCGGTATTCTTTCCCTTCGCCCACAGGCCGACGGGCACATCCCCGGACCCGCACGCCACGTCGAGCACCCGCAGCGGCCGACCGGGGCGGCCGCGGGCGAGAGCGGCGAGCGGCTTCCAGAGTACCTCCGCCGACCCGCTGACACGGTTGATCCGCGCCAACCCGTCGAGGGCGCGGCGGTGTTCGACGGGGTCGAGGGCGGGGTCGTCCATGAGTTCGGGGATGCGCTCACGGCGGGCCAGTGCGGACAGAACCGACATACGTTCCCCGGCGACAACGGCTCAAAGGGCCTCAGTCGTGTATCCTATCCGTATCCGGCGCCGGACGTGAAACTTTCGGCCCGCCTCACGAACCGAGCCATGACCCGACCGAACCCGGACACCGAACGGGAATTCGGGGTGCCGTTCCCCGGCCGCATCCTCGACTCCTCGAAGTGGGCCCAGACCGCCCTCAAAGCCATGCCGGCGGAAGGCCGGTTGAACTGGCCGGAGTTGTTCGGCCGGACCGCCCCGGTCGTCCTCGACGTGGGGTGCGGGAACGGGCGTTTTTTGATCGGGTCGGCCTTCACCCGCCACGGTCACGACCACCTCGGGACCGACATCCTCCCCGTGGTCATCCGGTACGCCCGCAAACGGGGGAACCAGCGGGGCCTGTCGAACCTCCGGTTCGCGGTCCTCGGGGCCCACGAGTTGTTGGAGCGGTACGTCGAACCGCATTCCGTCGCCGAGATCCACTGCTACCATCCGCAGCCGTATTACGACCCGGCCCAGGTCCACCGCCGGCTGATCACCCCGGCGTTCCTGGCGCTCGTCCACCGGTCCCTGGTGCCGGGCGGGCTGTTCGTCGTGCAGACCGATAACCCGGGCTACTGGAGGTACATCCGCGAAGTGGTCCCGGTCTTTTTCGATTTCCACGAGCGGATCGGCCGCTGGCCCGACGCCCCGAGGGGCCGGACCCGCCGCGAGATCATCGCCCTGAAGAAACAGCTCCCCGTGTTCCGGGGGCACGGGACGACGAAGGCCGACCTGGGCGAGGATGAGGCCCTGAAGCTCGCCGAGTCGCTCCCCCCGCCGACGTTCGACGCCGACCGCCGGCTGCGAGACCTGGATCGGTTGGCGTGAGGAATCGGGTCTCCGGCAGACCCGACAGACCCGACAGACCCGACAGACTCACCCCGATGCTCGACCTCACCGCCATCCCCCAGCTCGCCCGGAACCTCTCGCGGCTGGCGGAGATCGCCCGGGTTCTGACCAAGTACGGGCTCGCCAACTGGCTCGCCCGGCTCGACTCGGCATCCGTCCGCCGGTGGGCCGGCGGCACCGCGATCGTCCGGCTGTCGGAGGTCAGCCACGAGGCCCGCGTCCGTCTCGCGCTGACCGAACTCGGGACCACGTTCATCAAGCTCGGGCAGGTCCTTAGCACCCGCCGCGACCTGGTCGGGTCCGCCCTCGCCGACGAGCTGGCCCAGCTCCAGGGGAACGTCCCCGCCGACCCGTTCCCGGTCACCAAGGAGCTGATCGAGGCCGAGTTGAAGCGGCCGCTCGCCGAGCTGTTCCCGGAGTTCGAGGCCGTGGCGATCGCGTCGGCGTCGATCGGGCAGGTCCACCGGGCCACGCTGCACGACGGGCGGCGGGTGGTGGTGAAGGTGCAGCACCCGGGGATCGCCCGGCGGGTGGCGGACGACCTCGCGATCGTGTCCGAGCTCGCCGGGCTCGCCGAACGATTCTTACCCGACGTGCGGAGCTACCGCCCGGTCGCGGTGGTGGCCGAGTTCAACCGGGTGCTCATCCGGGAACTCGACTTCCGCCGCGAGCTCCGTCACCTCCAGATGTTCCGGTACGCGTTCGCCGCGGACCCGGGGGTGTGCGTGCCGGAGCCGTTCCCGGCGTTCTCGACCGGCCTGGTCCTCACGATGGAGTACCTCGACGGCATCCCGTTCACGCACATCGAGAAGGTCAAGGCGGCCGGCGGCGACCCCGACGCCCTCGCCCGGTGCGGGGCCCGCATCTTCCTGGAGATGATCTTCCGCGACGGGTTCTTCCACGCCGACCCGCACCCGGGCAACCTCCTGTACCTGCCGCCGGGCGGGGACCGCCCGGAAGGGTGTATCGGGCTCCTCGACGTCGGCATGGTCGGGCGGTTGGACGCCCGGATGCGGGACCGGATCGAGCGGGCGGTCACCGCGGTCGTCCGGCAGGACGCGGCGGTCCTGACGGACCTCGTCGCCCAGGTCGGGGACGTGCCCGCGAAGTTCGACGCCGACGCCCTGGAGGGCGAGGTGGCCGAACAGCTGGCGTTCTACTGGGGGATGCCGCTCGAGCAGTTCCAGCTCGGGACCGCGCTCAACGAAGTCACGGACGCGATCCGCCGCTACCAGGTGATGCTCCCGCCGCCGCTCGCGATGCTGTTGCGGGTGCTGGTCATTTTGGAGGGCACGGGCCGGCTCCTGTCGCCGAAGTTCAACCTGGTGGAGCTACTGGAGCCGTACAAGCGGACGCTGATCCTGAAGAAGTTGTCGCCGCGGCGGGTCCTCCAGCGGGCGCTGGCCGGGGCGCAAGACTGGGACGACCTCGTGCGGTCGCTCCCGCGGCAGTTCGGCGGGTTGATGCGGATGATGCAGCGGCAGGAGGTCGGCGTCCAGCTGATGCACCGGCACCTGGAACCCTCGGTGAACCGGCTGGTGTTCGGGCTGTTGGTGAGCGCCCTGTTCCTGGGGTCGGCGGTGATGTGGGCGGCGAAGGCCCCGCCGCTCGTGTGGGACGTGTCGGTGTTCGGCGTCCTCGGGTGCGTGGTGGCGGGCGTCCTCGGGTTCTACCTGTTCCGGGCGATCCAGCACTCGGGGCGGCTGGAAGAGCGGGAGTGAGTGGGATGGGGCGGGTACTCACCGTCCCACGTGTCGGGTTGCCGTCCGGCCTGGTCGCGGGCAAGCGTTCGCGACGCATCAGTCACTGGTGAGCCGGCAACTTATCCTCTATGTTCGCCGCGATCCAGTCGCCGACCAAGTTGTGCAGATCTCTGTAGTTCGTCAAATCTGCCTCGGTCTTCTTCATCACGGCAAGCAGGTCCGGTATCAACACAGTGAAGCGGCGGAACTGGGAGATGATGTAGTCGGCCCCGTACAGGTTCCGCTTCCCGGCCTGGGCTTGAAGCCAGCCCCGGACTTCCCGGATCAACGTTTCCGGGTCGTTGTTATGACTTCGAATGTCCTGTCCGGCGATGTCCGAAAGAAACTTCTGGTACCGGTATTTCTGTCGGTCCAGGACGAGGATTGCTTTCCGCCGCTGTTTGACCGACCCACCCGTCTTGAACCCGGTGAAGATGCCGAACTCGTAGGGCATATTGAAGCGCGGGAGTTGCTCGCCGTCCATGACCGAAAACTCCGTCCGGGAAATGTCGTGGATGCCGAAACGGGAATTCTCGATCAGACGAATGATTTTCGCGGCCCGGGTTTCCCCGGAGTCGTCGACTTCGAGAGCACAGCGGGCGGCGAACCGGCAATACTCGACTGTGAACACGAGGGCGCGGAAGAGCGGCTGGTACGGTTCGTCGAACGGACAGTTGATGAAGACACTGGTCTCGTACCCCGGACCTCCGACCGCCCCCGTACTCATGACGCGGTCTCAAGCAACTTCTGCCGGGCGAGTTCCATCTCGCGGACCTTCTTGACCGCCTCGCGGATGACCTTTAGCGGGATCTTCCCCTTTCCGGGAAGCCGGATGGGGACGAACTTCGGTTTGGCAGGCGCTTTCTTTTTCGCCATTGCGACCCTCCTCGCGGCCTCAGTCTCTCCGCCCGCAGTATACCCGGCCACCGGCCCCGGCTCACCCCGCCGGGGTCGGGGCCGCCCCCGCCGCGTCGATGCGGGCCTGGAGTTCCGGCGTCACCTTCGCCGTCGCCTTGCACTTCGGGTAGTGCGTGCAGCCGAGGAAGAGCCGGCCGCCGAACCGCGACTTCTGTAGCCGCATCGGCGCCCCGCAATCCGGGCACTTCTCGGTGATCTCCACCTGCGGCAGGTCCGACTTCGCCTTCTCCTTCGCCCCCTTCTCCGGCATCGGCGGCAGGATGTCCTTCAGCTTCTCCCGCAGCTCCGCGTTGATCGACTTCGCGTTCCGGCACTTCGGATAGCCCGAGCACGACAGGAACGGCCCCCGCCACGCCACCTTGATCACCATCGGCTGGCCGCACTTCTCGCACACGATCCCGGTGTCCGCCGGCTTGACCGGGTTGCCCTCCGGGTCCGCGTCGGCGATGAACTTGCACTTCGCGTCCGGACACTGGACGTACTTCTTGCCCGCCTTGCTCTCCTTCAGGAGCAGGAACTGCTTCCCGCACTTCGGGCACTTGTTCTTGGTCGGCAGGGCCGTCACCACCCGGGTCCCGTCGGCCCGAAGGTTCATCGTGGTCGGGCAGTCCGGCTCCCCGGAGCAGGTGAAGAACGTGCCGAACCGGCCTTCCTTCTTCACCATCATCTTCCCGCACGCCGGGCACGGGATGTCGGTCACCTCCGGGCCGGCGATCTCCTTCCCGTCCTCCCCGCGCTTGAACCGGCACGGGCTCTCCTTGTCCTTCCACCCGGTACACCCGACGAACGACCCGCCCGTCTTCGCGCTGTACCGCCGTTCGAGCGGCCGGCCGCACTTCGGGCACTTCTCCTCAAGGACCTCGCGGGCCGCGGCCATCCCCTCGGTTGCCTGCTTCAGCGCCTCCGAGAACGGCCCCCAGAACTCGTCCAGCACCTCCCGGTAGTTGCACCTCCCGGTCTCGATCTCGTCCAGCTCCTCCTCGAAGTGGCTGGTGAACTTCATGTCCATGATCTTCGGGAAGTGGCGGACCAAGAGGTCGGTCACCACCTTGGCGATCTCGGTCGCGAAGAACCGGTTCTTCTCCTCGGTCACGTACCCCTTCGACTGGATCCGCCGGATGATCTCCGCGTACGTGCTCGGCCGGCCGATCCCTTCCTTCTCCAGGGCCTTCACCAGCGACGCCTGGTTGTACCGCGGCGGCGGCTGGGTGAAGTGCTGGGTCTCGAACAGGTCGAGCCGGTCGAGGACGTCCCGCTCCTTCACCGCCGGCAGCACCACGTTATCCTGGCCGCCGACCGGGGCGAGGACCCGCCGGTATCCGGGGAACTTCTCCACCTGCCCGCGGGCCCGGAAAAGCCCCTGCCCGGCGGTGATGTCGTAGGTGGTCACGGCGAGGATCGCGGGCGTACACTGGCTGGCCACGAACCGCTGCCAGATCAGCTCGTACAGCCGGAACTGGTCCCCGCCCAGGCCCAGTTCTTTGGCCCGGTTCGGGGTCATGGTCACGTCGGTCGGGCGGATCGCCTCGTGTGCTTCCTGGGCCGACTTTCCGGAGGCGTAGACGTTCGGCTTGGCCGGCAGGTACTGGGCACCAAGTTTCGGGTGCGCCCCGATGAAACTCCGGACCGCGGTCAAGGCGTCCGGCGAGATCCGTGTGCTGTCGGTCCGCATGTACGTGATGAGCGCCGTCTGCCCCTGCCCCTGGAGCTCGACGCCCTGGTACAGGTCCTGGGCGGCCCGCATCGACCGGCTGGCGGCGAACCGCAGCCGGAGGAACGCCTGCTGCTGCAGGGTGCTGGTGGTGAACGGGGCGTGGGGCCGGTCCTGGCGGTCCTTCTCCTCGACCTTCGCGACCACGAACGGGACGCCCCGCAGGGCTTCGACCACGGCGTCCGCCGCGGTCTCGGCCCCGAGCTTCGGGTCGGCCGCGTCCCACTTCACCAGCTCCGCCATGAACGACCCGGCCGGCGGTTTCGGCAGCCCGGCCCGCTCCTGGCCCGGGGACGCCCCCGGGGCGACTTCGGCCGCGGCCGTTTCCTGACCGTCGGCCGCCTCCGGCTCCGGGGCCTCGGTGTCCTCGACCGGCTCGTCGGTCTCGGCGGCGTCGGCCGCCTTCGGCCCGACGGCCGCCTTCTCGTCGCCCGGCTTCTTCTTCGCGAAGATCTTCGACTTCTTCGGGTCCGCCGCCCACACGACGTCCGACCCTTGCGGGGCGAGCAGCGCGGTGATCTTCCAGTACTCGTCGGTGACGAACGCCTCGATCTCCCGCTCGCGGTCGACGATCAGCTTGACCGCGACCGACTGCACGCGGCCGGCGCTCAGCCCGCCCGCCACCTTCTTCCCGAGCAGGTTCGAGAGCGGGAAGCCCACCACCCGGTCCATCGCCCGGCGGGCCTCCTGGGCGGCCACCCGGTCGGTGTTGATCTGCTCCGGGCTGGCAAGGGCCTGCTGGATCGCCGACTTGGTGATCTCGTTGAACCGGATGCGGTAGGTCCGGGCCGGGTCGAGTTTCAGCTCGTCGGCGATGTCGCGGGCGATGGCCTCGCCCTCCCGGTCCGGGTCACTCGCGAGCAGTACCCGGTTCGCCCGGTCCGCCTCCCGCCGGAGTTCCGCGAGGATGTCCTTGGCGGTCCGCCGCCGGCCGCGCCCCTCCTCCTCGGCCTTCTCGTCGACCGCGTACCGGAGCTTCCACCCGTCGGCGATCCGGATGCCGGCGATCTCCTCGCCCTTCAGCTTCCGCGTCGACAGGTCGCGGACGTGGCCGTAGCTGGCGAGTACCCGGAAGCTCGGCCCGAGATACTTGTTGATCGTCTTGGCCTTGGCCGGCGACTCGACGATGACGAGGTCGAACGTCCGTCCGCCGGCCGGCGGGGGCGCACCGTCCCCGTTCCCGATGGGGACCGCGGCGGGGTTCGGGGCAGACCGCTTGCGGCGGCCGGCGGCCGGCTCGACCCCGGTCGTGGCCGGGGTGTTGGCGGCCTTCTTCCGCGGGCTGCGGGTGGGCTTCTTCGGGTCGGACGAGGGCTTGCTCGCCGGCTTCTTGCGTGGCGTAGGCACCAGCTGAGACTCCGTACGGGTTAGTCGGGCGTGGGTCGATTGTATGACGGACGGCAAGCCGGCGGGATGTTGGTCAGGGTTTGGGCAGGCTGCCAGGGCTCGCCACACCGCCGGGCTCGGGGAGCGGCTCCACCTTTTCCGTCACACCACCCGTCTTAGAGGGCCCGACCCCCCTTTGCGGTTGTTGCAGTTGATAGAATCTCTACAATCGGAGGCTTGAGGGCCGAGCAGCGCCCATCACCCTTAGTACGACCATACGACGGCTGTCAACCCCCACAGCCGACGGGCGAGCCCGTATCGCCGCCGCAAACCGAGGACCGGCAATGGCCTACAACCCGTTTAACATTTTCCGGCGGAACCAGCGGGCAATCTTCGCGGTGGTCACCGTCTTCATCATGTTCACGTTCGTCCTCTCGAGCGGGCTCGGGGGCGGGGCCGACTTCTTCGACTGGCTCCCGGGGTTCGTCCGGGGCAAGGCCAAAAAGGGCGAACAGCTCTGCACCATCGACGGCACCAAGGTTTACGAGCGGGACGTGTACCAGCTCCGGACCCAGCGGGCGATGGCCAGCAAGTTCATGGTCTACGCCGCGATGCAGACCTCGAGCACCCTCCAGGTGAGTCTCGCCGAGCAGATGGCCCAGGGAACGCCCGAGATCCAGGGCATGCTCCGGTTAGCCCTCAGCAACCCGCAGATGGCGGGCTACGTCCTCCCGATGATCGCGAACAACCCGAAGGCGAAGCAGGCGGACAAGGACGCCCTCAAGACGCTCGAAGTCATGACCGCGCTGCAGCAGAACGTGCAGCTGGCCCGGGCCGTCGGAACCTACTTCGCGAACGCCCCGAACCGGACCGACCGCGACCGGGTCGAGTTCATCCTCTGGGACCGGAAGGCGAAGGCGCTCGGAATCGAGTTCGGGAAAGACGACGTCAAGGCCCTGATCCAGCGGGAGTTTCTGGGCCAGTTCAAGCCCGAAGCCGAGATCCAGGTCCGGGACGTCCTCCAGAAGGAAACCCCCGGGTTCAGCCTCGACGCCTGCCTGACGGCCCTGGCCGCGGAGTTCCGCGTCCGGGCCGCCCAGACGGCCCTGCTCGGCGACAGCAACCCGTTCTCCGGCATGACGGGGCGGGACTCCCCCGGCCCCGGCCGGACCCCGAACGTCTTCGACCCGCCGTACGACATGTTCGAATTCTACCGGGAGAAGACAAGCCCGACCGCTTACGAGGCGCTGGGGGTGCCGGGCGCGCTCTTCGCCGACAAGATCCCGGTGCCGTCCGACGACCAGCTGCAACGGCTGTTCAACGAGCGGAAGGACTACGAGCCGGACCCGTCGAAGGAAGAGCCCGGGTTCCGCGAGCCGCGGAAGGTAAAGGTCGAGTGGGTGTCGGCGACCGGCGAGGAGAAGTACTACCAGGACGCGGCGAAGGCGTGGGTCAGCCGGGCCGAACAGCTTGTCAAGTCGGAGGTGTGGGGCCTGATCGTTCCGGTCCCGGGCATGGGGGCCGGGGCGTGGGCGGTGTTGACCGCCGGCCCGGGGGCGGCCAAGGAGCCGCTCGTGTACGAGCAGTACCGGACCCGGGTCGTCGGCAACCATAAGTTCGCGGTCGAGAGCCGGTGGGGCGGGGCGAGCCTGTTCGTCCTCCCGATGGACATCCTGGACACGAGCATCGTCCGCCCGCAGACCCTGGCCGCCGCGGCCGGCGGGGCGGCCGGCGCGGCCGCCGGGTTCGGGCCCGCGTTCCTCCCCGCGAACCTGTTCTACTCGGCCGCGGTCGCGAATGAGCAGCGGGCCCGGGTCAAGGCCGGGCTTCCCCTGCTCCTCGGCGGCGTCCCGGGGCCGGGGCTGCTGGCCACGTCGGTCGGGGGCCTGGGCGCCTACCAGGCCGCGCTGCCCCCGCCGCTCCCGATCGAGGCGGTGAAGCCCGAGCTGTTGAAGGAGATGACCGAGCACAAGGCCCGGGAGCTGGCGGTCGCCGACCTGAAGAAGTTGAAGGAGGAAGTGGAGAAGCTGACCGAGAACGGGAAGGCGAAGGACAAGTCTGCCGCCCGGGAGTACATCGCGCAGTTCGTGAAGACCCGCGGCCTGAAGACCGGCGGGACGACCGAACCCCAGAGCGAGTGGACGATCGCGGAAGACCCGGGGCTGGCCCCGCTCAAGGCGATCAAGGACAGGGGGGTCGACGGGACGGACCCGCACGCCGGCCTGGGGGGAGCTTCCCCGATCCAGTTCGGGCAGAAGTTTTTCTGGACGACCAACCCGATGAACAGGACCCGGGAGCAGGCGAGCGGGACGTACAAACCGGAGTTCTATCCCGAGAAGGCGGCGGACGCCGCCGCCAGCCCGCTCGGAAAGGCGGACCCGGTGTTCCTGGTATGGCGGACGGAGGAACTGCCTGGCAAGATCGTGCCCTTCCAGATCGCGAAGCCGAGGGTGATCGAGGCGTGGAAGCGGATCAAGGCCCGGGACCTGGCGAAGGCCGAGGCCGAGCGTCTGGCGAACGACCTCCGGGCGAAGCCGAGCACGTCCGAGTTCATCATCGCCCAGGACATGGCGGACATGCAGGCCCAGCTCCAGAAGCAGGCCACGGACCCGAAGGCGAAGGACCGGGTGAGGCTGTTCCGGATCGACAACGTCGCCCCGATCCAGATCGTGCCCGGGGTCGGCGGGGTGGGGACGGATACCATCCGGCCGTTCCAGCTGACGCCCACGACCGACTTGCCGTACCCGACGCAGGAAATGGTCAAGGTTCTGATCGAGGAACGGACCAAGCCCCCGAAGACGGTGCTGGTGCAGCCCGACCAGCCGAAGGACACTTACTACGTGATCGCACTGTTGAAGCGGGAGGAGCGGGACCCGGACCAGTTCAAGAGTACGTTCGGCGGGTTCGGACGGGGCCAGGTCCCTACCCAGCTCCGCGGGGCATTCTTCGAGGAGGCGCGGTTCAAGGCCCGAAACTCGGTTCTCGAGCTGGTCAAGAAAGAGCTGAACTACGTGGAGACGGACGATCAGAAGAAGAGGCTCGACGAACGGGAGAAGAAGGGCGAGGAGTAGCCTCCGGTACGAAACGCGGGATGAGAAGACCGGATTGCCGCGGCCCAAAAGGGTCGCGGCCCAACGCGGGGGGCTTCGGCCCCTCGTTGTCGTTTTGGGGAGGGCGGTGGTACGATGCGGTGAACCGATCACGTCCGACCACATCCCGTTCCGGGGCTCCCCATGTCTGCCCCGTTCACCGACGAGGACAAGGCGTTCCTCCGCCGCATCCTCAACAACCCGGCCGAACTGACCGGGTGGCTCATCTACGCCGACTGGTTGGACGAACGTGACCACCCGTTGCGGGCCGAGTTCCTCCGGCTCCAGGTCCGGCAAGGGCAGCTCGGGCCCGACGACCCCGACCGGCCTGGCGTCGACGCCCGGCTCCGTGTGTTACGTCTAACGCTGCCCCGGCTCTGGGTGGCGGTCTTCGACCGGCCGGCGATCGAGAATTGCACGGCGGACTTTGCCTTCAGGTGTCCGGGGCGGTGGGAAAACCTGAAAGTGATCGGAGAAGTCGGCGAGCGCTACTGCGAGAGTTGTGAGCAGCTGGTGTACTACTGCCACGACATCTCCCAGGCGCGAAATCACGCCCGGCTCGGTCACTGTGTCGCCGTCTCCCTCGCCGAGACCCGCTCCCCGAGGGACCTCGAAGTGTTGTGGCCGGAAGAAATGATGATGGGCCTCATGATCGCCGACCCGGACCCGCCCCCGCCGCCCCGGCGGCCCTGGTGGAAGTTCTGGTGAACCCGGCCCCCGGTCCATGTGTCGGGGCGGTTATGTCAAACCCCACGTTCGCCGCCGAAGACAAGGCATTCCTCCGATCGATCATCGACCGGCCGGAGGATATCACGACATGGCTCGTATACGCCGACTGGCTCGCCGATCGCGACGACCCGCGGGCGGAGTACCTTCGGCTGCAAGCGGAACTCGGGCGGGAGCCGGCAAATAGCCCGGAACTGGAGCGGCTGGAGGCCCGTGTCCGTGAGTTGTGCGCGACCCTCGACCCCGTCTGGATCGCGATCGTCGACCGGCCGAAGATCGAGAACTGCCCTTCGACGTTCGCCTTCCGCTGCCCACAGAAATGGGAGCAACTCACCCCGACCCGTGACGAGACTGTCCGGTATTGCGACAGGTGCCGGGAGGAAGTGCTCTACTGCCGGTCGCTCGCCGAGGCCCGGCAGTTCGCCGACGAGGGGTATTGCGTCGCAATCTCACGGGCGATACCCCGCACGCCGGGCGACTTCGACCTCGGTGACCAGTCCGCTGAGGTTGTTGAGCTCGGCTTCCTCGGCCCGGACGACGAGATCGAGGGGTACGACCCGCGAGACGACCTCGACGGCGGGTCGCGGGGCTGACCGCCGCCGGCCCGTACAATTCCCGCATGGCCATCCCGACCAACCTGATCACCGGCTTCCTCGGCGTCGGGAAGACGACCGCGGTCATCGACCTGCTGACTCGCAAGCCGCCGGGGTCGCGGTGGGCGGTCCTCGTCAACGAATACGGCGAGGTGTCCATCGACGGTGCCTTGATCGAGGGGAGCAGCCCGGACGGGGTGTCCGTCCGCGAGGTCGGCGGGGGGTGCGTGTGCTGCGCGTCCGCCCCGTACCTGCCGGTCGCGCTGCACTTCCTCCTCCTCGACGCGAAGCCCGAACGGCTGATCATCGAGACCACCGGCCTCGGCCACCCGGCCCGGCTGCTCGACACCCTCCGCCAGGACTATGCCGGCCGGCTCGACCTGCGGGCCACGCTCGGCATCGTCGACCCCGCCGACTTCGCCCGCCCGGAGATGAAGACGAACCCGGTGTTCGTCGACCAGGTCCAGCTCGCCGACGTGGTGGTGATGAACAAGCTCGACACCGCTACCCCGGAACTCGTGTCGGACTTCCAGGCGTGGGCCGACGGCCTTTTCCCGCCGAAGCTCCTGATCGCCGGGACCACCCACGGGCGGCTCGACCCCGCCTGGCTCGACCTGACCGCGGACGACGAGCGCCTGCCGCTGTACCCGGAAGCCCACGGGCACCACGAACACCCTTCGCCGCACCGGGCAACGGAGGAACCCATCGCTCTTCCTTCACCCACGGGGAAGGGGGATGTGGGGTCAGGTTCCCCGGCCCGCTACGAGTCACCCCCGGGCGTACGGCCGGCGTGTGGGTGGGTGTTCTCACCCGCCGACGTGTTCGACGAGGACCGGCTCCTTGCCCTCCTCCATACGGCCCCCGGCGTGACCAGGCTGAAGGGCGTGTTCCGTCTCGCGGACGAGTGGGTCGCGGTCAACCGGGCCGGGGCGAACCTGACCGTCTCCCCGACCGCGTACCGCCGCGACAGCCGGCTCGAAGTCTTCGCCGACGTTCCAAACTGGTCCGCGTTCGAACAAGGCTTGCTGGGGTGTTTAACTCCATCGCGGCCGGTGAAGTGACCCCTCCCGTCGACGAGCAAGCCGGCTACTTCCCGCGTTCCGGCGACGCCCATTCACCTCTTTTTCGGGTTCTGGACGAAGACGAGCCCGGTTCTCGCCGATGGAATAGGCCCGGACATGTGGTCGACCTCACTTGAGGTCGAGAAAGCGGATCGTGATGATCGACTTCGCCAGCTAATGGTCGGCGAGCGGTCGGAAGAAGCAGACCCGCGATTCGTTCCGCCCGCTTCGTAGGGCACGCACTGCGTGCCGTTTCGCTAACAAAACCCGGCACGCAGTGCGTGCCCTACGAAGCGGGTAGATCTTCTCCTGCTGCTTGCTTTACACCCACTTCACCAGCACCCCGAGGTAGTGGTCCTTGTCCTTGAGCAGCCCCTCGTAGGCAGTGCCGAGCTGTTCCGGGGCGATGGTGTGGGTGACCAGCCCGGCGAGGCTCAGCCGTCCGGCCGCGAGCGCCCGCAAGAGCCACATTTGTGCCTTGTTGATGTCCCACGCCCCGGCCAGGCGGGTGTGCGCCGGTTCGAACAGCATGTTCCCGTGCGCGCCGGTCACCTCGATGTACCGGCGGTGGAGGTCGTCGTAGAAGTTCACCTCCTTCGCCTTCCCCCGCGGGCTCCCGACTACCACCACCTGGCCGGCGTCGCACGCCAGGGACATCGCCGTCGGGATCGCGTCCGGGACGCCGGTCGCGTCGGCCACCACCTCCGCCCCGCGGGCGCCGAGGAAGTCGGCGAGCTGGCCGCGGATGTCCGGCGTGGCCGCGTCGATGCAGAAGTCGGCCCCGGCCGCGAGGGCCGCGTCCCGGCGCATCTTGACCGCGTCGATCCCGACCACCGGCGACGCCCCGGCCGCGATCAGGCACCGGAGCGCGAACTGCCCGATGATCCCGAGCCCCAGGACGGCCGCACTGCGCCCGAGAGTGAGCCCGGCCCGAACGGACGCCCCGAATCCGTACCGGGAGATGCACGCCACGGCGGCCTTGTCGAAGGGTAGATTGTCGGGCAGCTTCCAGACCCGGCACCGCTCGTGCCCGACCGTCAGCAGTTCAGCCGAGGCGTGGTTCCCGGGGTAGCTGACGCGGTCCCCTTCCTTGAACCCGCCGGGGAATTCCTTCCCGACCTTCAACACCCGACCGGCGGCGGAGTAGCCCGACCGAAACGGGAACTTCCAGTCCGGGAGGTTCGGGTCTTTCAGCCACTGGTGGGTTCCGGTATAGACCGCGAGCTCGGTCCCCGCACTGACCGCGGAGTATTCGGCGGCAAGCAGGATCTGGTTCGGGCCGGGGTCCGGGAGCTCGACCTCGCGGACCCCGGCCTTGAACGGCTCGGTGATGACGGCCTGACGTGCGACGACCATGCGGTAACCTTTCAGATCGCGAGAAACGGCCTGGCGGGATGTGGCGAATTGTAGAACCCGGGCCGGCCCTCGACTCGTCAGAGCTTCGCCCGGCAGGAGCCGGCCCACCCGGTACTCTTTTTGCTCATCGGGTGAATGGGCTCCTGGGCGGTGACCCGTCGAAATCGTCGGCGGAACACCCCGGCTCCCAGCTGCGTGAGGCACGCCATGCCGCCTACCACCATCCGCGTCCTCGCCCTTCTTTCTCTGGTCATGACCGCCGCGGCGGCGACCGCCGACCCGAAGAAGCCGGTGAAGTTCAAACCGTTCGGCGGCATCTCGGAGGAGCGGTTTTACCAGTCGGCGGTGGCTCGCCGGGCCGATCAGCTCGTCGTCGACCTCACCACCGCAAGGGCCGAGCTCACGAGTCTCCGGGTCCCACCGCCGGTCCGCGATGAGATCGCCGCCCGTGTCGACCGGGCGGCCGCGGCGGCAACCTCCCTGGCGACCCTCGCCCGCAAGACTGCCGACCGCGGGCAGCTGTACCGCGCGCTCGAGACGGTCGAGACGGAGTTCGCGGGGCTGAACGAGCTGACGACCCGGAACGCGTCCGCCAGCCCGGCCTTCGCCCGGGTCGGGTATGACGTCCAACAGCTGGCCGCCGCCCTGACCGAGGGCGACACGGACGCGGACCGGGGGAAGGAATCGGTGGCCCGGCTGGCCGGTGCGCTCGACGAGCAGGCGGACGACCTCTGGACCACGGCCGACCATCAGCTCGGGGCGGCGTTCACGCGGGACGCGGACCGGGCGATCCGGAAGTTCGCCCGCGCAGCGCGGCAGCTGCGCCGGAATCTTGAGGCGACGGGTGACCTCGCGAAGGCGGCCGCGGCGTTCCCGGCCGTGGGACAGGCGTGGGGCGAGGTGGTGGCTCAGCTCGATCGGGTGCCGAACCTCCCGGCCGGGGTGCGGGATCAGGTCACGCGGGTCGACGGGCTGTACCGCCGGCTCGGCGAGCGGGTGGCCGTTCTCGCCACGCCGGCCCCGAACCCGGGTGTCCCGCCGCCCCCGGTGATCGGGCTCGCCCCGTCGAAGGCGGCCGCGGTCGCGATCGGGGCCGGCGACGGGGGCGGTCCCCGGGTCCGCGTGTTCCACGACCTGCGGGCGCCCGCGGCGTTCGACTTCTTCGCCTACGACGCCGAGTTCCGCGGCGGGGTGCGGGTGGCGGTCGCCGACCTGAACGGGGACGGCTACCCGGACGTGGTGACCGTGCCGGGCAAGGGAATGCCGGCGCTCGTTCGGGTGTTCGACGGACGGGACATGAGCCTGCTCGCCGAGTTCCTGGGGGCCGATCCGCAGTGGGCCGGCGGGGTGAACGTCGCCGCCGCGGACGTGACGGCGGACGGCCGGGCGCTCGTTGCGGTCGCCCCGGACGTCGGCGGCGGGCCGCACGTCCGGGTATTCGACCTGGCGCAGGGGAAGGAGGTGGCCAGCTTTTTCGCCTTCCCCGAGCAGCTGCGCGGCGGGGTCCGGGTGGCGTGGACCGACCTGAACGCGGACGGGAACCCGGACATCGTGGCCGCTTCAGGGCCGGCCGATATCGGCCCGCTGGTCCGGGTGTTCAACCTCGCCGACCAGAAGGTGCTGACCGAGTTCGGGGCGTTCGATCCGAACTGGCGGGGCGGGCTGTGGGTCTCCGCAGACCGCGGCGGGCACATCGTCTGCGGGCTCGACGGCGGCGGTCCGCCGGCGGTACGGGTCTTCAACCCGGGTCAGTTCCGGCGGCCGGCGGTGGATCGGCTCGCGTTCCCGGAGGATTACCCGGGCGGCGTCCGGGTCGCATACGCCGATGTGGACGGGGACGGGGTGCCGGACATCATCTGTGCGCCGGGCGGCGGGCTGAAAGACTGCCCGGTCCGGGTGTTCAGCGGGAAGAACGGACGAGAGATCGCCGGGTTGAGGGCGTTCGAGGGGTTCGACGGCGGGGCGTTCGTCGGGGCGAGGTGAGCCGGTAGGGCCGGCTGTGCCGGCCGGGGTTGGCTGTCCCCCGGCACGGAACGGAGACATCGGCCGGTACAACCGGCCCTACAAGACACGTGGTCACTGCTGCGGCGGGCCCTGCTCGCGGATCACCGCCCCGCGGTCCTCGCTCAGCACGAGCACCGAGAACCGCTGGACCGGCTGCCGCTCGGGCGTGTTCACCGACACGTAGTCGAACCGCCCCCGGAGGTCCGTGTACCCGTCCTTGTGGAACTTCACCGACCCGTCCGCGAGCTTCGCGTACACCTTCACGTACACCTTGCCCAGCGGCTTCCCGCCCACCGCGTCGGCCACCTTCAGCTGGCCGTAGTTCTCGGTGATCTTCACGTCCATCTCGCTGGCGAAGTACGTCACCACCCGCGCCTTCCCGGCCCCGGTCACCTCCACCAGCATGTTCCGCTTCACCAGATCGTCGGGGAGGGGGATCACCACCTTGTCCCGCCCGGCCGGGAGCTTCACCACCTGTGAGTAGCTCGGCCGGGTGAACGCGAACTGCCCACCCCCTTGCTGGGCGAACGGGCTCCGGCTGAACAACAGCTCCACGTCCATCGGGATGTAGTTGAGCGTCACCGCTTCCAGGTTCTGCCAGCTCAGGCTGACGCCCTTCCCCTGGACCCCGGCCTCGAACGCCGGCTCGGTGGCCGCCAGGTTACCCTGGTTCTGGCCCGGGTCGGTCGGGTCGGCGACCTTCGACCCCTTCCCGGTCGCCTCGTCCAGGTGGTTGACGATCGCCGCGAACGCGTTCCGCCACCGGTCGACCGGGTGGCCGAGGTACTTCGCGGCGATCGACCGGGCCCGGACCGGGTTCTCGTCGAACATCGCGAGGTACGCCGCGCAGTAGTCGTACTGGAGCTTCGTCGGCACCCGTTCCGCTTCCACCCGGGCGAACGCGGTCTGGGCTTCCTCGATCCGGTCCTGTAGGAGCAGGTAATACACGACCGCGAGGAGGTCGGTGTCGTCGAGCTGGGTGCGGTAGCTCAGCTGCTTGAGCAGCCTGTGGTACTGGTCGTGGAGCGGGCCGTTCACGATCTGCCGGCGGGAGCCGAGACTGTGGGCCCGGGCGTTCACCAACGGCTTGTACTCCAGGTGCTCGTAGGCGTGCCGTTCGACGGAGTCGATCGTCAGGAGCGGCGTGTCGATCGGCCCGCCGCACTGGCCCACCAGCCCGTCGTTGTGGGGCAGGTACTCCCGCACCACCCCCGGGTCGTTGTGGAACAGCCCGTACGACCAGAGCGTCGGGTGGAATACGTGCCGCCCGCGGAGGAGGACGATCACCCGCTCGTACACCGCCCGGTCCCGCATCCGGAACGCGATCTTGTCCAGGTTCAGGGCGTTCACGTTCTCCCGGTTCATGTACGCGAACACCTCGTCGTCCGTCCCGTGCTGGGAGATGTAGTCCCACGACGTGGTGTCCGGCCGGCTCGGCTTCTCCAGCACCTCGAACTGGGTCGGCTGGGCGGCGGCGACCACCCGCTCGCTCTTCGCCACGTGGGCCGGGAAGTGGGCGAACCGGCCGGGCTTCGGGAAGTAGAACAGGTAGTCCACCGTCTGGGTGCGGTACGGCTCCAGGTCGACGTGGACGGTCCGGGTGTATTGGCCGTTGCCAACCGGGATCGCCCCGACCGGCAGCTGGACCAGGACGCTCAGCCGCTGGCGGGTGGAGGTCGGGTTGGTGACGACCACCTGGCACCCGTAGACGGTGTGGACGATGAACTCGCCGCTCACGTACTTGTCCACCTTCTCGCCGTTCTCCTCCCGGAACCGGTCGGCGGGGCGGTAGAAGTTCTGGCCGACCAGCACCGGCACCTTCCCGTCCGGGCCGTCGGTCCGGCGGACCTCCTCGTGGAACGCGACGACCGGCCCGGCCGGGCCGAGGGTCATCTTCCCGCCGTCGAACGCGACGACGTGCTTGGCCGGCTCGAACGGCAGGTCGAGCGCGGCCAGGGCGAACATCATCTCGGTGAAGTTCCGCGACGCGTCGGCGAGGTGCCGGGAGAGGAACGGGCCGTTCCCGGCGTACCGGGCGTAGTCCACCCAGAACGGGTCGACGCCGATCAGCCCCGCCGTCTGTTCGGTGATGCGGAGTTTGTAGTAGTTGTTCTCGGCCCACTCCATCGTCGGGTCGAGCTTGCGGTACAGCTGGCGGACGACCGCCTTCTCCCGGTCGTTCTCGTAGTACAGCTCAATACCGGCCTGGGCGTCCTCCAGCCTCTTGCCGTCCTTATCACCGCGTTCGGACCTCCCCGACCGCGCTCCGGACTCCTTGGCCTGTTTCTTCATTTCTTCCTGGGGTTTCACAGCCGCGGGCGCCGGCTGGGAGGCCGGCGGGGCGCCGGGCATCCTGCCACCGCCGGGACCGCCTCCGGGCATTTTGGCCGCCAGATCCGGCCCCGCGTCCCCGGCCCCCAGCTGCCCGAGAGCCTGACGCGAGTGCAGATTGTCCTTCATCTTCGCGAAGTCGGTTCCTTCGGGCGCCAGTTCGCTCGTCTGGACCGCCGTATCGAACAGCACCAGCTCCCGCCCGATGTTTGGCGGGAGGAGTCGGAACAGGTCGTCGAGGTGGCGGGCGGTCCGATCCCCCTCGCCGGCGAGCCGGCGGGAGAGGAGCACTCGCTCGACCGTGTTCAGCCGGCCGTGCCGCCACGGGTCGGTGTACGCGGACACGTCGTCGCCCAGGAGCCAGTGGTCGAGGAACGTCTTGTCCTTCTTGTTCGCCAGATACGGCTTCACCACGGCGGCGAAGAATGCCGGGTCTTTCTTCCAGAGGAAGAAGCTCAGCTCGTGGCAGGCGAACTTCGAGTACAGCTCCCGCTTCTCCGCGTCCTTCAGCTTCGGCCAGGTCAGCACGAACGAGAACTCGGCCAGCTTCGGGTCCTTCGAGAGCGTGGCGTACAGGCCGTACACCTTGGCGAGGCTGTCGTACGCCTCGAACCGGCTGCCCACGACGTCGTTCAGGACGAACGGCCGGCCGGGGGTGAGGACGCTCACCTGCTTCTGCTGAGTGAAGTGCCCGGCGGGGTCGAGGCCGTCGCGCAGCCGCAGGTCCACGAACCCGGCCGGCTGCTCGGCGAGACTGACGGTGCGGACCGTGGTCGTGAGCGGGTCCACGGCGACCACCTGAAGGACCGGGTGCGGCCCGATCTTCTTCCGGTCCACCCGGACGAGACCGTCCTTGTTCGGTTCCAGGTTGAGCAGCACGGCGGACGGGTCGGCGAGGAAGTCGAGGTTCGCGAAGTCGGCCCCGGCCGTCGAGCCCGGGTGCGGCTTGGCCGGGGTGGTTCCGAACGCGGACGACGCCGGCGGCTCGCCCCTCGGCTTGAACATCTCGCCACCCTGCGCGAGCTGTTCACCCGTCTCGGTCGAGCGAATGGCCCACGGGTTGAGGAGCAGCTGGGGCCGGTCGAGCATGTTCCCGGGGAACTTCCTCATGCCCCGGCGGTCGAGGACGTACCGGTACTCGTCCCCGATGTTCCGGCCGGTCAGGTACACCGACTCCGGCCGGGTCGGGACGACCCCGCCGAGGTCCGCGTCCCGCACCTTTCCGAGGTTGTCGAACGCCGAGTACGCCGGCAGGTAACGGGAGGCGAAGAGATGCACCCGGGCGAACTTGTTCGCGTCCTTCAGCTGGACCAGGACCACGTCCGCGTCG
Organism: Gemmataceae bacterium; assembly: GCA_028288765.1. Classification (GTDB taxonomy): domain Bacteria; phylum Planctomycetota; class Planctomycetia; order Gemmatales; family Gemmataceae; genus Urbifossiella. The sequence continues at coordinate 41,188 of JAQGHQ010000090.1, read as the reverse complement.
GCGGTGACGGCCGCGATCTGCACCGGTTTCAGCCCCGGCACCTGTAGCTGGCGGAGCTTGCCGAGCAGATACCCGGCGACGGCCGGGCCGTCAGTCACCCGGATGCGGACCTTCTGCCCGGTCTGCTTCACCCAGAGGTCGTAGTCGCCGGGGGCGAGCCCGCGGGCTTCGAGCAGCCCGTCCTTGATCGCGAGCGCGTCGAACTTGTCGGCCGCGATCACAGTCCCGCGGACTTCCAGCAGGGCGAACTCCCCCCGGGTCGGCTTGTCGGCGGCACCGAGGTACGGGACGGTCACGGTGTCGCCGGCCTTCGCGTGCAGGGTGCCGCGGTAGGTGTGCCGGTCGAGCGGGAGGGGCCAGGTGTATTGCGTGCCCTCGGGCGAGACGGCGCTCACGACGACGACGTCGGCCAGCGGCCCGAGGACCACCCGGCCGGCGGCGTCGGTTTTCAGGGTCGCGCCGATCACTTCCTTGAAGTCGCGGTGTTTGAACGCGACCTGGACCGGCCGATCGGGCTTGAACTCGCCGGTCCGGCCGAGCAGCTCGAGAACGAAGTTCGGCCCGAACTTCGCGAGATGAAGGTCCTCGATCTTGTCCGTGTGGTCGATCTCGTTGAGGGCGAACGTCTCGTGGACGGCGAGGTCGATCGGCTTGCCGGTACCGAGGCTCTTGACCTTGGCGGAGAGCGAAACGGTGAGCCGGTGCAGACGGCCCGGGACGCGGAAGTCCTGCACCGCCTCGCGGTCCTCGAACAGCTTGAACTCGGGGACCTCTGTCGACGACGCGATCCCGCTGTGGTCGACGGAGGTGATCCGCAGCCGGACCTCTTCGAGCAGCTTCACCGACACCGGCAGGCCGTTCAGCGCGAGCGCCGGGCGGACGACGAGCGAGGTCGGCCGCTGGGCGAGCAGGGACTCGCGGTCGACGTGGATGCCGGCGGTGAGCTGATAGTTCTCGGGCTGGTGCTCGACGGTGTCGAGGCAGGAGAACTCGCCCCGGCTGAGGACGACCGGGCGGCGGCCCGGCTGGGCCGTGAACGGGAGAATGGCTTTCCCGTTTTTGTCGCACCGGTACTCGACACCCGCGAGCCAGACCACCGCGTCGGCCACCGGCTTGTCGGTCTCGTCCACCACCGTCACGGTCTGGCCGGCAGTCCCGGTGGCCACGACCGGCCGCAGCCGGCCCTTGCGGACGAGCGCCCGGCTGCTCTTCCCGCTGCCGATGAAGTCGATCACGTACACCCCGGGCTTGGTCAGCTGGGGGAACTCGAACGTCCGGGCCATCCGGCGGGTCGGCGGGTCGGCGTACGGGTGGGCCCGCTCGGTGTTCGCCACCAGCCCGTCGAGGTTGATGTCCGTGTCCACCTCGCGCAGCTGCGCCCGGTAGAAGTTGGCGGCGTTCACCTCGAACACCTTGACCAGAAGATTCGGCACGTTCTTGACGAACAGGTCGAGTTTCACCGGCTCGTCGGCCGCGAAGTCGGTCTTGTTCGTGTACGCGAAGTCGATGTCGATCCGGTCCTTCAGTTTGGCGAACAGGTCCGGCGGGAGCTTCGACGCCCACGCCTCCGGGTCGCCGACCCCGTCCTCGACCTTGGTCTCGGCGAACAGGCGGGTCAGCCAGGTGGGGTCGATGTACGGCTCGAACTCGGCGGTCCCGGGCGCGTCGGCGAGGAAGTGCTTCAGGTAGCTGCGGACGAGCTCCTCGTCGGTGGTCGGGGCCGGCAGAAGGGTGTGCGCGGTGAAGTCCACGTTCAGGTGGGCCGGAAACTCCTGAGACGCCCGCCGGTCGTTCCACGCCTTCGCCATGTACGGCTGGAACCGCGGCAGCTGGAGGTAGGCGAGGAACCGGTCCTTGTCGTAGACGTCTTCGGACCGGTCGAGCGCGAGCCGGTGGAACAGGACGTGGGCCTTGAGGGCGTTGTGGACCGGCGGGAGCGTGTCGGTGACCGCCTGGAGCCGGTCGAGGTAGGCGCGGGCGACGGCCTTGTCCCGCCGCCAGTCGGCGTCGGCCCCGGGGTGGAGTTTGCTCACCCACGCCCGCACGAAATTCCCGTCGTTGATGAGCCCCGGCCGGAGTTTCAGCAGTTCCTCTAGCTGGGGGACGGTGAGCATGAAGTGGACCGGGAACGAGCCGAACGGCTGGGCGTGTTCGGCGGTTAGGTCGTCGTGGATGAGCTTCGGCAGCGTCGGGACGTCCGGCCGCTGGAGCCGCTGGAGCAGGTGCCGGCGTCGTTCCCAGGTGAGCTCGCCGGCGGCGAGCCAGTCGAGGGCGGAATCCTCGAAGTTGTCCAGGTTGCCCCACCGGGCGAACGTGTTGGCGCGGAGGGCGGCGCGGTCGATCAGTTTCGGGTCAAGGGCGGTGGGCAGGTTCGGGGCGACGCCGAGGGTCTCTTTCTGGTGGGCGAACTGAAGGCCGAGATGCCGGACGAGGAAATCGACGGACTGCTTCGGGTTCTTCTCGTACCCGAGGAGGGCGTGGCGGACCTGGATTTCGGTGAGCCGGCCGGTCTGGCCGTGGCGCTCGTGCCAGGGGCGGAGGAGGGCGTCGAGCTTCTCGACCTGCCCGGTGTTGAGCGCGTGGAGGGCGTGGTAGTAGTAGTAATCCTCGGTGCCGGGAATGAGTTGTTTGAGGGCCGCGCTCCGGTCCTTCGCAAGGGCGAAGTCCTCGACGTAGCCGATGTCGCCGGCCCGGGTGGTGGGGGTCAGCAAGAGCCCGGCGGCCAGAGCCGCGAGCAGGCCCGCGGGGAGCCACGCCGTCGCCCGTGTCATGGTCGGCCCTCGTGCGTTCGGAAGAGGTGCGGCGGGGTCCGCCGCGGCGAAGACGGGGTGAGATTACCCGAAAAAGTGTGACGGGAGTGTAACGAGCGCGGGCCGGAGTGGTCGGTCGGGCCCGGTCCTTACCCCCAGCGACTGTTCCGGTCCACCCAGCGGATGGCGAGATAGTACCACAGCGCCGCGGTCGCCGTCAGCCCGCCGACGAAGAAGAACGGGTTCACGAAGCCCATGCCGACGCACGCGAGCGCGATAACGACGGAGAGCCAGAAGAACCCCCACGCCGCCCCACGGGTCGGCAGCCCCCACAAGCCCAGTTGCATCACCAGCGGCCACTTGCCCCGGTCGACGCCCATCGGAAGCCCCCCATTCATGCCCCAGTTCGGTCCTCTGCCGGCGGCGAGTCGGGGACGCAGTCCCCGAGCGGAACCGTCCGTTCGTCGGTCCACAAATCGTCGAATGTCTTCTCCACAAACGTCCCGATCGGCGCGTCGGTGAAGAACTCGTACCGGGTGACCTCGCTGATTGGGCGGTCCCGGTAGTAGAAGGAGAGCGAGGCGAAGTTGTCCGTCTGAAACAGGGCGAACGGGGGCGACCGGGAGAACAACCGGACCTCGATCCGGCCGGCGGCCGGCCCGCCCTCCAGCCGCCGGCCGAGGGCGCGGAGGGTCGCCAGCCCCTCCTCCATCCGCCGGATGATCGTGTCGTCCTTCCGCTCGCCCGCGCGCAGCTGGGCGGCCAGGCTCGCCGGATGGAGGAACAATAGTTGCGCGGCCACGAACGAGGGCCGCCGGGCGGCATCCTCGAGGGCCTTGACAAGGGCAAGTCGTTCCGCCGCGTAGTCCGGCCGGTCGGTGAGCGGGTAGATGAAGGTTGCCAGGACGCGGACCCGACTCGAGCGATCGATGTTCCGCGAAAAAGTGAGGTAGTCGAACCCGCTGACCTCTTTCCCGTTCACCAGCTTGATTCGCTCCCAGTACAGTTCGAGGAGCACGAAGAAGACGACGGACGAGAGGAGGTTGAGCCCGAGCCCGAGGAGGATCTCTTTGGCCCTCTCGTTCGCCGCGTACGAGAGCCCGATGAGCACCACGGAAATCGTCGCGACGCATACGATCACGTACCAGGGGCGGATACGCATGGGTTACCTCGGGAGGGTGAGGTGGTCGCGCCGGGGACCGGCCGCCGAATGCGCGGTCAGGGAGCGGACGGGCGCTTCGTGTAGAGCGGCTGATACAGTTGCACCGCGAAGCCCCCCGGCACCTTGAAATGGGTCACCAGGCCGTAGCCGTGGTTCGCGACCGGCCCGGTGAACTCCACCCCGCGGGCCGTCAGTTCGGCGACGGTCTGTTCGATGTTATCGCAGTAGAAGGAGATGTTTTGAGTACCGGACGGCGCGCCCTCCTGCGGGTCGGCCGGGTGGCAGCCCATGTCGGCCTCGGGCATGTCGAAGATGAGCCAGCCGTCGCCCACGTCCGCCGCCGGGAACCCGAGCTTGTCCCGCAGGAAGGCGCGCAGCGCCTCCGGCTCCGACGAGTAGAACATGGTATGCACGCCACGGATCATCGTTGTTCCTCCCCGAATCGATAAGGGATTTTGCTCCCGCCCCGGTTGACGGAGTGCGCCACGCGGCAACCCCGACTCGTGAGGACGCTCGTCCGGGTCGCGAACGGCCCGGCCTTCCGACCAGACTCTAGCCGCAACTGCTTATGGGATCAATGACCGAGACGACGCGGCGGGTTCCCGAACGGGTGCCCGTCCTCGGTCCGGGGGAAAAGGATCATAACCAGCCCGCACAACCGGTCGTCCCACCCTGGGTCGCCGCGCCGTCCGGCGGGTAGAGGCTATCCGGTGCCCCGGCACGCTGGTAGCATACCGTCTCATCAGGCCGGTTCTCCCACCCATCTGGCCGGCCCGCCGAACGCAACCCCCGTGACTCCGAGGCTCCTCTGCCATGCGCTCCGTCCTCGCGATCATCCTCGGCGGCGGCCGCGGCTCGCGGCTCTTCCCGCTCACCGCCCAGCGGTCCAAGCCCGCCGTCCCGGTCGCCGGTAAGTACCGGCTGATCGACATCCCGATCAGCAACTGCATCAACAGCAAGCTCCACCGGATCTACGTCCTCACGCAGTTCCTCTCGGCCAGCCTGCACCGGCACATCGCGAACACGTACAAGTTCGACATGTTCAGCCGGGGGTTCGTCGAGATCCTCGCGGCCCAGCAGACGAACGAGACGGCCGACTGGTACCAGGGCACCGCCGACGCGGTCCGGCAGAACCTCTCCTACATCGAGCGGGACGACCCGGACGACGTGCTGATCCTCTCGGGCGACCAGCTCTACCGAATGGACTACCAGGACCTGATCCGGACGCACCGGGAGGCGAAGGCGGACGTGACCATCGCGGCCATCCCGGTGCCGGAGAAGGACACGGCCGGGTTCGGGCTGATGAGCATGACCGACGACGGCCGGGTGACCGGGTTCGTGGAGAAGCCGAAGACGGCGGACGAGCGGGCCCCGTACCACGTCCCGGCCGACTGGATCGAGAAGCGGGGCATCCCGGCGAAGGGCCGGCACTTCCTCGCGAACATGGGGATCTACCTGTTCAAGACCGAGGTGCTCTACGAGGTCCTAACCGCCCGCCCGCTCGCGACCGACTTCGGCAAGGAGGTGTTCCCGCGGAGCTACAAGACGAGGCACGTCCACGCCCACCTGTTCGACGGGTACTGGGAGGACCTGGGGACGATCAAGAGTTACCACGAGTCGAGCCTCGCCCTGGCCGGGGAACACCCGCCGTTCGACTTCTTCGCCCCCGAGGGGGTGATCTACACCCGGATGCGGAACCTCCCGGCCAGCCGGATCAACGGGGCGACGCTGGAGCACAGCCTGGTCGCCGACGGGTGCGTGGTCGGCCCGCGGACCCGGCTGGAAAAGAGCCTGCTCGGGGTCCGCAGCCGGGTGGGGTCGGATTGCATCATCCGGGACACGGTGCTGATCGGGTCGGACCGGTTCGAGACGGACGCCCAGCGGGCGGAGAACGCCCGGGCCGGCCGGCCGAACCTGAACATCGGGGACGGGTCGGTGATCGAGCGGGCCATTCTCGACAAGGACTGCCGGGTCGGGAAGGGGGTCAAGCTGGTGAACGCGGGGCGGAAGGCGGAGGCCGACGGGCCGAACGGGATGTACTACATCCGGGACGGGATCATCTGCATCCCCCGCGGGGCCATCATCCCCGAGGGGACGGTGCTGTGAGCCCGCGGGGTTCGGGTTGCCGGTGCCGGCCGGGTTCGGTATCCAGTGGGGGCCCCGGGGCCCCCTCGGTAACTCGATGTCCTACACCGTCGTGCTCGATGCGTTCCACGGCCCGCTCGATCTGCTTCTCTACCTCGTGAAGCGGGACGAGGTGGACGTCCTCGACATCCCGATCGCGCGGATCACCGACCAGTTCCTCGAGTACCTGCACGTGGTGCGGGAGCTCGACGTGGAACTGGCCGGCGACTTCGTCGTGATGGCCGCCACGCTGATGGAGATTAAGAGCCGGATGCTGCTCCCGGCCGGGGCCGCGGTGGCGGAGGAAGAGACTGCCGACCCGCGGCGGGAGCTGGTGAAACAGCTCCTGGAGTACCGCAAGTTCAAGGACGCCGCGGTGGCGCTGGAGGAGCGGGCCGAGCGGCAAGGCTCCCGGCTCGCCCGGCAAGAACTCCCGGAGCCGACCGCGACCGCCGGTCCGGTGGTGAAGCCGGTCGAGCTGTGGGACCTGGTGAGTGCGTTCGCCAGGCTGATGCGGGAGACCCAGTCGCTCCAGCCGGCGACGATCGCGGTCGACGACACCCCCCAGCACGTCTATGAAGGGCAGATCAAGGACCGGGTGCGGGCCGAGGGGCGGGTCGCGTTCCGGGCGGTGTTCACCCCGCCCTACTTCAAGGCCCGTCTGATCGGGATTTTCCTGGCGATCCTGGAGCTGATCCGGCACCACGGCATCGGGCTGGAACAACCCGACCCGGAGGGCGAGATCTGGCTGATCGCGGTCGAGGGCGAGCGGGAGGCGTGAGCCCCCCGAGTGACGCACATCCGAGGGTCAGGCGGGTGACGTCTTGGCGAGCTGAGGGCGTGAGCCCCCCGAGTGACCGTGGTGTGAGCCCTTGAGTTGACCTCGGTGTTCCACCTAAATCGAAGTATCACTCGGGGGGCTCACGCCCCCCGCTCGCCGGGCTTGATGATGTGATCAGCCCATACGAGCAACTCAGCTCGTCGCCGAAGGACGTAAGCAATCGCACCGGAGATAGCCCTTCGTCGGGCGAAATTCGCTTCGAGCCATTCTCCGCCCGCCACGTTCCGTTCGGTCACTCGGGGAACTCACGCCCCCGCTCGTCGGGCGTCACGTCGGGATGAGCCCAGACGAGCAACGGAGCCCGCTGACGAAGGACATAGCCGACCGCACCAGCGACAGCTTGTTCATCAGGCAACTTCCGCTTCGAGCCACCCTCTGTCCACCACGTTCCGTTAGGTCGCTTGCCCCATCGCCGATTCAACACGCGGCTCCCGTACCCCTTGAAGTCGCCGAGAATGTCCGAGGGGTCGGGATCGCCCGGGACGGTTACCACAAGATGGACGTGGTTCTCCATTGCCGCCACCGCCTGGAGTGACCAGGACCGATGCACCGCTGTTTCCTGAAACTGGTCGAACAAGACTTGCGCCTGATCGTGGTCGATCAAGATCCGAGGGCCCTTCATCTGACCGGCCGCGGCCCTCCACAACCCCGGTAAATCTTCGTCGTAGGCCGTCCCGGGAATGTCGTGTTCGAAACGCACGACGGTATCTTCATCTTCGAGCCGTTGGTCCCGAACCCGGGAGACGAACCCGCGTGGGTCGCCGGGGAGCCAGTTTCCGTAAAAGGTCGACGTGAGCAACCAGGATCGAGACACGACCAGTCACCCCGGCGAGCGGGGGGCATGAGCCCCCCGAGGAATCGCGCAACTCTGAGAATACCTGTACGCGAAGTCGAGGGTGTCAGCTTCGCTCGATTTTCCTCGCGTTACAGTCATGATGAGCTTGCTCGGGGGGCTCACGCCCCCCGCTCGCCACGAGATATGGATCACCTCGCCGTGCGGGTGCATCGGCATCGGGCGGCCGCTACCGTCGAGGAAGGATACGGTCGATCACCCCGGCGAGCGGGGGCGTGAGCCCCCCGAGGAAGTTCCCCCCTCACCCTTGCGTACAGGTATTCTGCGGGTCGCGTGCTTCCTCGGGGGGCTCACGCCCCCGCCAAGAGACACGGTCACACCAGCTCCCCGATCACCTCGCCGTACGGGAGCATCGGCATCGGGCGGCCGGTGCCGTCGAGGAAGGACGTGCGGTTGTAGTCGATGTCGAGGTGCCTGAACACCGTCGCCCACAGGTCGTTCGGGGTCATCGGCCGGTCCTTGGGTGTTTCCGCCCGCGCCGTCGTGCTCCCGACCACGACGCCGGTCTTGCACGCCCCGCTCACCAGAATGCTCATCGCCTGCGGCCAGTGGTCACGACCCGGCCGGTCCTTCGCGTACTCCAGTTTCGGGGTCCGCCCGAACTCCCCGGTCACCACCAGGAGCACCCGCCGGTCCAGCCCGCGGGCGTACAGGTCCTCGATCAGCGCCGAGATGGCCTGGTCCAGGAACCCCAGCTTGTACCGCGTGTCCTCGAAGATGTGGCAGTTGACCGCGTGCGAGTCCCAGTTGTAGGTGTGGTTCTCCTTGAGCGAGGCCCCCGGCGGGGTCGCGTTCTCCATCACCATCGTCACCCAGCTCGCCCCGTGCTCGACCAGTCGCCGGGCGAGCAGCGCCCGCTGCCCGTACCGGTGCATTCCGTACCGGTCGCGGACCTTCGGCGATTCCTTCGACAGGTCGAACGCGCCCCGGGCCGTCCCGGTGGTGATGAGCTCCACCGCCCGCCCGCGGATCACGTCCATCCCGGCCGCGGTCCCGGCGGGGTCGGTGCCCGCGAGCGGCCGGTCCAGCGTCCGCAGGAGGTCCAGCCGGTCGGGCAATTTCCCCTCGGTCCCCGCCACGGGCGAGAGGTTCCGGATCTCGAACCGCGCGTCGGCCGGGTCGCCGGCGATCATGAACGGGTGCGTCTGCGGGCCGAGGTACGCCGACCCGAAGCTGAATACGTCGATCCCCTGTCGCCCGCCGTCCATGCCGCAGATGTAGTTCGGGACGGCCGCGTGCTTCCCCTTGAGTGCCTCGGCGGCCATCGACCCGACCATCGGGGTGTCGTTGACGAACCCGGCCGGCTGGAGCGGGTCGCGGCCGGTCAGGAACCGCTTGTGCCCGCCGCCGTGGTCGGCGAACGTGTGGGCGATGGACCGGATGACCGAGAACTTGTCGGCGACTTTGGCGAGGTGAGGGAGGTGTTCACAGACGTCGATCCCGGAGACGTTCGTCCGGATCGGTTTGAATGCCCCGCGGTACTCGGCCGGGGCGTCCGGCTTCATGTCGAAGGTGTCCTGGTGCGGCGGACCGCCAGGTAGCCAGACGAAGATCACAGCCGGGTCGTTCGACGTTCGTGCGGCCTCGGCCGCGAGCCCCTTCGACCGGTACGAGACGATCGGGCCGAGGGCGGCAGACGCCAGGGCGACCGAACCGAAACGCAGCACATCCCGGCGGTCGGGGCCGGGGCAGGGGGCCGGATGGGCGGGCATCTGAAGGGCTCCGACGAAGGCGGGGCGCGGCGGTAGGCTCGAGTGCAGATTAGCCGGGCTGGACGGTGAAGTCAAACCCGCGATGTTGTGTTCGTGCGAGTTTGAAAGTTTGAGTCGTGGGTGCCAGCGTTCTCTTCCCCCCTGAGTGGGGTTGGCACGCGGGTCGTGTCAGAACGCCCGTCCGCCGAGCGCGCCGTCCTGCTCGGGGGCGAGCAGTTCCATTGGCCCTCCCCGAATGGCAACCGGCCGCGGGAGCTACCCCCGCGGCCGGTCTCAGTATCAGAACCGTGGCGGTCAGTAATCGGGGATCACCTGTCCGTGCCCCCGAGTGCCGAGCAGCGTAAGCGTGTACGGGTCGATCGAGACGGGGAGCGATCGAACCCGGCCGTCGCCGAAGCAAAACTGGACGACCCCGGTGTGCCGGCTCCCGAATTTAATCCCCGTATCCCGCGGGTTGGTCGTAAGGCCGGTCGTAACCCCCCGACCCCAGCACGTGGGATAGTCCCCATTATACGTCGAACAGTCAGACCAGCCGACGCCCTGTTGGGTCAGTGCGACCTGCTTTTCACCGACCCAGATCACATTGCTCAGCCCGTCGGTGAAATCCGCGAACCGTTTTCCCGTTCCCAACTGGAACGGACCACGCATCTCCGGTCAAGTCTCCATCGGTTCGTCGTGGCCGGTCGGGTCGACGACGACGGCGTAGTCTCCCAGGGCCCCCGGGTAGTTGACGACCCCGGGGCCGTCGGCCGGCGTGTCCCCGGACACGCTCACCGGGGGCGGCCCGGTCGCCGTTCGCCGGGACGGGCAAAAGTAGCTCTTCACGGCGGTTTCCCGGGCGCCCGCGGTTTGCTCGTAGTACGACCGGGGCAGGGCCCACCGGTGGTACAGGTTGTCCTGCTCCAGGTAGGGCAGGATGAGCACCGCCCAGGTGGCCCGACCGCGTTCGAGCGCGCTCGGGGGCAGGGACCCGTTGACGCCCTCGTACTGGTGCAGAGCCAACCCGATCTGCTTGAGGTTGTTCGCACAACTGATGCGGGCGGCCGCCTCCCGGGCCTTCTGTACCGCCGGCAGGAGTAGTCCCACCAGTACCGAGATAATGGCGATCACCACCAGCAACTCGATTAGCGTGAACCCCCACCGCCTCGACTCCCCGTGCATGCCGCACCTCCTCTCGACCGGCCCGCCACGACCGCGACGCCGGGTCACGGGGTCCGCTGGCGGGTGACGATCGACCTGGGGATCTGGAACCGGACCGGCTGATCCACCCCGACCGCCGCCCCGGGTAGGGTGAGGTGGAGCGGCCCGACCCGGCCGGCCGGCGGGTCGAACACGAGTAACACGAGGACTGATTTGCTGGGGAACAGGCCGTCGGAAGAAGGCCCAGACCACAGGCCCCACTCCGCCTCGAACGTCTTCGGCTTGAGTTCCGTCCCCGCCGCGTCGGTCAGCCGGAGGCCTTCCACCCTGCGGCCGGCGGCCCACCCGGTCAATTCGATCCGCCGCCGGGCTCCCTCATTGGCGACCCGAATGGTGAGCTGGAGGTAGTCCTCTCGGGTCCGCCGCTTCTGTCCGTTCGGGCCGATGAGTTCAACCGGCCCGAGTACGGCCGAGCGGACACTGACCCGAACGTCATCCACTTCCCACGAAGCGTTTTCGGCATCGACCCACTCCGCGGGAGCCGAGATCCCTGTCCCATGACCGACCGCGTGCGGCCCTTTCAAGCCCTCAGCCGGGGCAGTTCCCCGCCACGGGGCCAGGCCGAGCCAGACCGGGGCGAACAGCAGCAGCCCGACCGCGACAAGGTTCAGCAGCGCCGCGCCCGCCCCGACGAGACGCGTACGGCCCTCGGCCGCCAGGCACCCGAGCCCGATCACCAGCCCCAGCCCTCCGAGCCCGATGCCGATCATCCGGCCGTGCGGGACCTGTGCCGCCAGCATCGCGAACCCGAACAGGATCACCCCGACCAGGGCGACCGCGAACCCGCCGAGGGCTGGCGACGCCGGACTCGGGGGAAGCTGGACGGGTGCGACCGGGCGAACAGACGGGCGTGACTCGGGCGGGAGGATCGGGGATGGCTCGGTCACGTCGCCGGCCACGGCGTGAGCCCGCGTTTCGCCGACCGGCGAGGACGGCGGCACGGCCGGGGACGACCGCCCGGCCGGTTGGGGCGGGTCAGCCGAAGGGATGATGGTGAAGTTGCTCCCACACTTTGGGCAGGTCGCGCTCAGCCCGACCGCCCGGTCGGGCGCCCGGACCCCGCCGGCGGAGCAGTACGGGCAAATGGCGGTGATCGGCATGGACGATCTGGCGGTGGAGCGATGGTGTCGGTTTCGACGTAGCACCGACTGTACCATGCCAGACCCGGATGTCGAGAAGGAAATCCCGCAATATATATTATGTGTTTGATCGTTTTATTTGCGCCGATTCGTCCTGTGGTGGTGCCCTGCTAATGTTGCACACCCTCGATTTCCCAACGAAATCAGAGGGGTGTCCGCCGGAATTCACAGTCAATTCGAGGCGTGCAACATTAGCAGGGCACCATCCGTCCTGTCGATACGCCCTTTTCGGGGGGCTGGCGGACGGTGGGGAGGACGTGTCAGAACACCCGTCCGCCGAGCGGGACGTCCCGCTCGGGGGCGAGCAGCACGACCCGACCGTCTGTATCGGGCAGGCCGAGGACCAGAACCTCGGAGGCGAACCCGTTTACCCGCCGGACGCCAAGGTTGACGGCGGCAACGACCAGCCGGCCGACGAGGTCTTTGGGGGTGTACAGGGAGGTGAGCTGGGCGCTGGAGGTCTTCACCCCAAGGGGGCCGAAGTCGACCCAGAGCTTGAACGCGGGTTTGCGCGCCCCTTCGTTCGGCTCTGCCCGGGTGACACGACCGACCCGGAGGTCGAGGACGGCGAATGCGTCGAGCGGTTCCATCGGCCCTCGTCCGGGCGGGTCAGTAGTCGGGGATCACCTGTCCGTCATCCCGCATCCCGAGCAGTTCGAGGGTGTACGGGTTGATCGTCTCGGGGACCCGTTGCACCCGGCCGTCGGCGAAGCAGAACAGGACGGTCCCGGTATGCCGGCTGCCGAACTTCCAGCCCGTGTCCGACGGGTTGGTCGTCAGCGGGTAGAGCCGCGACGCCGCCCGGCACGAGCACTGGGGATAGTCCCCATTGTACATCGAGCAGTCCCACCAGCCGACGCCGTCTTTGCCCTGGGGGACGTGCTTCTCCCCGACGAGCAGTGTGTTACTCAAACCGTCGGTAATATCCGCGAACCGGAACCCGAGGTCCCTCCGGAATGTACCGTGGATGGCCGGGGTGGTCTGGTCGACCTGGTCGCTCCCGGACCGGTCGACGACCGCCGCGTAGTCGCCGACCGCCCCCGGGAAGAAGCCCCTCGACGGGTCCCAGCTCGGAATGTCCCCGGAGACGCTCATGGCCGGCGGGGCCCGCCGGGCCGGGCAGAAGAACGCCTTGACCGCCGTCTGCCGCGCGACGACGTTCTGACTGTAGTAATCGGACCCGATGTTCCATTGGCGGTACAGGTTGTCCTGCTCGAGGAACGGCAGGAGCTGGACCGCCCAGGTGGCACCCGCGCCGAGGCGGCTCGAAGGGAGCCGCTCGCTGACGTTCTCGTAGTGATGCATGGCCAACCCGATCTGCTTCAGGTTGTTCGTACAGCTGATCCGGTTGGCCGCCTCCCGGGCCTTCTGCACGGCCGGCATCAGTAACCCGATCAGGGTCGAGATGATGGCGATGACCACCAACAGCTCGATCAGGGTGAACGCTCCTCGAACCCGCACGCCGCGCATGAGCCATCTCCTGGGGCGAGTCTGCCGTGATCCTCACCGAGACTTCCGGGACCGATCGGCCGGTCAGAACGGCCCCGGTAGGCGGAACCGGATCGGGTCCGGGCTCCCGACCGCGCCCCCCGGCAATTCGAGCTGGAGGAACTCGACCCGGGCCGCCCGGGGGCCCTTGGCCGGCCCCGGAGGTGTCGCCGGGGTGGCCGGACCGGGCGGTTCATACCAGAAGGAAATCTCCGCCGACTGACCGGGGAACAACCCGTCCGATTTCACGAGGCCGCTCGGTTCCCAGCCCGCGTCGAACGTCTTCGGCTTGAGTACCTTTCCGGCCGGGTCGGTCAGGCGTGGGCCGTCGGGTTTGCCCCCGGCGGCCCAGTCGGAAAGCCCGACCCGCCGCTCGACGCCGGTGTTCGTGACCCGAACCAATATACGCAGAGCCGCGTCCCGCGTTTGCCGCTTCGCCCCATTCGGGGCGGTCAGTTCGATCGGGTTAACCCCGCCCGAGCGGACGCTGACCCGGACGTCCCCGGACGCCCACGCCGCCTTGTCCCCGTCGATCCGGTCGGTCGGGCCGATCTCGCTCGTCCCGTGCGCGACCGAATGCGGTCCCTTCGGACCGTCGTTCGGCACGGAAGACCGCCACGGGTCGAGTCCGAGCCAGCTCGGGGCGAGGAGGAGTACCCCTGCCGCCACGAGGTGAAGGACCGCCGCCGCCGCTCCGACCAGCTGCGCGCGGCCCTCGGCGGCCAGGCACACGAGGCCGGTCAGGAGGCCGACGCCGGCGAGCCCGAGGGCAATCAGCCGCCCGTACGGGAACAGGGTTGCCAGCATCGCCAGCCCGAACAGGATGACGGCGACGAGGGCGGTCGTGAAGCCGGGCTCGAACTGGGGTGACTCGATGGGGGTGGTCGCGGCCAGGGAACGGGCGGGAACCCGGGTGGGCGGGACGACGGGGGACGGCTCGGTCACGTCGGCGGTCACGGGGTGCGGCCGGGTCTCCTCGACCGGCGGCGCCTGCGGACCGGCCGGCGTCGGCCGGGCGGATAGTGGCGAGGCGGTCGCGGGGGGAGCCCGGCCCGGAAGATCGTTCGACGGGACGATCGTGAAATTGCTCTTGCATTTCGGGCAGGTCACACTCATGCCGGTCGCGCTGACCGGAGCGCGAAACCCGGCGGCACGGCAGTACGGGCACAAGGCGGTGATGAGCATAGACATCCTGACGGGAGAGGGCCGGCTTCGCTTCTCGAAGTGGTAATCCCGAAGTTACCACGGCCGGGCGGGATGTCGAGAGACAATCCGCGACACCGCCCCGGAACCGGCCACCCGGCCGGTGCGCGATTTGCTGGGTTTTCCATTAGGCTATTCCACTTTATCAGAACCGAACCCGAGACACCCCATGAAGCGACGCGAATTCTTCCACTCCGTGTCCGCGGCCGGTGCTGCTCCGCTGCTGGCCGGCGGCCTCGTGACCCCCGCCTCGGCGGCCGACGCGGACGCCGCCGCCCCGCTCCCCCGGGTGGACCCGGCGCAGATCGTTACCCGCGGGGACATGCAGTACCGGAAACTCGGGACGACCGGCACGGAGGTATCGTGCATCGGCCTGGGCGGGCACCACATCGGCCGGCCGAAGGACGAGGCCGAGAGCATCAAGCTGATCCGCGCGGCGATCGACGCCGGGATCACATTCATGGACAACTCCTGGGACTACCACGACGGGCTCAGCGAACTCCGCATGGGCAAGGCCCTCCTGGACGGGTACCGGAAAAAGGTCTTCCTGATGACCAAGATCGACGGCCGGACGAGGGCGGCGGCGGCCAAGCAGATCGACCAGTGCCTGCTCCGCCTCCGGGTCGACACCATCGACCTCGTCCAGCACCACGAGATGATCCGGATGGAAGACGCCGACCGCATCTTCGGCGAGGACGGGGCCCAGGAAGCGGTCGAGGCGGCGCGGAAGGCGGGAAAGATCCGCTTCGTCGGGTTCACTGGGCACAAGGACCCGCTCGTCCACCTGCGCACCCTGGACGTGGCGCGGGACCACGGGTTCCATTTCGACACCGCCCAGATGCCGCTGAACGTGATGGACGCGCACTTCCGGAGCTTCGCCCGGAAGGTGCTCCCGGTGCTGGTGAAGGAAGGGGTCGGGGTGCTCGGGATGAAATCGATGGGGGACGGGAACATCCTCAAGAGCGAGACGGTGACGCCGGCGGAGTGTCTGCGCTACGCCCTCACCCTGTCGACCTCGGTAGTCATTACCGGGATCGAGTCGACGGACCGGCTGAAACAGGCGCTGGAGGTGGTGAAGGACTTCAAGCCGCTGACGGAGGAGCAGGTGGCCGCGATCCTGGACAAGACGAAGAAGGCGGCGGGGAAGGGGGAGTACGAGCGGTTCAAGACGGGGGTGCAGTTCGACAGCACGGCCACACACCCGGAGTGGCTCGGCTGACCCTCATCGCCGGTCGGACTTAGCGGACCTTCTTCCGCTTGAGAAGCTTGTTCGCCCACTTGGTAAGACCGGGTGGGAGCGGCGGGACGGGGTCGGCGGTGTAGTCCGCGCTCGCATTGTATGCGGCCCGGTCGTACGCAAGGGTCAGAGCGGCTTGGAGGTCGAGCGGGGCGTCCGGGTCAGGGTCGCGGAGCGGGATACCGATCACCGGAAGAGGGTCTTGGAGCCGGATCGGCCACGCCTTGCCGTCCGGCCGCATGTCGGCGGGGGATGAGTAGACCAGGTACTGGTGTTTCGGAAATCGTTTCTTCACGGGGTTCGGGGTCCCGCCGCGGAGCAGGTCGATCTCGACCCAGTTCACCACCGATCCCAGAATCTCTTCCTTCTTTTCGAGGAAGCTCTTCCGCCCCGCCGCCCCGTTCAGTTTGTTGCTCGGACTGAGCAGCTCGATGACAGTCACTACCTCCCGGCTGGCGACCTCCTGGATCTCGACCCGCCCCTCCCGGATGGGATCACTCTGGCGAATGATGACCGGCTCGGCGATGGCGACTCCACCCGATCCCGGCCGGTGTTCTTGTGATCGGCGTACCGGCCGGTACTCGATCTTCACGTCCGGTACGCGGTACAGGTCGTGGTCCGGGTCGTCGTCGGGTACCATGTATGTGCGGATTTCGATCCGAGCGACATACTTGGGCCGGATAACCTGATTCAAAAGTTCTTGGATCGCGGTAATTAGCCCGTGACGGACATCGGTCCACAGACGGGGAGCCTCCAGGTACGGGTCCATTCCTGGAAACGGCGAGGACATCGCGGTCTCGGTCGTTGACGGCGTGCGGTGGTGAGGGGATTGTACCGGAGGGCCCGGGGCGGTTGAATCCCGGATGAAGGGGGATGATGTTCGGCAGGAAGGGGCGGTTCAAGGCGATCCGGTCGTACCGCACGAGGACCGGGTGGAGAAGTCCGACCGGTTGGTGAGGCCCCCACCGGTCGGACGAGCGGATCAGGGGCATCATCCGGGGCCGGCGGGTCTCACTTCACCATCGAGCTGCACGTGCTGCCGATGAAGTCGCGGTTCAGCTGGGCGATGTGCTCGACAGAGATCTCCTTCGGGCAGGCGGCCTCGCATTCGTTGATGTTCGTGCAGTGCCCGAACCCTTCCCGGTCGTGCTGCTCCACCATCTTCCGCACCCGCTCGTGCCGCTCCGTCGCGCCCTGCGGCAGCCGGCCCAGGTGGCTCACCTTCGCCGACAGGAACAGCATCGCCGACGCGTTCGGGCAGGCCGCCACGCACGCCCCGCAGCCGATGCACTCGGCCGCGTCCATCGCGACCTCCTGCACCGTCTTCGGGATCGGCAGCGTGTTCCCGTCCGGGGCCCCGCCGGTGTTCACGCTCACGAACCCGCGGGCCTGGATGATCCGGTCGAAGGCCGTCCGGTCGACGCACAGGTCCTTGATTACCGGGAACGCCCGCGCCCGCCACGGCTCGACGTAGATCTGGTCCCCGTCCCGGAAACTCCGCATGTGCAGCTGGCAGGTCGTGGTCGCCCGCTCCGGGCCGTGGGCCAGCCCGTTGATCATCATGTCGCACGACCCGCAGATGCCCTCCCGGCAGTCCTGGTCGAACGCCACCGGGTCCTCCCCGGCCTTGATCAACTGTTCGTTCAGGACGTCCATCATCTCCAGGAACGACATGTCCGGGCTGACCCCGTCGAGCGGGTACGTCACGATCTTCCCGGGGTCGGTCCGGTTCTTCTGCCGCCAGACGTGTAGGGTCAGTTTCATGGGGCTACCGTGAGTCCCAGGGCGTTGTCCTGGGCTATGTTGTCGCACCCATTCAGGGTGCCAGGATAGTTTTCAGCCCGAAGGGCTGGGACGCATAGTGCTCTGTCGACATCCCCGGTCCGGATCCGGTAGTTGACCCTGGTCTTCACCCCGGAGGGGTGGGACAGTTTAGCCCAGGGCAACGCCCTGGGTCTGCGAACCATCGACCGTCTAGCCTGACCCTTGCCCGACAGGCCGCCCAGGGCGTTGCCCTGGGCTAAACTGTCCCAGCCTTTCAGACTGAAAACCCCAGATCCGTCGATTTCTCTGGGCTTTCTACAGAGCAATGGCATCGCTCGGGGCGTGTGCCCGCTTACTTGTAGCTCCGCACGCTCGGGTGGACGACGTCCCAGACGAGCGGCTCGACGTTCCGGATCGGGGTCTTGTCCGGGCCGGCGTACTCCCAGGCGGCGACGTGGCTGAACCGCTCGTCGTCCCGCTTGGCCTCGCCGTCCGGGTACTGGTACTCGACCCGGAAGTGCCCGCCGCACGACTCCTCGCGGGTCAGGGCGTCGCGGGCCAGGAGCTCGCCGAACTCCATGTAGTCGGCCACCCGGTTCGCCCGCTCGAGCGCGGTGTTCAGGTCGTCGGCCGACCCGGGGACGTTCAGGTTCCGCCAGAACTCCTCGCGGATCTCCTGGATCCGCCGGATCGCGCGCTCCAGGCTCTCGCGGCTGCGGGCCATGCCCACGTCGTCCCACATCACCTTGCCGAGCTCGCGGTGCAGCTCGGTCGCCGTCTTCTTCCCCTTGATCGCCAGGAGCTTCTTCAACTTCTCGGTCGCCTCCGCCTCGACCCGCTTGAACTCGGCGTGGTCGGCGGTGATCCGGTTCTCCTTCTTGTCCGACTCCGGCTTCACCCCGGCGAGCCAGTTCGTGATCGTGTACGGGAGGATGAAGTACCCGTCGGCCAGGCCCTGCATGAGCGCCGACGCCCCGAGCCGGTTCGCCCCGTGGTCGGAAAAGTTCGCCTCGCCGATCACGAACAGGCCGTCCAGGTTGCTCATCAGCTCGTAGTTCACCCACAGCCCGCCCATCGTGTAGTGGACGGCCGGGTAGATCCGCATCGGCTGTTCGTACGCGTTTTCGGCGGTGATCCGCTCGTACATGTCGAACAGATTGCCGTACTTATCCCTGATCTTCTCCACGCCCTGCTGGGCGATCGCCCGGCTGAAATCGAGATACACCCCCCGCCCGCCCGGCCCCACCCCGCGGCCCTCGTCGCACACCTCCTTCGCCGCCCGGCTGGCGATGTCCCGGGGGGCCAGGTTGCCGAAGCTCGGGTACTTCCGCTCCAGGAAGTAGTCGCGGTCGGGCTCGGGGATCTGGTTCGGGTGCTTGTGGACGTCCGCCTTGTTCTTCGGCACCCACATCCGGCCGTCGTTCCGCAGCGACTCGCTCATCAGGGTGAGCTTCGACTGGTAGTCGCCGGTGACCGGGATGCAGGTCGGGTGGATCTGCGTGAAGCACGGGTTGGCGAAGGCCGCCCCCCGCTTGTACGCCCGGTAGGTCGCCGAGACGTTGCACCCGTTCGCGTTCGTGCTCAGGAAGTAGACGTTCGAGTACCCGCCGGTGGCGAGCACGACGGCGTCCGCGGCGAAGGACTCGATCTTCCCGGTCTCGAGGTGCCGGGTGACGATCCCGCGGGCCCGGCCGTCGACCACCACGAGGTCGAGCATCTCGCACCGGGGGAACATCTTCACCCCGCCGACCGCGATCTGCCGGCTGAGGGCCTGGTACGCCCCGAGCATGAGCTGCTGGCCGGTCTGCCCGCGGCAGTAGAACGTCCGCTGGAGCTGGGCCCCGCCGAAGCTGCGGGTGTCGAGCAGCCCGCCGTACTCCCGGGCGAACGGCACCCCCTGGGCGACGCACTGGTCGATGATGTTGACACTCTCCTCGGCGAGCCGGTAGACGTTCGCCTCGCGGGAGCGGAAGTCGCCGCCCTTGATCGTGTCGTAGAAGAGCCGGTAGACGCTGTCGCCGTCGTTCTTGTAGTTCTTCGCGGCGTTGATCCCGCCCTGGGCGGCGATGCTGTGGGCCCGCCGGGGCGAGTCCTGGAAGCAGAACGAGAGGACGTTGTACCCCAGTTCCGCCATCGTCGCGGCCGCGCTCCCGCCGGCCAGCCCGGTCCCGACCACGATGACCGTGTACTTCCGCTTGTTCGCCGGGTTGATCAGCTGTTGCTTCTGCTTGAACAGGGTCCACTTCTCGGCCAGCGGGCCGGCCGGGACCTTGGGGTCGAGATTCATATCCAAAAACCTCCGCGCCGCCCTGGGAGTCTGGCTGTGACCCTCTCCCGGGGAGAGGGGAGAATAATCACGGCGTCTTGTACTGCGACTGGACCCACCCGAGCTGGACGGCGACGACGATCGCGCTGTTCCCGATCAGGATGAGGAGCGCCAGGACGAGCCCGAGGATGTCGATCGGGCCGTGGAACCGGGCGTTCTTCAGCCCGAGGGTCTGGAACACGCTCGGGATGCCGTGCCGCAGGTGGACGAACAGGAAGACCTGGGAGACGAGGTACAGGACCACGATGTACCCGTTCGAGAACCCGGCCACCATCATCTCGTAGACGTCGTGCCGGCCCTTGTGGTCGACCAGGTCGAGGTAGTTCTTGTACACCAGCTGCCCGGTCGCCGGGTCGGGGACGTGGGCTCCCTTCACCCAGGCGAACGTGTAGTGGGCGAGGTGGAACAGGGTGAACAGCAGGATCACGACGCCGGTCCAGATCATCGTCCGGCTGGCGACCGTGGCCTGCACGGAGCCGGGGTGGGCGTACGCGACCGGGCGGGCGGCGGCCGACCGCAGCTTCAGCCGGATCGCGAGGGCGAGGTGCAGCACGAAGATGAGCAAAAGCCCGGCCCGGGCGACCCAGAGGAGCGACCCGATGTCGTGCTTGAGGAAGTAGGCGTAGCCGTTGATCGCGTCGGGCCCCTGAAAGATCTTCAGGTTCCCGATCATGTGGGAGATCACGAACAGGACGAGCCCGACCCCGGTCAGCCCGATCAGGGCCTTGGCCCCGACGGACGAGTCGAGGAGGGCCTTGAGGAACGCCGCCGCGTCGGGGCCGGTGGGGGGCTCGGCGGGGCCCTTCGGGTGGCGGACGGTTCCGGTCGCTGATGCCATATGCCGGGGGCCGGGTTGGGTGTCGGGGGCGGGCGGGTGCGGGTCGTCTCCCAGCATTCTAGGTAAGACGATCGGCCGGCGGCCATGACCCGGAGCGGAACTGGTGCCTGCCGGTTCGCGGACCGGGGCGAAACCCTACTGGAGGGACCTGGCCGAGAGGGATTTGAGCTCGACCACGGAATCCATCGCCCGCACCTGGACCGGGTACGATGCCGACAGGTCGTAAACCCCCTTCTCGGAGAACACACACGCGTCGTCCACCCAGACGTCGATCTGGGTTTTGGTCACCCGCCACCGGAGGGTGTACCAGGTGTCGGGGGTGAGCGGGGTGACCGGGGCGGTGGCGACCGTCCCGCTTTCCAGTCGGCCGTTCACCCCGTTCGGCCGGTTGACCCGGAGCTCCCGCTGGTTCCCTTCCCAGTTGAAGATTACGCCCGACCCGGATGGGCCGCAGAGCCGGATGTTGTTCCGGGTCGTTCGGGCCACCGCCTGGACTTCGAACGGGCCGGTGACCTCCTCCCGGGTCACGACCCGTGCGCCCGGAGAGATCCGAAAGACGTCCCCGACCACGCGAGCATCGTTCACGACGAGAAGGTGGTCCCATCACGGGTTCGGCGCCTCCGGGCCCTCCCCCGGCAGACCGACGACCAGGATGGACCCCTTGAGGCGTCCGGCCGCTACCGACCGCCCGTCCGCGGAAAAATACGCGGTGGTGATGTCCGGTGGGCTGTCCTTGCCGAGCGAAAACCGGCCGACCGGGTGGCCGGTTTGGAGGTCGAGCACCTCCAGGTGCGAGCCCGGTGCGGCGATTCCTGAGTCCGCCGGGATCGCCACGACCGCGAGCCTGCCGTCGGGCGAGAACCCGCTGTTCGGGACCGCGACCCGGCCCGGAAACTGGGACAGGACACTGCCGCTCCGGGTGTCGATCAGGCTAACGGTGCGATTGCCGTCCCCCCACAGGGCCCGGCCGCCGTCCGGCGAAATGGCGGACAGTACCGGGCGGGTCGCCGAGGGGAGAGCGACCGCGCCCTCCGGCGTCCCGTCCGGGAGCTTGAACCAAAAGCAGCGGTCGACGTCCGCGACGAGGAGTTCGCCCCGGCTGGTAAACCGGAACTGCGGCGACCGGACCTTGAGATTCAGAATGTCCCGTCTGGCCTGGGCGTCGTACACCCGGACCTGTCCCTCGCCCGCCGGGTTCTGATCCGTCGGCAGGGTGCGAGTCCCGGCCACGACGTAGCGCGAATCGGGGGAGACGTCGAACACCATCTCGCCGGTCACGGGCGGGGGAGTACCGACCGGCACCGTGCCGACCACTTTCCTCGTCGCCGGGTCCCAGACGACGGCGGTCGGCTGGTCCGGGGCCCAGGAGACCACGGTGCCGTCCGCCCGCGGGCGGAATTCCCAGAGGCGCGTGCCGTCGCTGAACTCACCGAGAAAGTTCGGTGTGCGGGCCGAGTAAAACCGGACCGGCCGGCCGGGCTCGTAGGCGAATACCACGTCGCCGATCAACGACGTCTTGACCCAAACCCGGTCCTTCGTCTGGACCGACCACCGGAAGGGCAGGGTCGGGATCGTCACCGGGCGCGGGTCCGACGGGGTGGCAATCGCCCCGCCGAGACCGGGCACGCCCGGATCGGGCCCGTTCGTCCGGCCCGGGTCTCTGGCGGCTTCCAGCAGGGCGAGCCGGCCCGGGTTCGCGGATCTCTTCGCGGCGAGGAGGAGGACCCCGCCGGCAGCCGCCCCGACCAGAAGGAATACCCCGATGCCGACGAGCAGTGGGAGGCGGTTCTTCCTCCCCGGCCTCCTCTCCCTCCACCGCCGCGTGCCCCTCCGGGTGTCGGCCACAGGCCTGGGACGGCGGGGGAGCTCGGCTCTCTCCCCCAGGTCGTCATCCTGCGGGTCCCAGGAGTCCTCGGGCGCCGATTCGTGGCCGTCGTCCGTCGAGCCCGGCGGGTCCCGGGGGGCATCTGGCATCGATTCGTAGTCGGCGTCCGTCGAGCCCCCCAAATCCAGTAGGACGGGCGTCTCGGTAGGCTCCGGAACGGATTCCGCCTCAACCACATCGCCCGTCTCGCCCGAGTCGCCCGACTCGAACGCCAGGTCGACCGGGACCGCCAGGGAAACCGACCCCAGGGCGGGCGATCCGAGGAGATCGGTCGCTTCCCGGGTCGTGTCCGGGTCCAGCGGGAGCAGCTCTCCGCCCGGCGCGACCTCGTCGAGCCATGGGGTCTCCGGGATCGGCCTCCCGCATGCGACCGCCAGCCGCCCGACCAGGGCGCGAACCCCCGGGTCCGCCGACTGCCACAGTTCCCGCATTACCGACGACCGGGCGGGGTTCTTGAAATCCTTCTCCACGAAGAGCAGGTTGTCCCCGGTGTCGTACCGGGCCCAGAGGTCCTCCCCGCCGACTTCCAGGCCCTTCAAGGCGGTTACCACCACCAGATGGGGGAACCGGTCCAGGTCCGGTGAGTACGTCCGCGTGGCGATCCGGACCGGGTGTTGGAAGTTCGGGTGGCCGGCCTCGCCGGACGGGAGATGGGCCAGGGCGGGAATGTACATCCCGTCGTAGTCGATCAGTTTCAGCCCGTAAGCCCCGGGCCGCGACCCCGGGACGAGTAGGACGTTCCCGTGCTGGAGGTCGGCGTGGGTGATCCCGGACTTCCGGAGCCGCCGGCAGAGCTTGACCCACATCCGGGACAGGGTCGCCAGGACCGCCGGGCGGCCGGCATTATCCCCGACGACCTCGTTGAGCAACCGCCCGGCCACCCACTCCATCTTGACTACCGGCCGCCACGCCCCGCGGACCTTGATCCCCTCCGCGAGGAAGTTGAACTCGACCCCGAACCGAAGTCTGGCCCGGGTCAGAGCCTCGGCCACCTGCGCGTACCGGCCCTCCAGCCCGAACACCGGGCGGGTGAAACATTTGACCGCCCAGTTCCGGCCGTCCGGCCCGAGCATCTGATAGACGTCGGCGAAGTTCCCGGAATACGGAAGCGGCAGCCCCTGGACTCCGACAACCGCCTCTCCGTCCCGCAGGTCCGGGTCGGAAAACGCCGCCGCCGGGTTCTGGACGGCCTCGTTGAAGTCCTGTGGGAGCGGCCACTTCATATTCACGGCTCGGGAGAGCGAAAAGCGAGATCGCGATCAAGGGTACTTCATGATCGCGGCGCCGTCTGAAGTGGGGAGACGGGCCGGCGCGGGGTCACACGCCCCCGCCCGGCGTCACCCGGGTCCCGATGTCCAGGAACCGGACCAGGGCGATCGGGTCGGCGTTGATCACCACGCCGCGTGCCCCTTCGCGGATCGCGAACCCTTCCGCCTGGGCGGCGGTACAGAGCTTCGGGGGGAGCTCGCTCGACATCCGGAACAGCGCCTGGGCGTACGGGTCCGTGAGTTGATCCACGGACGCCGGAAAGTACGTGGCCGGGAGGGGCGTGACGGACATGAGCAGGTTGAACAGCAGGGCATTCCCGTCGTCGGGGGACACCATCCGGAACAGCCAGGCTTTCCCGGCGGGGTCGCCGTCGGTGGGCTTCCCGTCGGTCAGGTTCATGCCGATCGGGGGGAAGGAGTTCGGGTACTTCTCGGTGAACTTCCTGGCGGCCTCGGTCGCGTAGTCGAACGCCTCGCACATCGGGGTCGACCCACCGGCCTCGGGGTCGTACCAGATCGGGAACTTGATCGTCTTCTCGACGACCCCGCCGTGCCCGTCCGGGGCGAGGCGGGTGCGGTTCTCGATCCGGAGTGGCTCGTCGCCAAGCTTGCTGATCGGGACGAAGGGGTTGGACAGAAGGTTCCCGCCGAGTCCGGCCCGGACGTCCCTCCCGTAGCCGATCAGCCCGACGTGGAAGTAGTCCCGCACGCCGCCCGCCTTGGCCGACCGGAGGACGAGGTTCTGGATGAGTCGGTTGACCGCATCGGCCACGACCTCGGCCTTCGACCGGGTGCCGATCCCGGCGAACGGGTTGGCCATCGACTTCGACTGGTCGACGAGCAACAAAATGCAGGCCGGATTGACCCGACTGATCTGAGCGGTATAAGGCATGAGATCGAGGGTTTGCGCGTCCGGGTACGACCGGCGTGTGGGCCGTTGGTTTCCTCTTTCATATCCGATTTTGACCACAACCTCCAGCCCCGTCGCGGTCCCTCGGGGATTGCTTGACGGGGATCGGTCTGCCTGCAAGAATCCGGCTACGTCGAACCAGTTTCCGAGCATCGTGACCGGGTGAGGGGTGTTGGCTAACACCGAGCCCCGAACTGCGCCGGGCGCAGGCTACCACCGGGATTCGTGCGCAGACCAATCAGAGGTTTGACCTCTAGGAAAGACCGATGTCTTGGTGGCTTCTTCTGGTTTTCATCTTCTTTGTCTGGTGCTTGTGGGCCGTTGCGGCGGCGGCACAGGTAGCTGTTGAGAACGCGTGCCGACCGTTACCAGATGATCAACGAAGGGGTATGAGCCCTGCACCAGTCATTCCCGTATTTCCTTTGGTTCTGTGGGTCACAGCGATACTGACCGATCTCGTCATAGGCCCTTGGGGTACGATAGTCATCGGTTCGCTTCATGCCATGTATGCGGCGATTCTTGTCGTTTCGATTGTGCGCGACTGGTGGCGTCTCCGCTCACCAGTCGCAGCCGAACAATCCGCTGCAGATGACCGGCACTTGGATCAAACGCGGAGGAGTCAATCTGCAGCAAGAGGTCGTGCCTCAACCTGATCGAAAGGCCTCCCCCACGGTTCTCCAGTAGGGATTCTGAAGGCTGCGTCACCGACTTGAAAGGCAACATACAGCCTGACTGGCGAGGCATGACAGGTTTCGGTGGATGATGGCTTATTGATGCCCCGCCAGCAGATGAGCAAGTTTTGTAGGGTGGGTCGAGTCTTCGAGGCCCACCATACAAGAGTCGTCCCCAACAAGAGATCTCGACAGCGGCGGGCGACTATCAAAAAACGCCGCGGGGGATGACCCCGCGGCGAACTGCTATTCGAGATTCGGCGCACCCGCAGCCGTCTCGCTTACTTCTCTCCGTACGCCTTGTAGGTGTACTGCTTCGCCGGCTTCTTGAGGTCCTTCACTTTCAGCGATACCGGCAGATCGACCGCCGCCGGGACGACCGGCGCCGGGGCCGGACGGGGCTCGACCGACGGGGCGGACGGGCTGTTGTAGTCGAACGTGGCACCCGCCGGGGTGATCGGCCGGGACTGGGACACAGCCACGGCCGGCAAAGGAGTCGCCGTCTTCAACGAGATCACCGGGGCGTTCGCGTCCGCGGTCCCACCGCTGATCCCGCAATACCCGCCATAGTATCCGCCGAGACCCCCGTACCCGGCGCCGATGTACACCCCGCCACCGTTGCCGTACCCGCCATAGCCGTACCCGCCGTACCCGCCATTGCCGTACCCGCCGTAGGAATACGGGTACCCGCCGTAGCCGTACCCACCGTAGTAGTAGGGTCGGTAATAGCCACCGTAGCCGCCGTAGTAACCGCGATACCCGCCACCGTAGTAGCCCCGGTGTCCGCCGTAGCCGTACCCGCCGTAGTAGCCCCGGTGTCCGCCGTAGCCGTAGCCGCCGTGGTAACCCCGGTGCCCGCCGTAGCCGTAGCCGCCGTGATATCCCCCGTGATACCCCCCGTGATATCCCCCACCGTGATGCCCGCGAGCCAGCTCCGTGTCGTCGGCGGTCGCGGCGTCGGCGACCGTCCCCTTACCGACCAGACCGAGCGTGGCGCCACCGATGCTCGACTTCGTCGACCCGCCCAGTCGGACGGTGTCGTCGGCCGTCGCCAGTCCGCTCACCGCCAGCACCACCCCGAAGGCGATTGCCGCCGGTCTCCACATGGTCCTCGCCATCCTCCATCCTCCCGTTTAGTGGTCTGCACCAACCCACCCGAGATGGCTGAAGGGTTCCGCTGGCGTTGCCATCTGTAGGGATTGTAAGCCGGGGCCGGGGGGAAAGGAAGCCGGAGCGGGCCGGGTCTGTTGCGGTCCCGGGGGCGCTGATACATTCAAACACTGTCGGCGGTTTTGCTTCTTGTCCGGTGGGTCGAGTCTTCGAGGCCCACGGGCTTGAGAAGACGTGGGCCTCGAAGACTCGACCCACCCGACAGAACCCGAGGTTAAGATTCCGCGGGCCGGGCGGTATCCGGAACGACGGGGTCAGGAACGACAGCGGTCTTACGCCCGGATCGACCACGCCACCGAGGTCCGCCGTGTACCTGAAAATGGCCAAGCGGGTGCTGTTCGAGACCGACAAGCGACTGCTCTGGAAGCTGATCTACAACATGGGGTTCAAGGGCGCCCTGTCGGTCCACCGGCACAAGCTCCGGCTCAGGCAGGGGCAGGTCTTTCCCCCGTTCCTGTACGTCTCGGTCATCAACTCCTGCAACCTCCGCTGCCAGGGGTGCTGGGTCGACGTGGCCCACAAGCAGCAGACCATCTCCCCGGACGCGTTCCACCAGCTAGTGCGCGAGGCGAAGGCGGTCGGGAACGTGTTCTTCGGGATCGTCGGTGGCGAGCCGTTCATGCACCCGCACCTGCTCGACATGCTCGCCGAGCACCCGGATTGCTACTTCCAGATCTTCACCAACGGCCACTTCCTCACCCCCGAACGCGCCAAACGGCTGTGGCAGCTCGGGAACGTCACCCCGCTCGTGAGCGTGGAGGGGACCGAGATCGTCAGCGACGAGCGCCGCGGCCGGGCCGGGGTGCTGAACAAGACGATGCAGGGCATCCACAACGCCCTCGACGCCGGGGTGTTCACCGGGGTCTGCACCAGCCTCTGCCGGACGAACATCGATGACCTGCTCCGCGAAGAGTGGATCGATCGGCTGATCGAGCTGGGGGTGATGTACACCTGGTTCCACGTCTACCGGCCGATGGGCCCGAACCCGAACCCGGACCTGTGCCTGACGGCGGATCAGGCGGTGCGGGCGCGGAAGTTCGTGGTCGAGATGCGGGCGAAGAAGCCGATCGTGATCGTCGACGCGTACCACGACGGGGAAGGGAAGGCGCTCTGCCCGGCAGCGAACGGGATCAGCCATCACATCAACCCGTGGGGCGGGATCGAGCCGTGCCCGATCGTCCAGTTCTCGAAGGAATCGATCCACGCGACCGGCGCCGACCCGCGGCCGTTGAAGGAGAAGTTCCTGCGGTCCGGGTTCCTCGCCGACTTCCGCAAGCTCGCCGCCGAAACGACCCGCGGGTGCATCGTGCTGGAGCGGCCCGACCTGCTCAAGACGCTGGTCGAGGCCCACGGGGCGAAGGACGCGACCGCCCGGCAGACGGCGCTACAGGAACTCGCGGCCATGCGCGTGCGGACCTCGCAGTACAACCCGACGGCCGAGATCCCGGAGAAGAACCCGTTCTACCGGCTGGCGAAACGGCTCTTCTTCAACGACTTCGGGGTGTACGCCGGGCACGACCACACCCGCACCGCCGCCCCCGGCGTCCTGACGGGGAAGTAGCCCGCCCGGGCTTGTGGGGGCAAGTTGGAAACTTGCCCCCACAAGCCCGGGCTATGCATTACCCACATTGGTGTAAACACCGCTTGACTAAGGAGAACGGTACCGGCTATACCGGCCGTTACCCCGGAGGGGTTGTTGTCCACAGCCCAGGGTGCGCGAAGCGCGCCCCTGGGCTGTGGACTACAACCCCTCCGGGGTAAAGACACCTCCGACCAGAGATCCGCGGATGTGGGTAATGCATAGCAAGCCCGGGCGGGAACCCTGGGCAGATTGCGGCGTGGAACCACCTCCCCGAACATTCTAACCGCGCGTTTCGGCTTGCCCCGCCCGCCCGTCTCGCTATCCTCCCCGCCCGCCCGGGTCGCTTCGCACCCTGGTGCGGGCCGGCCTGCGCTCATCTTCCGGCCCCGGTCCCGACACGCCAGAGGATACGCATGCGATCCCATCTCCTGTCGGCCCTTGCGGCGGCGCTCGCCCTGGCCGCCACCGGCCGCGCTGCCGACCCGCCGAAACCCCAGTTCGTCACGAAGACGTTCGCCGTGGCCGATCTGGTCACCCCGATCCCGGACTTCGCCTGGCCTGCTCCCGGCGCGAAGCCGGGGCCCGCGGACCGGTGGAAGAAGCCGACCGTGACCGAGTCCGCCGCCCAGCTCGCCAGGCTTGTGGCGGCGACGGTCCGCCCGGGTTCGTGGGAGAAGGCCGGCGGCCCGGGGACGATCGCGTTCACCGAACCCGGGTTCGCCCTCACCGTGACCAACACCCCGGAGGCGGTGGCCGAGGTCGCCACGCTGCTCGAAGGCATGCGCCGGGTCCAGGACGTGAGCGTGATCTGCGAGGTGAGGGTCGTGAAGGCCCCGACCGGGTTCTGCGCCCGGGCTGGCCTCAAGACGACCGGGGACGCGATCCTGACCGACCGCCAGTTCCGGGCGGTGATCGAGACGGCCCAGGGGTATCGGGACGCCAGCGTGATGCAGTTCCCGAAGCTCACTACCTTCGACGGCCAGGTGGCGACCGTCCGCGCCGGCGAACAGATGCACGTCGCCTCCGAAGTGAAGGCGACCCGGATGAAGGGTGCCGTCATGTTCCTCCCGAGTCACGCGCCGGTCGAGATCGGGGACTCGCTGATTCTCTGCGGCCGGATCTCGGCCGACGAGAAGAGTGTGACCCTCCGGACACATCTCACCCGGACCACCCAGACCGGTCCGACGGAGAGCCTTCCGGTCACCGCCCGAATCACGCCGGTGTTCGAGGGCGGGTCGAGGGGGATGCCGGTCCCGGTCACGCAGATCCTTCAAGTCCCGCAGTTGAAGACGGTGTCGGTCGAGAAGACGGCGGTGGTCCCGGACGGCGGAACGATCGTCCTCGGCAGCTGGAAGGAGCCGGCCGGGGACTCGATGACGACCCGGCCGGTGATGAGCGACGTGCCGTACCTGAACCAGCTGTTCAAGACGACCGGCCCGGCCGCCGACTACGAGGTGGTCGCGCTGGCAACTGTCCGGGTGCTCCGGGACACGGGCGAAGCCGCCCCCCCGCAGGATCCGGTCGCCCTCCCGGTCGCGCCGATGCCCCGGGCGGTGAGCCGCGACGGGGAGGTGCGCGGCGTCAGTGCGACTGAACCCGCGCCGGCGGCGGGCGAATCGCCACGCCTGGTCGCGACGTGTCCCCGGGTGGTGCCCCCGACGCCCCAAACGACCTCACGATCGGTCTTACTCCCGGAGATGGAGGTGGCCCTCGCCGAGGCGCACCTGGCCCTCGCCCTTGCCGACCCGCCCCCCCCGAACCGGGAAGATCTCCTGGAAATGGCCCGCGCCCGCTTCCAACGGGCGATCGCGAAAGATCCTCGGAATGAGGCGGCCCTCCGCGGCCTCGATCAGCTCGCTCTGATCGTGAACGACAACAGCCGGCCGGCGGTCGCCCGGGTCGCCGTCCCGGCGGCCACGCTGCCTGCTCCGGCGGTCGTCCCGGCCGGCGTTCGGGAGATGCGCATCCCGGCGAACCTGTCGGCAGGATCGGCCGGGGCCGCGTCGGCGGCGTCCGTGGTCGTGAAGATGACGATCGCGAAGGTCCCGGCCGGGTTCGTGAAGGACGCCGGGCTCGCGGACGAGAAGGCCGGGGACTTCGAGGACAAGTGGGTGCTGGCCGATCTCGAGACCCGGCTGCTCACCGCCGCCCTCCGCCGCGACAAGAAAAGTGAACTCTGGGTCCAACCGACGACCTGCCTGAGCGACAGGCAGGCCGGGTCTGTCTTCGTCGGCTTGGAGAACCAGCTCTCCATTGCGACGACTACCCTGACCCCGGGGGTGACGGCCGACGGAAAGAAGGTTGTCCTGAAAGTCGAGACGGAGGTCTCCGACGAGTCCGGCAAACGAAGCTTGGACATCCGGACGGTCGTGGAGAAGGTCCCGTTCGGCAGCACGCTGGTCGTCCGCGGGGCGGCGTTCAAGATGTCGGGCGTCGGGGCCGCCGAGATCCTGATCCTGATGACGGTCGATCATCCACCGGTGCCCCCGGGCGGCGTGACCAGCCCGCCCCCGCCCATGACATCCGTCCAGTTCCGCCGGTAATGCAAGAAGATAGGAAGGCTAGGGATAGCGCACGGGCGGCCGGGCCGCCCGTGTCGCATTTCCGTCGCGCAAACGTGGTTCACATCCCGCCCGTCTGGCATCTAGAATGGTCAGGGAGTTCGTCCGCACCCAGGTCACCACTCATTTCCCGAGCCCGGGGGGCCGCTGTGTCGATTGTTGCCGAGTGCCCCCACTGCGAAACGCGGTTCAACCTCCGTCCGGACCTCGTCGGCAAGGCGATGCGGTGTCCGAACCTGGACTGTCGCCAGGCGTTCGTGGTCAAACCGGTGGCCCCTCCGCAACCCGCACCTGCGCCCGCGACGGAGACCCTCCCGACCCCGCCCGCGGCCAACGCCCCGGCCACGCCCCGCGTCGACGCCCCGCGCCCGGTGTACACCTCCGGCTCCGTGGGCGATTTCCTTCCACTCGTCGAAGCCGAGGCCGTGTCGAACGGGTCCGCCGCCCCGAAAGCCCTGCCTCCGCCGGCCGATGAACCCGAGGTGTTCGACGCCCTCCCGGACGAACCCCAGGTCGTCGACGCCGTTCCGGTCGCCCCGGTCGCCCCGCCGGAGCCCGAGGTCGTCGAGGCGGTGGTGATTTCCGCCCCGCCGCCGGCCCGGGAGCTCGTGTGGAAGCCCGGCGCGGAGCTGCCGCCGCCCAAGCCGGCCGGCCGGGAGCGCAAACCCGTGCGGGCCGAATCCGCCACCGAAGACCTGCCGGTCCTGCGCCGGCGGAAGAAGCGGAAGCACCGCGGGCCGGTCATCCTCATCGGGTTGACCGTCGTGCTCCTGCTCGTGGCCGGGGCCACCGTGCTCTTCCTACTGCGGGTCCAGGTCCGGACCGAGGCGCAGTTCGCCCAGGACGCGATGGAGCAATACAAGCGCAACGAGTACGGCCCCTCGGGGAAGGCGTTCGACAAGCTCGCCGCCGACTACCCCGACAGCGCGGACGCCGAGAAGTACCGGTTCTTCGCCGACTTGTCGGCGGTCCAGGTCGTCGTCCGGTCGGTGACGAACCGCGAGAACCCGCGGCCGGCGATCGACAAGCTCCGGGCCTTCATCGACACCCACAAGGAGTCCCCGTTCGTCAAGACCGACGCCTACGGGCACGACGTACTCGACGCCGGGAAGAAGGTCATTGACGACGTGGCCGATTACGCCGCGGACCGGGTCAAGGCGTACCAGGGCGACCGGACGAAGGCGGACGAGCTCCGGCTGGCCGAGGAGACGCTCGCCGCCGGGCGGGACTTCGTTCCGCTGCTCGGGCCGTTCCGGACGAAGGAGGACAAGCCGCTGGACGAGCTCGGGAAGCGGTTCGAGACGGTCAAGGTCGACATCGACCGCGAACGGGACCGGCTCGCGACCCTCGCCCAGGTCGGGGTGATCCTGAAGTCCCCGACCGACCCGGCGATCGAGGAGGCCAAGACCTTCCTCGCCGCGAAGGGGTGGGCGGACGACCCCGAGGCGAGGGAGCTGATCCGGCGGGCCGAGGGCGATTTCCTCCGGCGGGTGCGGTACGACCGCGACCCGGCGGCCCCGCAACCGCTGCCCCCCCCGGGGGCCGCGTCGTTCCTGTTCGTCACCCCGGTCGGCCCGACCCGGCCCGCCGTCCGGGAGGCGCTCGGGGGCGAGCCGTCCGCGGTGTTCCTGGCCGTCGCCCGCGGGGTGCTCTACGCCCTCGACGAGGACACCGGCGACCAGCTCTGGGCGGCCCGGGTCGGGCCGGACGTGTTCGACCTGCCGGCCGTCGCCCGGGCCGAACTGGCGGAGGGGCCGACCGACCTCGCGGTGGTGACGTCGAACGTCGCGGGGAAACCGGCGGTGTCCGGGTATACCCTCCGGGCCGGCCGCCCGGTGTGGTCCCAGCCGCTCCCGTTCCCGGCGGCCGGGCCGGTCGCGGTGAGCGGGGCGCGGGTGTTCGTTCCGACCCGCGACCCGGCCGGCACGGTGTTCGTATTCGACCTCACGTCCGGCATCCGGGTCGGGCGGATCACCATCGGCCAGCCGGTCGGGTCCGTGGTCGCGCGGGCCGGGACGACCCAGCTCTATATCGCCGCCGAGTCCCGCCGCGTGTTCGTGTTCGACGTGGACGCGGGCGACGAGGGCGGCGCCCCGCGGTGCGCCCGGGTGATCCCGACCGAGCACCCGGCCGGCACCCTCCGCACCCCGCCCGTGATCCTCGGCCCGCCGGGCGACGCCCCCGCCCCGCGGTGGCTCGTGCTGGCGCAGGCCGACGGGCCGACGGCGATGAAGCTCCGCGCCTTCCCGCTCCCGCCGGCGGTCCCGCCGGGGGCGGCCGACGCCCCGCCCGTGATCGAGCCGATCGTCCCGGCGGCCGACCTGCCGCTGCCCGGGTGGAGCTGGTTCCCGCCGGTCTCGGACGGCGAGCGGTTCGCGACCGTTACCGACGCCGGCCAGTTCCGGCTGTTCGGCATCAACCAGCCCGGGAACAAGGATAGCGCCGTCTTCCCGCTCCCGTACCCGGACCTGCCGGCCCCGCCCGACGGCCGGCCGGTCCGCGGGCTGGTCGTGCCGGCGGAGGAAGGGGCGTTCTGGGTGCTGGCCGGCGGCGCGCTCCAGAAGTTCAGACTCACGCTGCTCCCGGAACGCGGGCTCGCCCTGGTGCCGGTGGCGGCCGGGCTGGCGGTCGGGGAGCCGACGCAGCCCGCGCAGCTGACCCCCCGCCGCGACGCGGCGTGTTTCGTCGTCCGGTCGACGAACTCGGCCGGGTACCGGGCGGTGGCGGTGCGGCTGGAAGACGGCGAGCCGCGGTGGCAGCGGCAGCTCGGCGTCATCCCCATCAAGACGGCGATCCGGACCGAGGCCGGGGTGATGCTCGTGGACGAGGACGGCGGGGCGGTCGCGATCCCGGCCGCGGGGGTCGCGATCCCGCGGGTCACGACGAAGGCTGCCCCGGACTGGGTTGTCGCCGCGCCCCCGGACGGCGTCTCGGGGCCGACGCGGGTGGTGACGTCGGCCGACGGGAAGACGGTGTTCGCGATCACCCCGATCGGGCCCGCGGCCGCGGCGAAGTGGTTGATCCGGCGGATGGCCGGGGGGAAGGTCGATCACACCGGCACGGTCAACGCGCCCGCCCCCCTCGCCGGCCCGCCCGTGGTGATGAACGGCTCCCTCCTCCTGCCGGCGGCCGACGGGTTCGTCCACCGGCTGGTGCTCGGCGACGGCCGGCTGAAGCCGGACGCGCTGGCCCCCGGGCCGAAGTGGTTGGCCGACCGCCGGACCCAGGACCCGGAGTGCTTCGTGACCCCGCTGGCCGACGACACGTTCCTCACGTCCGACGGCGGCCGGGGCCTCAAGCGCTGGGGGTGGCCGGCCGACGGGGCCTGGGTGGACGGCGACGCGCGGTGGGAGGTCCGGGAGCGGATCGCCGGCCCGCCGCTGGTGCTGCCCGCGGCGGGCGGCCGGCCCGCGCAGTTCCTGGTGGCCGACGTGACGGGTAGTGTGTGGCTGTACGGGCAGGAGCGGGCCGAGACGGCGGTCCGGCGGTGGGTCCCGGGGCGGACGGTGTCGCTGCCGGGCGGCAAGGCGTCTTCAGGCTTCGCGGTGCAGACCGACCCGGCCGGCCGGCAGCTGGTGGTTTACGTGGTGGACGGGAAGCAGGTGGTGTGCCTGGACGTGGACTCGAACGAGCTGCGGTGGGTCACCCCGGCCGGCGACGACGTGGGGCGGTCGATCGTCGGCTTGCCGCACCCGATGGGCGACGGCCGGTGGCTGGTGACGGATCTGTCCGGGCGGGTCTCGGTGCTGGACGCCGAAACCGGCCGCCCGACGCTCACCCGCGAGGTGGGTCTGCCGGGTGCCGTCCCGGCCGCCGCGGGCGTCCCGGTCGGCGACTCGCGGGTGGTGATCCCGCTGTCGGACGGGTCGACCGCCGTGGTCGAGTTCCCCGCCGTCGCGCCGGGCCCGAAGGCGAAGGGATAATGGGCGGGGGTCACCAAAGAGCTTTGTCGAACCCCTTGATTGGCAGCCGGGTAGGTGGCCAGGGTTTTCAGCCTGATGGGCTGGGACAGGATAGCCCAGGGCAACGCCCTGGGCGGCCGGTCGGCCCGGGGAGGCACCCTCCCTGCACGTCACCAAAGAGTCTTGTCGAACCCTTGATTGGCAGCCGGGTAGGTGGCCAGGGTTTTCAGCCTGAAGGGCTGGGACAGGATGCCCAGGGCAACGCCCTGGGCGGCCTGTCGGCCCGGGGAGGCACCCTCCCTGCACGTCAGGCTGGAGGGTCGTTTGTTCGCGAACCCAGGGCGTTGCCCTGGGCTATCCTGTCCCAGCCCTTCAGGCTGGAAACCAGGGCTCGCGCCTCACTTCACTTCGAGGTTGATGTTCTCGGAGTGGCTGTTGAACTCCGGGGCGTACATGCACTGCAAGCTCGCGAACCCGGTCGGGTACCGGCCCCGGTGCTGGACCCGGACCGCGTACTCGAACACGTAGTTCCCCTTCGGCAGGTAGTCGATGAAGAAGTGCGTCGCCGTGTCCTTCGTCGACTCGTAGTACCCCAGCCCGTCCTGGAACTTGTACCGCGACAGCACGGTCACCGGCTCCGTCCCGCTCCCCCGGTGGTCCTTCAGGTGGACGTACTCCAGGTCCCGGTCGGTCCGCAGCACCACCCGCACCACCACCTCGTCCCCGACCGCCAGCGGGTCCCCCTTGAACGGGTCGATCACCGGCCCGGCCTTGGTGAGCGACCGCCTGAACAGCCGCTTCTCGACCTTCAGCGGGTTCCCGTCGGCCGCGGACACCTTGTCGAGGTCCTCCAGGTACTGCCAGTGGACGCTCCCCCAGCTCACCCCCGGGTCCGTCTTCTTCAGGGTGATCGCCGCCAAGGACGGGTTCACCTCCGTCCGCAGGAACTTGTGCTCGTAGAACCCGGTCCCGGCCTCCACCTTCTCCGGCACGATCTTCTGGTTCCCGACCGACACCTCGACCAGCGCGTCCGACTTCAGCAGCCCCTCGCCCCGCAGGAGCAGGGCGTAGATCGCGTCGGCGGTGGCCTTGGTCGTCTTCCAGTCCTGGGTCTGCTTCTGCTTGATCAGCCAGACCTTGCAGTCCTCGACCGCCTTGGCGTCGTTGGCCACCTCGTCGAACGCCTCGATCATCAGGGCCTGGGTCTCGATCGGGGCGTGGAACCACCACTGCTGGAGTTCCAGGTCCCGCCAGAACATCCCCATCTCCTCGTTCGAGACGGACCGCTCCTTGACCGACGCCATGATCGCCGCCGGGGTCTCTTTGTCCCCGAACCGCTTGAGGGCCAGGGCCAGGTGACCCTGGGACTGGCGGTTGGCCAGTTGCAACCAGTATTTCTTCGATTGACCGAGCCAGTAGTCGACCGCCTGACGGTGTTCGTTGGCGATGGCCCGGTCGGGGAGGAAGAAGCTCCGCCCGTACAGGTACAGGGCGATGGTCGGGGACAGGTGGTTGTCGTCCGGCTTGGCGTGGGCCAGGATCCACCGGTACTTCTCGTCGGCCCAGGCGTCGAGCTTGGCCGTCGCCTTGACCGCCGGGGCCGGGTCGATCTTCACCCCGAGGTGGCGGAGCCGGCCGTACCCGGTGGTGATGTACAGGGTGACGTACTCGTTCGGCCGGCCGCCCGGGAACCACGGCCACATCCCGTCGGGGTGCTGGAGCTCGGCCATCGTCCGGGTCAGCCGGGTCGTCTCGTCGGTGAGCCGGTTGTCGTCGAACAGGATGCCGACGTTCTTCCGGGCCTGGCCCTCCTTCACCGCCTGCCGGACCCACGGGGTCTCGTCGAGGAGGACGGCCTTGAGGTCCTGGTTCTTCTCGAGCGGGCTGTCGAGGGTCGGGGTCCCCTTCCACAGGTCGAAGATCTTGCGGATCTTCGGGTCACTGTTGCCGATGTGCCGGGCCAGGCCGTTGGCGTACAGGCGGTTGAACGTCTGCTCGGTACACTCGTGCGGGAACTCCATCAGGTACGGGAGGGCCAGGACCGCGTACCAGGCCGGCTGGGACACCATCTGCACCGTGTACGACTGGTTCCGAATCGTCTCCGACCCGGCCGACTGGCGGAGCTTGACGAAGTCGAAATCCTTCGTCCCGGCGTTCCGGATCGGGAGGGCCAGGGACTCGGTGACCAGGACCTTCTTCGAGAGGACGGGGAGGACGCCCTCCTCCCCGTCGGAGAGACGGTCGCTGGCGGCGACGGCCTTGTAGGCGAGCGGGCCGACGCCCTCGGGGACGGTCAGCCGCCAGGCGAACGTCTTCGACTCACCGGCCGGGAGGTCGAACGCCTGGTCCGGGGCGGTGAGCCCGAGGGCGGCGTCGAGCGGGGCGTCGGTCCGGGCGTCGCGGACGGCGAGCCGGACGGTGCCCTTCTGACGGGTGGCCGACTGGTTGGAGACCTTGACCGGGAATTCGAGGACGTCGCCCTCGCGGAGGAACCGGGGCGGGTTCGGTTGGGCCATGAGGTCCTTGGCGGTGACGATCTCGTCGGTGAGGAACCCGCTCCGCAGTTCCTTGTCGTGAGCGAACCCGAGGAACTTCCACTTGGTCAGGGCCTCGGGCATGGTGAACTCCATCCGGACCACGCCCTCGGCGTCGGACACCAGATGGGGGAAGAAGAACGCCGTCTCGTTCAGGTTCTTCCGGGCGGTCACGTTATTCAGGTCCGGGCCGGGGCTGTCGACCGGGCCTATGGCCGCCGCCCCATTGAGCGCCTTCGTGGCCTCCGCCTCGGCGGCGAACTTGCCGTCCCGCTTCATGGCCCCGGCCATCCCCGGGGCTGCGGGCGCGAAGTCGAGGGCCATGTTCCGGCCTTGCTGCTCGGCCCCGCGGAGCCGGGTGTGGCCTTCCGCGTACCCGTACTCGAACCCGCCCTGGCCGCCGCCCTTCCCGAAGTACTCGTATCGCATGTAATTCTGGGTCAGGTCGCCGGGCAGGCCGCGGTAGTGTAGGTCCACGTGCTTGTAGTTCGCCGGCCACTGCCCGTGCAGATAGTTGAACCAATGGCCGATGTTCTCGAACTGCGAATTCAGCTGCGAGTAATCCTGCCGGAACACGCCGAACCGGTGGAGCCAGTCGTGCGGCAGGTAGGCGTCGAGCGACTGGTCGTACACGGCGGCGACCATCTCGGCGACCGCCCGCCTGGCGTCCGGGCCGGTGACCACGGCGGTGAACGTCTCCTTCTTCCCAGGCTCCAGCTTCGACCGGAACGTCTCCCACTTGACCGTGAACTCCTTGTTCGTCCACGGCACGTCGACGTGCCGGCTCGTCAGGTACGCCCGGTTCTCGTGGACGAAGGTGGCCCGGACGGTGAACCCGCCGCGCATCGCCTCCGTCACCGGAACCTTTAGGGTGGCCTGCGTCTTCCCGGGCTCGGTCCAGAACGCCTGGGTGATCTTCCCGCGGTGCTCGACCTCCAGGAACGCCCGGCCGGCGTCGTACCCGGTGCCCCAGAACAGCGTGAACTCGGCGCCCGGCTCGACCTTCCAGTCGGGCGCCGACACGACGTTCGCCACCTTGACGTTCAGCCGATCGACCGCCGGGTTCAG
The DNA here is from genome assembly GCA_028288765.1 of Gemmataceae bacterium. GTDB lineage: Bacteria > Planctomycetota > Planctomycetia > Gemmatales > Gemmataceae > Urbifossiella. The sequence goes on along the minus strand of JAQGHQ010000090.1, from coordinate 3,000 downwards.
CACCAGCAGCTGCGCCTTGCCGGTGACCGTCTTGCCGAACTTGTCCTTCGATTCGACCACCGCCCGATAAATCCCGGCCGGGAGCTTCGCGGCGAGCTCGGTCTTGCCCTTCCCGTCGGTGGTGAAGTCCGCACTGTAGGCCACCTCGCCGAGTTCCCAGCTCACCGGCCTGGCCGGGTCCGGTTTCGGCTCCGTCGCGGCGGGGAAGTCGAACCGGCGCTCCAGGATCTCCGGCCGGACCACGGTTTCCGGCTGCTTCAGGTGGTACACCTTCAGCGTCCCCTTCGCCTCCTGGCCGAGGCCGTCGAGTGTGGTGGTGGAGATGCTGAATTTCACGTCCTTGTCGGGCGTCTGCCACTCGGCCGCGGCCACGGTCGCCCGCAGGGCAGCATACCCGACCTCGACGGACTTCGTCCCGGTCCGGGTCTCGCCGGTGGTGTCGGTCACGTCCGCGGTCACGGTATACCGGAACGCCGGCTCGTCCTTCTCGGGGACGGTCGGGTCGGGCTTCGCGAGGAACGCGACGGTGAACGACCCGTCGGCCTCGGTGGTGAGGACACCGTGGGCGATTTCCTGGGCCGGCTTCTGCGGGACCGGCCGCCACCAGCAGTACTCGAAGAACCACGCCGGGTAGCGAACCTCGCGGACCACCCGGTACGTGACCTTGGCCCCGCCGATCGGGACCCCGGTGTACGCGGTCGCCTTGCCCGGCACCTTCACCTCGGCGTTCAGCTTCGCCGGGTCCTTCGGGGCCTCGACCGCGACCGTGAACTTCGGCCGCTTGTACTCCTCGACCGAGACGTTCGTGCCGCCGGGCGGGCCGGCCGGGACGTGGATGTACATCCGCCCGGTGAGGCGGTCGCGGGGGGCGGTGAAGCTCGCGGCGAACGACCCGTAGTCGTTCGTCCGGGCCTGGTGCCGGGCGATCTCCTTCCCGTTCACGTCGTTGAACACGACTGTGACCTCGCGGTTCGCGATCGTCTCGTAATTATCCTTGGCCTGGTCGTAGCGGACGCAGACGCCCTTGAACTGGATCGTCTGACCCGGCCGGTACAGTGCCCGGTCGGTGAAGAAGACCGTCTGCTCCTGGGGCTTCGGCGTGAGGTCCTGCTGGTACAGGTAGGTGTCGTGGGCAGACGCGAGGGCCTGGTCCTTGTGGGTGGCGAGTACGAGGTGGGCGTGCTGCGCCCGCCCGGTGAGGGCGTACATGCCGTTCTTGTCGGTGGTCGCGGTGTCGCCCGGGGCCCACCCGCCGCCGTTGTTGGACCGGAACCAGACCTGGACCTTCGCCCCCTCGACCGGCTCGCCGCCCATGCCGGTGAGGACGAACCCCTCGACCCGGAGGGTGCCGTGGTCGTACCGGTTGACGACGGCGAGGTCGGACACCCAAACGTCGGTGTAGGTGACGACGTTGTTGCCCGCGCCGAAGTCGGCGGCGTGGCTGGCGATCAGGTAGTAGAACCCGGGGGCGACGCCCTTCGGGGCGGGGACGGACTCGGTCCGCGGCCGGTAGTCCGTGGTCGGTGGGAGGTCGCGGCTGAACTCCAGGACCGGGTCCTGCTTGAGGAGGGCTTGCTGCTCGCCCGGGTCGAGCTGTTCCGGCCGCCACCGCTGCCGCTTCAGCCGGTCGACGTAGTCCGTCTTCACGAGCCGGAAGTAGACCTTGGAGAGGTTCGCGTAGCTCACGCGGATCTGGGGCAGCGGGTCGGCCCACACCCGCTCGGTGGCGACGTTCGAGGTCTTCGCCTCGATCTGCTGCACGAGGTTGTGGCAGAGCTTCCCGCCGGGGCTGTCGGGGAACCCGGTCGCGCCGGCGAGGGCGATCCCGCGGGCCTTCACCAGCTCGTTCTCGGTCTTCAGCACCTCGGCCCACTGGTAGCGGGCCATGGCGGCGAGCTCGTGGTCCTTGTTCGCGTCCACGAAGCGCGTGAGGGCGGCGACGTAGGCCTCGTTCTTCCCCTCGCCGACGGCCTTGTTGTACCCGAACCGGAGGCGGTGCAGGTCGGTGTCGAGCAGGGCGGACTTGTCGGCGTCGGCTTTATGGAAGTCGAGCAGCTTCTGGTACAGCCGGACGCCTTTCAGGGTGCGGGAGGCGCCGTCGGTGGTGTTCGGCTGCCACTTCAGGAACTCGTCGACCGGGGCGAAGGCCGGGGAGTCGGCGGTGAGCTCGAAGGCGTCCTCGGTCTTGGGGCCGGCGGCCTGGTCGCCGATCGCGTAGAAACTGAGGGCGTCGAACGCGAGGAAGTCGAAGAGGGTGGGCCGGAACTTGTCCGGGACGGAGCCCTTGTCGAGCAGGGCGTCGTAGTCGCCGACCGGGATGGCCTTCAGCTCCTTCTCGTGCGCGAGGGCGGTGTCGAACTGCCTGTCGACCTCGGCGATGATGCGGGGGACGTCCCAGGTGGTGACGTCATTCCCGGTGGTCTCGCCGGCGGAGCTGCGGCGGGCGATCCGCCACCGGTTCTGCTGGAAGTAGTGGAAGTACCAGTGGCCGAGGACGGCGTGCATGACCGGGTGCATCTCGGCGGGCATGGTGGCGATGGCCGCCTGCATCCGGGTGATTTTCTCCTCGGGCTTGGTCCCCTCAATGTTGGCTTCGAGGACGATCTTCTTGCAGACCGCCTTGATCGCCTCGGGGTACGCCTTGTCCTTGAGGGCGGATTCGATGATCGGCTCGATCTCCTTGATCGCGGTTTTCGGCAGGCCCTTCTGGACGGCCTCGTCGACCTTCTTCCACTGCTCGGGGCGAGGCGGCTGCGCGGCGAGCATGACGGCGACCCCCGCGGCGACGCAGCCGATCGCCACCGAGAGGCCCAGAAGGCGGTTCGACCGTTTCATGGGGACTGACCTCGACCCGGGAAAGGCGGAGCGGCGCGCGGCCGCCCACTGTGCTCACTTATAGACGCTTGTTCGGATACGGGGGACGGGAACCGGGGGCGGGAGTTACATCCCCGTTACAGGGTAACACGGCGGCCGGGGCGGTGTATCGGTTCTGGGGGCTCT
>JAQGHQ010000083.1 GCA_028288765.1 Gemmataceae bacterium | reverse complement strand
TGAGCCCCCCGAGTTCAGGTGAACGGCGTCGGTGAGTAATCGGTTCGCTCGGGGGGCTCACGCCCCCCGCTCGCCGGGCTCTTCTGTCCGGGTATTCGCCCGACCACGCGCAGCCATGTCCACGGCTCTGCGTGGACATGGCTGCGCCCCGGAAACCAGATCCTGATGCGCATTCGCCCGGCGAATCCCAGCCATGTCCACCCAAAGCGGTGGACATGCCACCCAGACCAATGCGACCGCGGTATCGGGTTCGTGTAATAGAGGCAAACCCCTTCGATCGACTTCCCGCCGAATGCGGATGTGGTGTCAATCGGGTCGCGGCGATTGCGGTTACTCTGTAGGGGCGAGCCGCCCGGCCGGCCGCGATGGCCGGACTAATACCCGTCGTGCAAAGGTATCGCAGCATGGGGGCAAGGATGTGGCTGGGAGAGAGCCGCGGCAACTCGGTCGACTGGGCGACCCAGAAGTGGGTCCAGGCGACCGGCCGCCGCGTTGACCTGGCCGAGCACCCGTGGCTCGACGGCCCGGTCGGGTCCACCCGCGGGATCGGGGCCGACTACTTCGACCGGTGGGCGGCGGCGGCGGGGTTGCGGGTGACGCGGCACCGCTCCGGGAAGGGCCTGCTCCCCTCATTCGCGGCCCTGGCCGGGGGCGGCTTCGACCCGGCCGCGGTCGATCCCGCGGTCGGCGAGTTCTACGAGCGGGCGGCCGACTTCGACCCCGACGTCTGGTCCGAGTGGAGCGGGTTGTTCCGGCCGTTCGCGTCCCTCGTAACCGCCCTCTTCAGCCGCCGGCTGGGGCAGCTCAACCTGCCCCTCGACCCGCTGGACGCGAGCTGGGGGATGACCAGCGAGGTAATCGAGGTGGCCGACCCGGCCTCCGGCCAGGTCCGGGCGAACGCCTGGGTCCGGACGCTCGTGAAGACCGGGGGGATCGTCTATGTCGGCAGCTACTCGGTGGCCGCCATGCCCGGGGCCGCCGGCCCCTGCGTCAAGACCGTGTTCCCCCTCCCCAACGGGAATGCCGTCGTGATCCTCCGCCCCCACGCCGAGCCGGACGGCTCGCTCGTGCTGGCCTCCGCGGGCCGGCGGTTCGGCGACCCCGGGTTCTACCTCGTCGTCCACGGCCCCGGCGGCGTCCGGGCCCGGTACGTGAGGAGCTTCCGGGAGCGGATCCGCGTCTACCCGGCCGGGAAAGGCGTCGTCCGGGCGGATCACACGATGTCGCTCTGGGGGTTGCAGTGCTTGCACCTCCACTACCGCTTGCGCCGCCGGGAGCCGGTCGGTTCGGCGGGGGGATTGCTCGGTTGAAACCCTGGGTCGCTGGCGGGCCGCCACGGACGGCGCCCCGATAGGACCAAGGCGGTACGCAGAGGTGTGCGGGCTCACGGCGTGGAAAATCGCGCGCAAGCCGTACAGACGGGCGCGCTCGTAAATCGGGGGCTGTACCGCCGGCACGCGGGTAACCCCCCGTACACACCTCAGAGTGACTCCCATGAGATCAGTCATCCTCGCCGCCGCCGTTTCAATTGGCCTGACAATGTCTTTGGCGACGGCCGCCTCGGCCCACCCCCCGGGCGGGGGGTACTACGGGAACGGCCCGCACGACGTCCAGCCGCACTGGCACAAGACGTACACCCCCTACGGCCCGGTCACCTGGTACGGGAACGGCCCGCACGACCTGATGCCGCACAACCACACGGTCACCCCGTGGGGCGGGGTCCGCAGCTATAGCTACACCCCCTACGGCCCGACCAAAAGCTATAACGGGTTCCCGGGCGGGTACGGCGGCTACCCCGGCGGGTTCGGGGGTTACCCGGGGTACGGCGGGTATTCCGGATACGGCAGCTACTACGGCGGCTTCGGCGGGCCCGTCTACTCCGGCGGATACTTTCCCTGGTAGCCGGACCGACCGAGGCAATGCGCGGCAACGGCAGCGGCCGGCCCGAGTCTCGGGCCGGCCGCTCTATTTCTCCCCGCCCCGGCCGTGACTTCTCGTCGTGAGGGGTGCGGAAGACCTTTAGCCGTGGCCGATGAGGCGGAACACCTTGTCCGCCTGGGTGGGGATCGACAGGTCGGTGTCGATCAGCTGGCCCAGCCGCCACCCAGGTAGGGGATGTAGCAGTAGCCGGTGGCGGTGGGCTGCCACTTCGCCGGCTGGTTCGCCGGGACCAGTTCCATGTTGTCGACCCCCTCATCCTTCTCCACAAAGCCCATGTGCGCGTACATGCTCGCGGCGTTTTCGTTGCCGGCGAACAGCCGCACCCGGCCGTGGAAGCCGGCGGCCACGGACAGGGTCACCGCCTTCTGAATCAGCACCCCGCCGCAGTCCTTCGAGCCCACGTGCGTGACCAGGTATTCGATGTGCAGGTAGCCGGCGCACCCGTAGATGATCATGACGCCGATCGGGGCCCCGCCGATGCGGTACACCCAGACGTCATCGTCGCCGAGTTCCTCGATCATGTCGACGATCAGCCCGCGGCTCTCGGCGCGGCGCGCGTTCCACGCCCTCCGCTCGGCGGGCCAGACGTCCCAGGCCGCCTCCTCGAAATCCGCGTCCCGGCCTGGCCGGCCTGGTATCGGCGGCGCCGTCCAATCCTTCATGTTCGCCTTGAGCGTTCTGAGGGCGAGAACCGCCTCTTCTTTGCTGCCGGCCAGAGAGATCGGCGGGTCGGTGATCCATCCGATGGTCATACGGGAAGTCTCGGTTTCGGGGTTGCGGGTCCGGCCGGAGCGCGCCGAGCAGGGCAGGCGGGTCGGCAGCGACCCAAGATTACAATCAAAAGTTGATCGCCGCCAGCGCGACGGAGCACAATAGCCGTTTATCCGTCGGGTGCTTTGTCGAAATCCCCGAGAACCTGGCGTTTTGAGGATTTCAGCCTGAAAGGCTGGGAGCGCATAGCCCAGGGCACCGCCCTGGGCGGGGGAACGCCATTCGGGCGGACGGGACGTTCCTGCAATCGCGTTCGCCGCCCAGGGCGGTGCCCTGGGCTATGCGCTCCCACCCCGTTGGGGTGAAAACCACACCCACACCCCACCGAGGATTTCGACAAAGCATCCGTGCATCCGTCGACACGCGGGGATTTGCTTTGCCCTCCGCACAACGATCTGTTACCCATAGGGCCGCCGCCCAAACTCGTCCCCGCGGCTCGCACCCGGAGAACCCACCATGTCCCGCGGACCCGTTCTGCTGGCCGCGACCGCCGTCCTCGCGACCGCCGCCGTGTTCGTCCCCACCCACGGGGTCGGCGGGGCCGCTGACCCCGCCGACATCCGCGAATTGAAGCTCCGCGACTGGGAACCGAAGTCGATGATGGTCGCGAAGACCACCGTCGTCGAGAAGCCGCTGTACCCGGTCGTGGACGTCCACAACCACCTCGGCGGGGGCAAGGACCGGCTGCGGCCGGAGGTCGTGCGGCGGTACCTCACCGAAATGGACGAGGCCGGCGTCCGCACCGTCGTGAACCTCGACGGCGGGTGGGGCGACCGGCTCAAGGAAACCCTCGCGGCCCTCGACGAGGCCCACCCCGGCCGGTTCCTCACCTTCGCCCTCGTCAACTTCGACGGGCTCGACGACCCGGGCTGGAGCGCCCGCGAGGCGAAACGGCTCGAAGACGGCTTCAAGGCCGGGGCCAAGGGGCTCAAGTTCCACAAGACCCTCGGCCTGCACGTCCGCCACAAGGACGGCACCCTGCTCGCCGTCGACGACCCCAAGCTCGACCCCGTCTGGGCCGCGTGCGCGACGCACAACCGCCCGGTCGTCATCCACGTCGCCGACCCGGCCGCGTTCTTCACCCCGCTCGACCGGTTCAACGAACGGTGGCACGAACTCAATTCCAACCCCGGCTGGCTCTTCGCCGGGGAGAAGTTCCCGAAGCGGCAAGACCTGCTCGACCAGCTGCTCCGGGTGATCGCCCGGCACCCGAAGACGACGTTCGTCAACACCCACTTCGGGAACAACGCCGAGGACCTCGCCGCGGTCGCGGACGCGCTGGACAAGTACCCGAACATGTACGTCGACATCGACGCCCGGATCTCGGAACTCGGGCGGCAGCCGTACGCGGCCCGCCGGTTCTTCCTGAAATACCAGGACCGGATCATGTTCGGGACCGACACCACCCCGCGCCGCGACGCCTTCCGCATCTACTACCGGTTCCTGGAAACGGACGACGAATACTTCGACTGTTCGGCCAGCCACCACCGCCAGGGGTTCTGGAACATCTACGGCATCTACCTGCCGCCGGAGGTCCTCGACAAGGTCTACCGCAAGAACGCCGAGCGGGTGCTGTACGGCCTGAAGCCCGACGCGGCCGGGCCGGGGGCCGCGCGGGAACTCCGCGTCCGCCCGACGGAGGATTTCGAGGTCACGGGCGACGGCTCGGCCGAGGCCTGGAAGAAGGCCGGCTGGGAACCGCTGAGCAAGCGGGCGGGCGGCCCCCACCCCTACGAGACGCGGGTGAAGACGCTGTACTCGAAGAAGGGGCTGTACGTCCTGATGGACGCGACGGACAGGAAGCTCACGGCCACGATCAAGCAGGACTTCGAGAACCTGTGGCTGGAGGACGTGTTCGAGGTCTTCCTCTGGCCGGACGAGCGCGACCCGATCTACTTCGAGTACGAGATCTCGCCGCTGAACAAGGAACTGCCGATCGTGGTGCCGAACCTGGAGGGGAAGTTCCTGGGCTGGCTGCCGTGGCACTACGAGGGCGGGCGGAAGACCCGCAAGGCGACATCGGCCGTCGGCGGGGAGGTGAAGTCCGGCGGGGAGGTGACGGGGTGGAAGGCGGAGGTGTTCATCCCCTATGAGCTGCTCACTCCGCTCCGGAACGTCCCGCCGAAGCCTGGCACCCGCTGGCGGGCGAACTTCTACCGGATGGACTACGACGACGGGAAGACGACGAGCTGGGACTGGGCCCGGGTCGGGCCGAGCTTCCACGAGTTCGCGAAGTTCGGCACCCTGGTGTTCGAGTGATAACCCGTGCGGCCTTGCCACCAGTCCGGCCGGGGTACCCGCTCGCGGGTCGCGCCGGATCGACCCGGAGTTGAGCCGTCCGGCTCGATCGGGGTAGGTGCCGCGCGACCCGCGAGCGGGTACCCCGGCGGCGCAGGCAGTCCGGCTCGGTGCTCGCGGGTCGCGCCGGACCTACCCGGAGTCGAGCCGGTCGGCTCGGTGCTCGCGGGTCACGCCGCCGCAGAAAATGTGTCGGTGCTCGCGGGTCACGCCGCCGCAGAAAATGTGACCGCCTCAACGGGTACATGTATCCGTGGCGGCCCGAGCCCTTCAACAAAGCAAGCTCATGGCTAAATCCCCGCCGCCCGACGCTCACCCGCTCGCCCGGGGGCTCGGGTTCTGGGAAGCGACGGCGGTGAACGTCACCCAGATCGTCGGGGCCGGGGTGTTCGCCACGATCCCGCTGATCCTGGGCGTGCTGCCCGGGGCGTACGCCCTGCTCGCCTGGCTGGTGGCCGGCGTCCTGATCCTGTTCGACAGCATGATCTGGGGCGAACTCGGCGCCGCCCTGCCGGCGGCCGGCGGGTCGTACCACTTCCTGCTGGAGTGCTACGGCCGGTCGACGTGGGGCCGGCTGATGGCCTTCCTGTTCGTCTGGCAGATCCTCATCAGCGGGCCGCTCGAAGTCGGGTCCGGGCTGGTCGCGGCGGCCCAGTTCTCGACTGGCCTGAGCCCCGAGTTCAAGGCGTTCGACGCGGCCCACACGCGGCAGTTCGAGGTCGCGCTGTCCGACGAGCACAAGCTCGGGGCCGCGATCGGCCCGGCGCGGATCCTCGGGTTCGGGCTCGGCGTGCTGATCCTCGTCCTCCTCTACCGGGAGGTCGCCACACTCGGCCGGCTGAGCGTGGTCTTCCTCGTCGGCGTGCTCGGCGTGATCGGCTGGGTCCTGCTCGAAGGGGCAGCCCGCTTCGACCCGGCGCTGGCGTTCGAGCTGCCCTCGGCGGCCGACGAGCAGCCGGAGCACTTCGGGCTCGCGCTCGGGGCCGGGATGGGCCTCGCGATCTACTCGTACCTCGGCTACTACAACGTGTGCTACCTGGGGGGCGAGGTCCGCGACCCGGCGCGGACGATCCCGCGCTCGATCCTCGTCAGCTCGGTCGCCGTGGTGATACTCTTCACGCTCGTGCAGCTGGCGATCACCGGGGTCGTGCCGTGGCGGGAGGCGGCGGCGGCGAAGGACAACCTGACCGCCGAGTTCATGGGGCGGGTCCGCGGCCCGTGGGCGGCGGCGGCCGTGACCGTGTGTCTGATCGGGAGCTGTTTCGCCTCGGCTTTTTCCGGGGCGCTGGGGTATTCGCGGGTGCCGTTCGCGGCGGCCCGGAACGGGCATTTCTTCCGCTGGTTCGGGGCGGTCCACCCGCGGCACCGGATCCCGCACCGGGCGCTGTTGCTCGTCGGCGGGATGGTCTTGTTCTGGAGCTTCTTCAGCCTGGAGACGATCATCACGGCCCTGATCGCGACGCGGATCCTGGAGCAGTTCGTGGCCCAGGTGTTCGCGGTGATCCTGCTGCGGAACCGGTACCCGGACCGGCCGCGGCCGTGGCGGATGTGGCTGTACCCGCTCCCGTGCGTCGTCGCGCTGGTGGGGTGGGGGTTCGTGTACGCGAGCACCGGCGGGTTGTTCATCGCGATCGGGGCCGGAACGCTCGTCGTCGGGGCGGTGGTTTTCCTGGTGTGGGCGAGGCGGCGGAACGACTGGCCGTTCCGGGCGTAGCCAGATGTTTCCAAGTCATCCTTGTACATGATCCGAAGGATCTGTCGCCGTCGGTTTGGTCGGTTCGGCGCACCCGCGGGCGGGTGCCCCGGCCGTCGAGGTGTCCAGCTGAATTCGGGTAGGTGCCGCGAGCCGAGCGGCACAGCTAGTCCGGCTCGGCTCGCCGGACCTACCCGGAGTCGAGCCGGACGGCTCGGTCCGATGACCTGGTCGGCCGTGTGACCGGCCCGAGCATTCTTTGGAAATGGTTGGCTACCTACTTAGAGTCACGGGCGAGCAGTTCATTCCGCGGTGGTTTCGATCCGGCTTCCCAAGCCGCCCTCCGTGGGGATATGCTCGGGGTGACTCCCTTACTCGTCCGGGGGTAGACAATGCGGCTGCGACGACTCGTGTGGTTGATCCCGGCGGCGCTGCTCATCCTTGTGGGCGCGTCGGTCCTCGTGCCCGTTCAGTACCCCCCGTCGAGGATCACCCAAGAGAATTTCGACCGGATTCAGGACGGGATGAGCGAGGCCGAAGTCGAAGAGATCCTGGGGCCGCCGGGGTATTACAATCACAACCCCTATGTCGTGTTTGAAAGCGGGATCTCGTTTCGGAGATATTGGCTCGGGGATGAAGGCTTCGTCATCATTGAGGTAACGTGGCCGGAGGACCCGCCGACCTGGTTGCCACTCCCGCATAACCGGACTCGGCGGGTCTATCGCAAGGAGTTCCACCCGGTGCCGCCCGAGTCCTATGGCGAGCGGTGGTATCGACAACTTCGGTGGAGTAGGTGGTGATGCTCATGGTGATCAAAGGCGGGCGGGGGGCATGAGCCCCCCGAGTTCAGGGGAATGGCGGCGGTGAGTGATCGGTTCGCTCGGGGGGCTCATGCCCCCCGCCCGCCGGGCTTTTCTGTCCGGATACCGCGGCGATGAAGCCGGGATCGGGGACAAACGCCGCGATCAACAGGACCTGGTGGCTCAATGAGCCTACCCCTGCTTGCTCAGAACTTGATCGACCGCCTTGCCGTACATCTTCGGGTCGGCCGCTTTCAGACCATCGGAGCACTCCCGGGCCAGCTCGTCGAACGTGATCTGCGAGTTGATGTACCTATGGTACGTGTAATCCGGCATCGTCTGGTGCATCAGGTTCGTGTTGTACACCATGACGCAGGTTAGGTCTTTCTGCTTGAGTTCCTTCCGCTCTCCCAGCCCACCGGGCCTGAGCCGCCCGAAAACCGACCTGGCCGCCTTGCCCATCACGTTGAACGAGATGCCCGTGCATACCGCGACCCCGAGGCCGATCGAGTTGGAGTCGACGACGATGCCCGTCTTCCCCCGCATCGCCAGGTAGAGCGACGCCTTTCCGCCGACGAGGTACAGCGCCCCGCCCTTGGGGAGATTGAAGGTGTGCTCTTCGAGGAGCCTGGAGACCCGATTCCAGTTGTGCAAGCTGAACTCGTTATCGCTCGAGAAGCTGCTCTTGATGACAGCCTCCGGGGACTTGATCGCCTCGGACTCGCGGTAGTAGGCTTGCATCGCTCAGGCCCTTTCCGACCGGTGAAGAAGCCCTCACCCGGTGTCGTGTGACGGTTGGTGGTGCGACAGCTTCGGTCACAGGTAGTACGGCCCGGGTTGCGAGATTCTTTCTCAATTGCCGGCGCGACGATCCCGGGGGGAATGGCCTCCGGAGGGCGACCACCACGGAACCTCACATGCGGCCCGCCATCAGCGACTCAGTACAAGGGAGTATTCGTATACCGGGAGTTCGACTTCCGCGCCGTGGTCGATTTTCACCTTTATCCGGGGGGACTCGTCGACTTTCGCGGGTGGGGAGTTGAACACCTGACGAACACTGAACTCGGCAGGTTAGTACCCCTCCGCGGTCACGCTGCAAACGTACTCCGGCGGCTTGCCGGTCTGCATCGGGATGACCCAGAACAGCCGCCATTCCGTCCAGCCAAATTGGAAGCCGGAACGAGTCTGGACGGCCGCAATGCGACCCCGGTCGTCACTGACCAACGATCTTTCGGCGGTGTAGTTTCTGAACGGGTAGCCGAATGCCGGCTCCCGGCTACCCGCGGGCATCACCCGGAGGACCGCGCCCTTGATCGGGTGCCCGTCTTGGTCGCGGACGATCATGCGGAACTCGCCGGGAGGAAATCCGTCATCCACGGCGACCTGGGTAGACGGGTAGGAAAGGAGCGCCGCGGCCGCAACGAGAGCGGCGGGTGTGAGGACAGCGACCAAAGCGACTCTCGACCATCTCATTCTGCACGCCCTATAGAGGGGCTGGTCCGGCAGCACGATCGATCCGCCCCGTGTGCAAGGGGCGGTCACGTCTTCCCCAGCACCAGATCCACCACCCAACACCCCCGCACATGAGGCCCCGGCCCGCGACAGTGGCTCAACACGTCGTCGTCATCGCACCCGGCATCCTGGAGGGCGTCGGCCAGGATCGGCATCGGGGAGAAGTCCCGCGACTCGTACATCTGACGGGCGAGGGAAAGAACGGTCGTGGAGAGCCAGGACCGATCGGTGGAGACGGGGCGGTAGGGATTGCCGAAGACGCAGCGGACCAACTCATACTGGGCAGATCGATCCTCGGTTTGGGTGTCGGGACTGACGCCCTGAGCAGCTGAGGACGCGACCAGTTCGGGCTCCGGCTTGCGGTAAGCCACGAACTCGGTAGCTTGTACCGGGTTGATGAGCTGGCCCGTCTCCCCCACCACTGCATGGCAGCGACCGCTGTTGTTCAGCTCGGCGAAACACTGGTGTCTGAGCCCGTTCCCGATCGCCTCGACCTCTGCCGCGGCATTTTCAAACTCGTCCTGACCGACCCGCCCGTCGGCGTACTGCTCGGCACCTTCCACCGCCGCTTGCATGCTGTTATCGGTAAGCAGTGGCCGGATTCGGCGACAGCAGGCCACACCGAACAGCCGTAGCTTCCGGTCACTTGCCTTCCCGCGAAGGAACCCCAGCATCGGTGTCGGGTATTCCCACGCCGGCCATTCCGCCTCGGTCATCGGTCGCCCCCGGGAGTGCGGTCGATTTCCCGATGGTAGCCGGGATGGAGGCGGGCTGAAAGAGGCGGGCTATCGGTGGTCGTGTTGCTTTGTAGAAAGGCCCGCGTGGCACGGGCCGCCACGGAGGGCGGCCCCTACCAGACCAGGACGTGGTAGGGGCCGCCCTCTGTGGCGGCCCGCCAGCGACTTTCTCCGTGAGGCGGTTTGTCGAAATCCTCGAGCGATCGGTGGGTCTGGGATTTCAGCCTGAAAGGCTGGGACAGGATAGCCCAGGGCACCGCCCTGGGTTCCGGAGCCATCGACCTTCCTCTTCCGGCCCGCCCCGCCGCCCAGGGCGTTGCCCTGGGCTATCCTGTCCCACCCCGTCGGGGTGAAGACCGAGGCCGGACCGAGGACCTCGACAAAGCACCCATGAGGGAGAGGGATGAGGGGGATGGCCCGGGTGGCATGTCCACCCCAAGCTGTGGACATGCCACCCAGACCAATATGACGGCCTCAGTGGGTTCGTACCTCAGCTTCAAATCCTCCCGCCCGACCGTGACTGGTATGCTGATCGCTAAACACCCCGCGGACTCGGGAGACGAGTTTTGGACTTCTGCGGCTTCGTGCTGCTGTGCTCAATCGGCGGCTGGGTGATCATGGTTGTCGCCGTGCGGGCCGTGTTGGCCCGTAGCCGCCGGCGGGTGGTCGCCGCCGTTCAACGGCAACGGTGCCCTCACTGCAGTGGGCCGCTGGATTGGGTCACGGTGTCGCTGCTTCGGGAAGCTCGTCCCTGGATCACCATGGTGCCCGCCCATCCCGTTCCGACCCTCTGGGAGTTCCACTGCCGTTGCGGAATGCGCATCCTGGCGGCAGACGAGCGGGAGAGGTTATCCCCCAGGTGACTTCTTCACACGACTCCAAGAGGATTGATGATGTCACGAAGACTCTGGTGGGTCGGAGCTTGTGCCGCGGCGCTGATGGTGACCTGGGGGGTCATCCTCGTCCTCCACGATCCGGGGACGGCGACACGCGAGGATGAACCCGCGGTCGAACACTTCGAGCAGACCCCGGGCGGGAAGCCCGTCTGCCCCCACAGTGGCCGGTCGGATCGGGTGGGCGAGTACCTGTACGGGCTGGTCCGAACCGTCCCGCCCCCGCGCGACCCGCCCTGGATCTTTGCCAATAACTGTGCGATCACCCCCGAGAGCCCGCGGTACAAATGCCTTGCCTGCGGGACGCGGTTCGGCCGGGCACGGTGGTAACCCCCCTCCCCCGCACGTCTTAGCCCCGGCGACACACCGGGTCCGTCGCGAACAGACTTCCGCGCGCCAAGGTGGTCCTGGTAATCGGCTACACATAAAGTTAATGCGTTGCATGTTTAATCGGTGGTTAACATACTTGCATGTGCAAAGCCAGGGTGAGACGGATACCGGGTACAGGACCACCCCCGCCGGGGATCGGTCAAGTGGCCGCTATGAAGGGGCCGCCCCCGGGCGCTGGACACCGCTTATCTGTCCCATAGTTCAGGAGTACGGTCCTCAGATTCCTTTCAACAACCCGGCGACGGCCCACGGCGGGGCGAGCGAGAGACAGATGACAGGGCTGACGAGTGGGGCAACGGGACTGATCCCGCCGGGCGGGGACGGACGCGTCTTCGAGGACATCGCGGACGCCATGCCGCACATGGTGTGGCTGGCCGAGCCGGGCGGGGCGGCCGTGTACCACAACCGCCGCATCCTGGAGTACTCCGGGCTCGCCCCCGGCACCACCCTGGGCGCCGGGTGGGAACAAATGATCCACCCGGACGACGTTCCGGTGACGTGGGCCGCCTGGACCCGGTCCGTCGAGACCGGCGGGCCGTTCGAGACGGAGTACCGGCTCCGCCGGTACGACGGCGAATACCGGTGGTTCCTCGCCCGCGCCAACGCCCAGCGGGACGAGACGGGCCGGGTGATCCGGTGGGTCGGCACCTGCACCGACGTCGAGGACCAGAAGGGCCAGCAGGCCCGGTTCCGCGCTATCATCGACCACTCGTTCGAGGGCACCAACCTCGTCGCCGCCGACGGCACACTCGTCTACTCCAGCCCGGCGTCCGTCCGCCTCCTCGGCCGCCCCACCGACGAGCGGGTCGGGCGGGACGTGTTCGAACTCATCCACCCGGACGACGTGGCACGCGTCCGGGCGGTGTTCGGGCGGCTCCTCGCCGACGCCGGCGGGTACGCCGAGATCGTGCTCCGCGGCCTGCACGCCGACGGGTCGTACCGGTGGCTGGAGGCCCGGGCCACCAACCTCCTCCGCGACCCCGCCGTGGGCGCGGTGGTGGTCAACTTCCGGGACGTGAGCGACCGCGTCGCCGTCGACGAGGCCCTCCGGGAGAGCGAGCGGCGGTACCGGGAGCTGTTCGAGGCCAACCCCCACCCGATGTGGGTGTACGACACCGAGACCCTACGGTTCCTGGCGGTGAACGACGCCGCGGTCGAGCGGTACGGGTACGCCCGGGACGAGTTCCTCGCCATGACCGCGGCCGACGTCCGCCCCCGGGAGGACGTCCCGGCCCTGCTCGAGGACGTCCGGCGGGCGGGCGACGGTCTCCAGTCCCGGGGAGTGTGGCGGCACCGGTGGAAGGACGGGACGGAGCGGGACGTCGAGGTGTCCGCCCACGCCCTGCGGTTCGCCGACCGCCCGGCCCGGCTGGTCCTGGCCCTGGACGTGACCGACCGGCTCCGGGCCGAGGCCGCCGCGGCGCGGGGGCTGGCCCGGCTCCGGGCGGTGGTCGAGAGCATGGCCGACGGGCTGGTCGTCTCCGACCCCGAGGGGAACCTCCTGGACTGGAACCCGGCGGCCCTCCGGATGCACGGATACGCCTCCGTCGAGGAGGCCCGCCGCCACCTGGCCGAGTTCGCCGCGACGTTCACCCTGTCCCGCCCGGGTGAAGGGCCGCTCACGTACCACGACTGGCCCATGCCCCGGGTCCTGCGGGGCGAGACGGTGGCCGACGAGCAGCTCGTCCTCCGCCGGCTCGACACCGGGCAGGAACTCGCGATGCAGTACAGCGGGGCCCCGGTCCGGGGTGCGACCGGGGCGGTCGAGCTGGGCGTTCTGACGATCCACGACATGACCGGGCGGAAGCGGGCCGAGGGGGAGGCCCGGCGGACGGCCGAGCTGCTCAAGGCGGTCGCCGACTCGACGACCGACGCGGTGTTCGTGAAGGATCGGGACGGCCGGTACCTGCTGTGCAACCCGGCCACCGCCGGGTTCATCGGCCGCCCCGCCGGCGAGGTCCTCGGGCGGACGGACGCCGACCTGGTCGACCCGGCCGACGCCCGGCGGTTGATGGACCGGGACCGCCGGGTGATGGAGAGCGGGCGGGCCGAGACGGCGGAGGAGCTACTGACCGTGGGCGAGGTGGTGCGGACCTTCCTGGCCACCAAGGCCCCGTACCGGGACGAGGACGGGGATGTCATCGGGGTGATCGGGATCTCCCGGGACGTGACCGAGCGGAACCGGCTGGCGGCCGAGCGGAACGAGCTGCTCGCCCGGCTCCAGCTGCACGTCGAGCGGATGCCCCTGGCCTACGTCCTGTTCGACGCCGACTTCCGCGTCACCGGCTGGAACCCCGCCGCCGAGCGGATCTTCGGGTACGCGACTGGGGAGGCCGTCGGCCTGAGCCCGTTCGACTTGATCCCGCCGACCTTTCGGGAGGACGTGAAGGCAATCCTCCGCCGCATCCGGGCCGGGGACATGACGGCCCACTCGGTCAACGAGAACGTAACGAAGGACGGGCGGACGATCACCTGCGAGTGGTTCAACACCCCCCTCCTGGCCGAGGACGGGACGTTCGCCGGGCTGCTCTGTCTGGCCCAGGACGTCAGCGGGCGAAAGCTGCTGGAGGAGCAGTTCCGGCAGGCCCAGAAGATGGAGGCGGTCGGCCGGCTCGCGGCCGGGGTGGCCCACGACTTCAACAACCTCCTCACCATCATCAACGGGTACAGCGAGATCGTCCTCGACACCC
>JAQGHQ010000170.1 GCA_028288765.1 Gemmataceae bacterium | reverse complement strand
CTCGCCCTCGCCCTGGCGGCGGGGGCCGAGGCGCCCGCCGCCGCCGAACTCGCCGCCGCCGCCGCGGCCGTTGTGGTCGGGAAGGACGGGACCGCGTGCTGCACCGCCCGCGAGCTCCGGGCCCTGGCCGCCGGCGGCGTGAAGGTGACCGACCGGGAGGGCATCATCGTCAAGCTCGCCGAGGAGCGGGCCCGCGCCCGGCGGGTCGTCCTGACCAACGGGTGCTTCGACATCCTCCACCGCGGGCACGTGACGTACCTGAGCCGGGCGAAGGCCCTGGGTGACGTCCTCGTGGTCGGGGTGAACACGGACGCGGGCATCCGCCGGCTGAAGGGACCGGCCCGGCCGATCAACGCGCTCGAGGACCGGCTCCAGGTCCTCGCCGCCCTAAGCTGCGTCGACTACCTCGTGCCGTTCGGGGGGGACACCCCCCACGACCTCATCCGCGCGGTGCGGCCGAACGTGTTCGTGAAGGGCGGGGATTACACCCGCGACCGGCTGCCGGAAGCCGGGCTGGTCGAGGAGCTGGGCGGGGAGGTGCGCATCCTGTCGTTCGTGGCCGACCGGTCGACCACCGGCCTCATTGAGAAGATCCGGGCGGTCCACGGGGTCGACGGGTTCCGGACCGCGGCCGCGGGGGGCGGGCGATGACCGGATGGGACGACGTCGGCCGCGTCCTCGCCGTCCGGCTCGACGCGATGGGCGACCTGCTCATGACGGGGCCGGCCGTCCGGGCGCTGGCCCGGCCCGGCCGGCGGGTGACCCTCCTGACGTCCCCGGCCGGGGCTGCCGCCGCGGCGCTCCTCCCGGGCGTCGACGGGGTGCTCGTGTACGAGGCCCCGTGGGTGAAGACGACCGCCCCGCGGGCGTCGAGCCGGGCCGACCTCGACCTGGTCGGCCGGCTGGCGCGCGAGCGGTTCGACGCCGGGGTGGTGTTCACCGTCTACAGCCAGAACCCGCTTCCCGCCGCGCTGGTCCTGACCCTGGCGGAAATCCCCCGACGGCTCGCCCACTGCCGGGAGAACCCGTACCAGCTGCTCACCCACTGGGTCCGGGAGACGGAGCCCGAGGGCGGCGTCCGCCACGAGGTCCGGCGGCAGCTCGACCTCGTGGCGGCGGTCGGCTACCGTACCGCCGACGAACGGATGCGGGTGGCCATCCCGGCCGAAGCCGGCGCGCACGTCCGGCAGACGCTCCGCTGGTTGGAACTGGACGGGGGCGGGCCGTGGGCGGTCGTCCACCCCGGGGCGTCCGCCCCGAGCCGGCGCTACCCGCCGGGGCTGTTCGCCCGGGCCTGCCGGGAACTGGTCCGGGCCCACGGCGTTCGTCTCGTATTCACCGGCGACGCGGCCGAGCAGCCGCTGGTCGACGAGGTCCGGGAGGCGATGGACGCCCCGTCGGACTGTCTCGCGGGCGAGCTGACCCTTGGCGAAATGGCCGCCCTGCTCGCGGCCGCGCCGCTCCTGATCGCCAACAACACCGGCCCGGTCCACCTGGCGGCCGCGGTCGGCTGTCCGGTCGTGGACCTGTACGCCCTCACCAACCCCCAGCACACCCCGTGGATGGTCCCGCACCGGGTGCTGAACCACGACGTTCCTTGCCGCTGGTGTTACCGGAGCGTCTGCCCGCAGGAGCACCACGACTGTCTCCGCCGGGTGGACCCGGCGGTGGTGGTGCGGGCCGCACTGGAGCTGCTGGGCTAGGGGTCGGAGGGCGGAGCGCCGAGAACAGGCCCCGGTGGGTCCTTCCGCCACCCGCTTCGGTCGGCAACCCGACCTTTGACCTCTTTCGCCCGAGCGAAGGGAGCGACCGACGATGAACACCCTCGGCATCAACGCCGCGTTCCACGACCCGGCGGCCTGCCTCGTCCGCGACGGGGTGGTGGTCGCGGCCGCGGAGGAGGAGCGGTTCACCCACGTCAAGCACGGGAAGCGGCCGGTCCCGTTCGCGACCTGGGAACTCCCGTTCCACGCCGTCGACTTTTGCCTCAAACACGCCGGGCTCACCCTCCGGGACGTGGACCACGTCGCCTACAGCTTCGACCCCTGGCTGCTCCTCGGCCGGAGGCGGGACGACGCGACGGTCCCGATCCCCCTCCACCCCGGCGGGCAGAGGGTCCCGGACGGGTTCGACGGCCCGTGGGACCCGCTGTTCCTGGCCTCGATCGTGAACGCCCCCGGGTTCCTGGCCGACGGTGCCCCGCTCCACATCCGCGACCGGTTCCGCGGGGTCCGGGTCGGGGCGGAACCGTACCGCTGGCACTGGGTGGCCCACCACCTGAGCCACGCCGCGAGCGCGTTCCACTGCTCGCCGTTCCCGAAGGCCGCCGTCCTCACGCTCGACGGCCGGGGGGAGAAGGCGACGACCGGGTACGCCGTCGGCGACGGGAACCGGCTCGAATGGATCGGCCAGGTCCACATGCCGCACTCGCTCGGGATGCTCTACGAGCAGGTGACCGACTACCTCGGGTTCCTGCACTCGTCGGACGAGTACAAGGTCATGGCCCTGGCCTCGTTCGGAAAGCCGCGGTACGTCGCGGAGTTCCGCGACATCGTCCGGCCCGGGGCGGCCGGCCAGTACACGATTCACGACCCGCGGCTCGAAGACCGGTTCGGCCCGGCCCGGCTCAAGGGCGGGCCGCTCGACCAGCGGCATTACGACATCGCCCACTCCCTCCAGGTGGTCCTCGAGGAGACGGTACTCGACATCTGCGCGTGGCTGCACGCGGCCACCGAGTGCGCCGACCTCTGCGTGGCCGGCGGGGTGGCCCTGAACTGCGTGATGAACGCGCGCGTCCGCGACCGCGGGCCGTTCAAGAACATCTGGGTCCAGCCGGCCGCCGGGGACGCCGGGACCGCGATCGGGGCCGCCCTCTGGGTCGACGCCCGCGAGCGGGGCGGGGACGAGCGGCGGTATGTAATGGACCACGCGTTCCTGGGGCCGGAGTATTCGGACGCCGAGATCGAGGAATTCCTCCGGTGGACGAACGTCCCGTACCGGAAGCTCGCCGACCCCGCCGGGGAGGTGGCCGACGTCCTCGCCCGGGACCGAGTCATCGGCTGGTTCCAGGGGCGGATGGAGATGGGCCCCCGGGCGCTCGGGGCCCGGAGCATCCTGGCCAGCCCGATCCACGCCGGGATGCAGGCCCGGCTGAACGACATCAAGGACCGGGAGGACTTCCGCCCGGTGGCCCCGGTGGTGATGGAGGAGCACGCGGCCGAGTGGTTCCGCGGGGCCCGGGTCTCCCCGTTCATGCTCTTCGTGTTCGACGTGCCGCCGGACAAGGCGGACCGCATCCCGGCCGTCCGGCACGTGGACGGGACCGCCCGCATCCAGACCATCAACCGGGCTCAGAACCCGCGGTATTACGACCTGCTCGCGGCGTTCCACCGGCGGACCGGGGTGCCGGTGCTGGTGAATACGTCGTTCAACACCCGCGGGGAGCCGATCGTCTGTACCCCCCGGGACGCGGTCGAGTGCTTCTGGACGAGCCCGCTCGACGCCCTCGCGATCGGGTCGTTCCTGCTGGAGAAGCCGCAGTCATGAGCCCCCGCCTCTCGGTCGTCGTCCCGACTTGCCGGCGGCCCGATCTCCTGGCCCGGTGCCTGGCCGCCCTGGTGTACCAGCACCTCGACCCGACCGCCTACGAGGTCGTGGTCGCCGACGACGCCGCGAGTGCCGCCGCCCGGGTCCGGGTCGAGACGGCCGCCCGGGCCGCCCGCGTCCGGGTGCGGTACGTCCCGGTGACCGGGACCCACGGCCCGGCGGCCGCGCGGAACGCCGGCTGGCGGGCCGCCCGCGGGGAAGTGGTCGCGTTCACCGACGACGACACCGTCCCCGACCCCGGGTGGCTCGCCGCCGGGCTCGGGGCGTTCGACCGCGATCCCGACCTCGCCGCCGCGGCCGGCCGGACGGAGGTGCCGCTCCCGCCCCGCCCGACCGACTACGAGCGGAACGAATCGGGGCTGGCGACCGCCGAGTTCGTCACCGCCAACTGCTTCGTCCGGCGGCAGGTGCTCGAAGCCGTCGGCGGGTTCGACGAGCGGTTCCGCGTGGCGTGGCGGGAGGACAGCGACCTGCACTTCACCTTGCTCGAACGCGGATTGAAGCTGAGGAAGGTCCCGACCGCCGTCGTCGTCCACCCGGTCCGCCCGGCGAAATGGGGCGTCAGCCTGCGGATGCAGCGGAAGAGCCAGTACGACGCCCTCCTGTTCCGGAAGCACCCGGCCCTGTACCGGCGGAAGATCGGCCCCGGCCGCCCGTGGGACTACTACGCGATCGTCGCCGCCCTTCCAGTCCTGGGCGGGGCCGCCGCGGCCGGGGCCTGGCCGGCGGCCGGCGCCGCGGCGGCCGTGTGGGCCGCCCTCACCGGCCGATTCATCGCCCGCCGGCTCCGGGGGAACACCCTCCGCCCGGCCCATCTCGTCGAGATGGTCGTCACCTCGACGTTCATCCCGCCGCTGTCGGTGCTCTGGCGGCTGTACGGGGCGGCGCGGTTCCGTGCCCGGTTCTTCTGACCCCCGGTGACCAGTGATGCGACTCCCCGTCCTGGACCTGGAAACACCCCCCTCCGATCCGGCCGCCGGCCGGCCGCCCCTGCCGCTGCCGTCGTTCCTCCAGGTCGAGCCGGTCGGCCAGTGCAACCTCCTCTGCCGGATGTGCCCGGTCCGGTTCCGCGAGGACGGCCCGCCGCACGGCCCGCCCGCGTTCATGCCCTTCGACATGTTCACCCGGCTGGTCGACGGGTTCCCGGACCTCAAGGAGCTCCATCTCCAGGGGCTGGGCGAGCCGATGATGCACCCGCGGTTCTTCGACATGGTGGCCCACGCCGCCCGCCGGGGGGTGCGGGTGAGCACGAACACGAACCTGACCCTCCTGACCGCCCGGCGGGCCGAGCGGTGCGTGACCGGCGGGCTCGCCGAACTCCACGCCTCGGTCGACGGGGCGACGGCGGAGACGTACGAGCACATCCGGGTCCGGGCGAAATTCGACCGCGTCGTGGCGAACCTCGGCGGGCTGGTCGCGGCCAAGCGGCGGCTGGGGAGTTCGACCCCGCGGCTGCGGATGGTCGCCGTCGCCATGCGGCTGAACCTGCACGAGTTGCCGGCCCTGGTCCGGCTCGCCCACGGGACGGGGATCGACGCCGTCTTCGTCCAGCACCTGTGCCACGACTTCGGCGAAGCCGGCCTGCCGGCGAAGTACCAGCCGATGCGACGGTTCGTCGACGAGCAAACCCTTCTGGGCGAAGACCCGGCCCGGGTCGAGCGGTTCTTCGCCGCGGCCCGGGCCGCCGCCGGGGAGCTCGGGGTCGACCTCCGGCTGCCGCGGACCGAGCCGGTCCCGCACCCGCCCGGGACCCCCGGGCCGGACCGGTGCGACTGGCCGTGGCGGGGCGCGTACGTCAGCTACACCGGCCTGGCGATGCCGTGCTGCATGGTCGCGACCCCGGACCGGGTGAACTTCGGGAGCATGGCCGCCCGCGGGCCGGACGCGGTCTGGAACGGGGCCGCGTACCACGCCTTCCGCGACCGGCTGTCGTCCGACGACCCGCCGGCCGTCTGCCGGTCGTGCTCGGTCTACTCGCGGACGTTCTGACACCCCGGGGTGGAGTTCGAGCCCGGCCCGATTCGCCCCGGCAACCCATCTTTAACAACCGCTTGCTCGATGGTACATTTAACGTTCCGAGTTGCTCCGGCCTCATTTCTTGAGTTCGGACTGAAAGTGCGACATTTCTTGTCCGGCCCGTCCACCCCGTCCTACGGTTGGGCTTGGCGCCCCCTCCGGGGAAGCTGGTAGAGTTCAAATACCCTGTCGGAAATGACGTAACCTACGGCGAGGGCGCGCGACCGCCCTCGGAGCCGCGCATGCCCGCGTCCGACCATTCCCGGTCGGCGGCCCGGCTGGTGGTCGGGCTGTTGCGCCCGCACCGCCGGCGGGTCGCCTTGGCCGCCGTCCTCACCACCGCGGGCTGCCTGTCCGCGCTCGCCATCCCCCTGCTCCTCCGGTGGCTGGTGGACCGGGCCGCGGGCGGGACGGGGGCCGTCCCCCTACCGATCGCCGTCCCGCTCCTTCTGGCCGCCCTCGTCGTCCAGGCCGGGTGCGGGGTCGGGGCCACCCTCCTCGTCGGTCGGGTGGCGATCGACGTGGCCTGCGCCCTCCGGCGGCGAGTGTACGACCAGCTGCTCCGGGTCGAACTGGGCGTCGCCCCCGGGGTCGCCCTGTCCCGGCTGACGGACGACGTCGCGTGCGTGCAGAACCTCATCACGGCCCAAACGGTCGGGGTGCTCGCCGACCTGGGCACGGCCGCGGTCGTCGCCGGGTGGCTCGTGTGGCAGAGCCCGCCCCTGTTCGTCGTCGCGGCCGTGGTCGCCCTGGTCGCGGCGGCCCACTTCCGGTACCACGCCCGCCGGATCCGGGCCGGGGCGGCGGACGTCCGCGGCCGGCTCGACCGGATCTTCGTCCAGCTGCAGGAGAAGATCGACGGCGCGGTGGTGGTGAAGGGGCACGGGCGGGAGGCGGAGGAGGAGGCGGACTTCGCGGATCGGATGGCCGATGCCCACCCGCCGCGGGTCCGCCTCGGCCGCCTGACCACCGGGCTGTCCGTCGGCGGCCAGCTGCTCGGCGGGGCCGGCGCGACGGCCGTGTTCCTCGCCGCCGTGTCCGGGGTGATCCGGGGCGACCTGACCCCCGGGGAGGCGGCCGCCGTGGCCGCCTTCGCCGGCCTGCTGTTCGGCCCGCTCGCCCGGCTGGCAGACGTCGCCGGCGTGTACGAGCAGGCGGCGGCCAGCGGGGACCGGCTCGCCCGGTTGACCGCCCTGCCGGCGGGCGCGGTGGCCGACCCGGTCTGCCCGGTACCCCTCGGGCGGGCCCGCGGGCTGATCGAGTTCGACGCCGTCGGGTTCGCGTACGAGCCGGGCCGGTCGGTCCTGACCGACGTGCGCCTGCGGGTGGAACCCGGGGAACGGGTCGCCGTCGTCGGCCCGACCGGGTGCGGAAAGAGCACCCTCCTCGCCCTCCTCCTCCGGTTCCACGACCCGGCCTGGGGCGAGGTCCGCGTCGACAACGTCTCCCTCCGCCGCCTGGCCCTGGCCGACCTCCGCCGGCAGATCGGGCTGGTCCCCCAGGACCCGACCGTCTTCCGCGGGACGCTCGCCGACAACATCCGGTACGGGTGCCCGGACGCCGACATGGCCCGGGTCGAAGCCGCCGCGGCGGCGGCCGGGGTGGACGCGATCGCCCGGCGGCTCCCGCACGGGTACGAGACGGTGATCGGCGCGGGCGAGGCCCCGCTCAGCGCCGGCGAACGGCAGCGGGTCGCAATCGCCCGGGCGGTCTGCCTCGACCCCCCGGTCGTGCTCCTGGACGAGGCGACCGCCAACCTCGACCCGGCCGCCGAGGCCGAGGTGCGGGCCGCCCTGGCCGGCCTCCTCCGCGGCCGGACCGCGGTCATCGTCGCCCACCGGCTCGCGACCGTCCGCGACGCCGACCGGATCGTCGTGCTGGACGGTGGCCGGGTCGTGCAGGCCGGCCGCCACGCCGACCTGCTCCGGGAAACCGGCGGTCTGTACCACCGGTTCGTTGCCCGCCAGTTCGGTCCGCCCGCCGCGGCGTGACCCGCGCCCCTACGAGGACGACGAGAAAGAGAAAAAAAGAGAACAGGAAGCTCCATGTCCGCCGACCCACCCGCCCGCCCGCTCCGCCGCCTGGAAGCGGCATTCATCCGCCCTTACCGTCTTACCCTGCTTGCCGCCGTCGGGGGAATGCTCCTGCAAGCGGTCCTTGCCCTGCCGTTGCCGCTGGTGCAAGGCCGGGTCCTCGACGAGGTCCTGGCCGGCGAATCCCCCGTGGTACTGACCGGGCTCGTCGAGACCGCCCTCGCCGTGTCGCTGGCCTGTCTCGTCGGCCGGGGCGTCCTCGCCTGGCGGGTCGGGGTGGTCATGACCCGGGTCAGCCTGGAAGTCGTGAAGGACCTGACCGACGCCCTGCACCGCAGCCTGCGGCGGCTGCCACTCGGGTATCTCGACCGGCACCAGACCGGCGGGCTAATGGCCCGACTGACCAGCGACGTGGGGACGCTGATGATCTTCCTCAGCGCGGGCACGCTCCAGCTCGTGTCCGACCTCGTCCTGGCCGCCGGGATCGCGGGCGTGCTCGTGTGGCTGCACTGGCCGTTGGCCCTCGCCGCGCTGGCCGCGGTCCCGCTCGCGGCGGTCGGCCAGGTCGGGTTCGCCCGGCCGCTCCGCCGGCAGGCGGAGGACGCCCGGGCGGCGTTC
>JAQGHQ010000117.1 GCA_028288765.1 Gemmataceae bacterium | reverse complement strand
CTCGGGGGGCTCACGCCCCCCGCTCGCCAAGATTTCGACAAAGCAAACGCACCACATACCGATCGCAAATCGCCGACTCGGGGCTCATGCCCTCGCTCGCCCGGTTACCGGTCCTGTAGGCCGAGGGCGATCCCGGCGGTGCCGAACGGGTGGATCGCCCCCTTCGGCCAGAGGTTGACCATCTTCATCTCCTTCCCCTTGTCGCCGGAGAGCCGGACGTTGTGCCGGACGATCCAGAGGCACGCCCAGGCGTGCCCGGCCCGCAGCTTCTTCGGGTCGTCCGGGAGCTCCGCCGCGGTCGCCTCCCGCGGGGCCTTGTTCTCGGGCGTCGCCGTCAGCCGGACCGCTTCCCCCTTGGCCCACGCCTTGAGCCCGTCGTCGGCCAGCGAGTCGGCCAGCTGCTTCGCCGGCTCCGCCTTCCCGGCCGCGGCCGCGAGCTGGGCCAGCCGGTAGACGGTGAACAGCGGGATCGCCTGCGTCTCACCCTTCTTGGCGGGGCGGGTGACAATCCCCACGGCCAGGTCGAACGCGGGGGCCGGGTCCGGGGCCCACTCGGCGTACAGGGCGAGCGCCCGCAGCTGACCCGCCGCCGCCGCGCCCGGCTGACCGGCCGGGCCGACCGACCGGGCCGCCAGGTCGAGAGCCTCCTTCGGCTTGTCCTGGAGCACGTACAGCCCGACGTAGGCCAGCCGGGTCCCGTCCGACATCTGCTGGGCGGGGTTGGCCGGGGGCGGGGCCACTACGGGCGGGGGCTTCTCTACCCCCAACACCAGCCATAACGTCACGGCCATCGCCGGAGTCGGGTTTCGCCCCCCGGCCCCCCCGGCGAGCTGGGCCTTCAGCTCGTCGGCGATCTGCCGGGCCTTCACCGCCCCGCGGTCGGCGCGGAAAATCTCGAGGGCGACGATCGCCTTCGCCTCGGGCTGTTCCGGTTCGGTGAACAGCATCACCGGGACGCCCGCGGCCAGCTCCGCCTGCCCCTGCTTGACCAGCTCCCGGGTGAGCCGGCGGGCCAGGGCCGCCTTCAGGTCGAAGTCGGCCCCCTGGAGCAGCTGGAGGGTCCGCTGCAACTCCCCGTGGACGGTGTCGACCTTCTCGTTGATCCGCAGCGGCCGGTTCGCCGCGGCCTCCGGAACCCAGCGGATGCGGGTCTTCTCCTTCACCTGCTCGTCCGTCCCGCCGAGCGAGAGGGTGGCGAGGGCGAGTTCGCACGCGACCGCGCTCCGCTCCGCCGCGGTCGGCCGTTTGGAGTCGTCCTTCGGGGCCGCCTGCCGGAGCTCGTCGCGGGCCTTGGCGAAGTGGGTGAGGGCGGTCTGCAGCGCCTTGGCCTTGTCCACCCCCTCCTCACGCAAGGCCCACTCGCCCGCGGCGAGCTGGAGCACGGCGGCGAACACCGGGGCCTCCGCCGGGGTTACCTCGTTGCTGCCGACCTGCTCGTACTCCTTGATCGCGTCCTGGATGACCCGCTCTTCCTGGTGCGTTTTTCCCGACCGCCAGAGGTAAACCGCGCCGGCCGCGAGCCCGATCAAGGGGACGCCGATCAGCAGGGCGAAGAAGATCCGCCGGGAGAGTGGGACGGGTTCGAGGTCCTGCTCCGCCCCGCCGCCCTTCTGCCACGCCTCCTTCCCGACGATCTTCGCCTCGGCGTTCATCACGTCTTCCGGCTGCTCGAAGTTCTGCTTCGCCAGCGTCGGGCCCGCGATATTCCCTTGCCGCCAGTCCTGGGGCGGCTCGGCCTTCTTCGGCAGCGGCACCTTGATCCGCTGGCGGCATTCCGGGTTCGGACAGAGGGTATTCTTCCCGGCCTTGGCGGCCGGCTCGGTCCACTGGTGACCGCAGTGCGGACAGGTGACCGGGATTGCCTGGCCGGCCGCGGCCGTCGCTTCCTCCTTCGGGGTGTCGGACAGGGCGGCCAGGGCCGCCGCCTCGACGTCGGTCGGGATCTTCGGCGTCGGGGTGTGGTCCTTCCCGTTCGACTCGGGGACGATCCCGCCGAGCTCCGCGATCGACGGCGGGACGGTCGCCGGCCGCGGCTGGGGGATGACGATCACCTTGCGGCAGTCCGCGTTCTTGCAGGTGGCCCGCTTGCCGGCGAGCGCGTCCGGAAGCCGGTACAGGTGATTACAGTGCGGGCAGTTGAACACGATCGCCATGATTGCGGTACCCGCCGCGGGATCGGGAGCAGGTGAGACAGGGGGCGCCCAGGCACCCGGCCCGGGGTGTCCGACGACCGACACGAACCGATTTGGGCCAACAACCTTCCGGACCTTCACTGAAGTCTATACGAACGGGTTCGGGGTTGGAAGCGGTCTGTCTGGCGCGAGCCTGGCGCGAGCCTGGCGGCCGATCCGGAAGAGGGCAACCCGGCGGCCCGCCGGCCGCCCTGGGCTCGTGGGGGCGAGTTTCCAACTTGCCCAGGCCGGTTCCTACCCAGTTGGGCAAGCTGGAAACTTGCCCCCACATTTTTTGCCCCGCCCGTCACCACTTGAACATGTACTGGAACCACCAGGCGTCCAGGTCCTTCGCGGCCCCCGGGGTGACGGCCGTGCCGCGGATGAAATCCCCCGCGAACAGGTGGGCGTAGTTGACGAGGACCATCTGGTGGTTGTCGATGTGGAACTGGATCGCGCCGCTCAGCGCGTCCCCGACGTTCGTCCCGGACCTACCCGTCAGGTCCTGGCGGACGATCGACCCCGACGGGCTGTACAGGGCGTCCTTCGCCTGGTCCAGCCTCATGACGTGGTACCCGGCCGTGATCCGCATCCATTTGGCGGGGAACATGCCGAGCTCCAGGTGGAAGTCCTTGATGTTCTGCCGGCCGATCGCGTCCAGCCCGGCGAAGTACGAGTGGCCGAACGGGAAGAGAGTGTTGTACGTCCGGTGGACGTTGGTCCGGCCCGGGTTCGGGTCGCCCGAGGCGTAGTCGTAGTAGGCCCACAGGGTGGGGGTCGTCGGGAGGTGCTCGAACCAGTACCCGAGCCCGGCCACGGTCATCCCGGCGAACGTCTGCTGGTTGGCCCACCCGCCGAACTGGAGGCCCCCCTCGAAGTCCCACAGGACGTGCTCGTACTGGCCGACGAACCGGCTGCCGAACGTGTTGACGTCGAACCCGCCCGTGGCCTTGTACCGCCCGGTGGCCGCCCCCGGGTTGGCGTTCTCCAGGTACAGGTAGAACGCGTCGAGACTGGTGTCCTTGGTGAACCGGTACTTGAACCAGTTGCCGACGAACACCTGCTTGTCGTCGATGCTGGAGATCGTGTTGGTCGAGGGGACCACCGGGTTCACCACGAACACGTCTTCCTCGACCTTGTCGGTGTGGTAAAACGCCCGGACGCCCTGGAACGTCCGCCGGGTGTTGGACCAGTCGGACGGGGAGATCTGCCGCTGCGACCCGAACAGCAGCTCCTGGCGGCCGAGCCGGGCGAAGACGGCGTTCTTGTCGAGGGTCAGCAGTTTGGCCTCGACGAACAGGTTCAGGAAGTCGTTCTGGGCGACGTCGGAGGACGCCCGCGGGATCGACTGGGCCGACGACTGCGCCGTGAGGAACTCGGCGTACACCCGGAAGACGTCCAGGTACATCAAGTCGCCGTACACCCGCGTCCGGAACAGGTTGAACGTGTCGTCCGCCCCGGCCCCCGGCTTCTTGTTGTAGAGGGCCGCGTTCTGGATGGTGGCGTACCTGTCGCGGACCTCGCCCCCGGTGGAGAAGAGCCAGTTGTCGCCGAGGTGGAGCCGCTTGATCGGGTCGAACAGGTCCGTCTGGGTGTTCTTCGGGTCATCCAGGTAGCGGAAGTCGGCGTTGAAGAACGAATTCGCGTTCTGCCCCCACTGGAGGTACGGGTTCTTCGGCCGGTCTTTCAGCTCCCTCCCGCGGATGAGGTCCACCACCGTGTAAAACCCCGGGCCGGACGGGGAAATGAAGAAGTTCCCCTGCCGGGGGAACGGTGTGATGTGGGGGACGGTCTCCCAGAACGTCTTTTGCGAAGCCGGCTTTTGCGGCGGGCCGGACCATGCCCGCTCGTTCGCGCCGGAGCCCGCCGCGGCGGACGGAGCCGTTTCCCCCTGCCCCGCCGGGGGAGCGGCCGGACCGTCCGTCGGCGTGGGCGGCGCCTCCGGGGTCTGGCCCCGCCCGGCGGATGTGGCAGTCAGGGCCACAACCCCGGCCAGGATCAAGCGGTTCCACCAACGGGCGCCGGTGACGCATCGCACGTGCATGATGTTCTTCGTGTCCCGAGTCTTTCAAACCCGACTGAACGGCGGAGACCGCAACCGACCCGCGTTGCGTCACACCGGGGCGGTTCTCACCATCACGTTCGGCCTTTCCCCATGTCTCGCATCGAAAAACTCCCCCCGGGAGAACCGGGCATAATCTTCGCCCTCCTCCGGATTCCACCAGTTTCTCCAAATCCCGCTGTTTAACAGACGATCGCGAGCGTCGCCTGGGCCGATCTCTCGATTTCGTGGTTTTCCCTGGGAGCGCGGCCGCTCTTCGCCGCCTCAGCGGCCGAGACGGCCGCGCTCCCAGGGAAAACCCCACAATTCGACACCGCCCCACCGAGGATCCGTCTTGATCCCGGCGGGGCGGTCGGTTATCGCCCGCGGTCACGCATACACAAATGGGGGGGGAGATCATGCGGTCCGCATTCGGGCTGACGGTGGGGGTGTTGGCGGCGGTGCTCGCCGGGAGCGGGTGCTGCAAGCTGTGCGACTGGTGTCGCGGCGACCGGCCGCGGGAGGAAGGGCCCCCGCCCCTGCGGTCGAACGCCGTCGTGAACCCGCCACTCGCGGGGCCGATGACCCAGCCGGCGGCCGCGGGGCCCGGCCGGCTCCCGCCGGCCACGACACTGCCCCCGGGCGCGGGCCCGACCGGGGCCTATAACGGGACGGGGAACTGAGAAACCCTCACCGGACACGGGGAGGGAAGAACGAACCGGCGGGGTCGGCCCCGGGGATTCACCGCGGCCGCGAGTTCGAGCGATTGGCGATCTCGCGCATCGTCTTGCTCGACGGCGGGTCGGGCACGGTCTCGTCATCGGGGACCGGCCGCCACACCCCGTCGTCCGACCGGCTCATTTTCAGCCCGTGGGCCTTCAGCAGGCCGCGGATCATCTCCTGACAGCTCCCGAACCGGTCCTGGGGGACCGCGGACAGGGCCCGGGCGAGCACCGTCTGCTCGGCCGGAAGGAGCGCGCTCAGGTCCGCGGGCGGGCGGAGGTACGACTTCGGCATGTCCCCCGCCGGCGGGGGCGGGAACGGGAACACCCCGGTCCGCAGGACGTGGTACGTGACCGCCAGGCTGTACTGGTCCGACGTGTCGGAGAGGTAGCCCTGGAACACCTCCGGTGGGGCGTACTCGCGGGTGCCGTGTCGGGGGCAGGGGGTGGCCGGGCCGTGGGTCGGGGTGGCGAGTCCGTAGTCGGTCAGCTTCGCCACGTCCCCGAACAGGAGCACGTTGTTCGGCTTCACGTCCCCGTGCTGGAACCCGACCCGCCGGCCGTCGCGGGTGTGCCGCCGGGCGTTCAGGAAGTCGAGCCCTTCGCCCACCTGCCACATGTACAGGCACAGCTGCGGGGTCGGGATGTGCTGACCGAGGTCGTTGTGGTAGACGAGCATCAGGTCCAAAAGCGTCGCTTCGGCCAGCTCCATGTCGATCACGATGTACCCGGGGACGCTCCAGACCCCGTTCGTCTTCACCAGGTACGGGTGGTCGAACGCCTGGAACGACTGGATCGAGCGCACCTCCCGGGCGGTCGTCCCGGTGTTCGAGCTGGGCATGAACTTCAGGGCGACCGGGCCGGCCGGCGAAGCGGCTTCCCAGACCTCGGCGAACCCGCCCCGGCCGCGGACCCGCAGGAGGCGGTAGCCCGGCGACGGCTCGGCCCCGACGTTGATGACGCACGCCCCGGGGGTGGTGGACCGGATTTTCGGAAAGAAGGTCAACACCATCTCCCCTTCGCGCTCGGACGGGCGCACCGCCCGTAGCGGGGTAGTCCGGGTGCAGGACCCGGGGTTTGTGAAGGAACTGTAGCACACAGATGGGGCCGGTAATGCCGCGGATACCGGCTTTGCGGGGCCCGGTCCGGTTTTGCCGCGGCCTTAACCGCCGGGAGACGGGGGAAGCAGGCTGACCGTCCAGCCGACCGGGCGGCCGTCGCGGTACGGCATGACCCCATGAAACTGCGGGCCGGTACGGTCGAACACGAGCGGGAGAAAGTACCGGTCGCCTTCCCACAGCGGGAGCGACGGCACCCGCGCGAGCTCGACCCACTCGAGGGTGCCCTCGGGGTTCGCGGCCGGCGGGGTGCCGCTAAACCGGTCGACGCGGAAGACGAACCCGAACCAGTCCTCGCCGTGCTTGCCGAACCCCGGCCAGGAGATCGTGCCGGCGAGGTGGGTCGACTCGCACTCGATCCCGGCCTCCTCGCGGATCTCCCGCCGCATCCCGGCGACCACGTCCTCGCCCGCGTCCAGTTTTCCGCCGAGCCCGTTGTACTTGCCGAAGTGGGCGTCTCCCGGGCGGGCGGTGCGGTGGATCATCAGCACCCGCCGGCCATCGGGCGAGAAGACATACCCCAGGGTGGCCAGGACGGGCGTGTAGGGCATGGTTGGGAGGCGGGATTCACCACAGAATCATAGAGGACACAGAGCGAAGACGAACACCGAGAGATGAACTAAATCTCTTCCTCTTCTGTCCGTTTTTCCTCTGTTCCCTCTGCGACTCTGTGGGTTATTTCTTTTTCCCCGTCAAACCGCGGAGCCGGCTTGAACCCGGCGAGGATTTTCCGGACGGCCGCGAGGTCTTCGTCGGTGACCCCTTCGCGGCGGCGGTACCGGCGCTCCATCGCGTCCAGGAGCGTTTCCCACATCGTCCGGGTCGGGGTGACGGTCCGGTCCCACTCGGTCCGTCGCCGGAACCGTATCATGAACAACCACTTGCGGGCGAACTTCTCGGCGCGAACGAACCGTTTTTCCCCCGTCTCCGGCTCGGTATCGGTCCACTCGATGGCCACGCGCTGCGTCCCCCGGCCTGGGTCGGTACAATTGCCGCGGGTCGGTAGAATCAGCTTATCGGAAACCCGGACGGCCGGGAGGTCCCGGGTCACCCCGAGGGGCGGGTCGATGCTGCTGTACGAGGACCACGCGGCGGTCGTGTACGCCCTGGCGTTCTCGCCCGACGGGGCCACCCTGGCGAGCGGGGCGCGGGACGGCCGGCTGTTCCTGCGGGACGCCGACGGGCGGGGCCGGCCGCTGGGCGAGCCGGGGCCGAAGGCCCCGGCGGTCCACGCCGTCGCCTACCTTCCCGACGGGCGGATGGTGGTCGGGCACGCGCACGGGTGGCACGTGTACCGCCGGGACGCGGACGGGTGGACGGAGAGCCCGTCGTTCGCCGCCCCGACCACCTCGCTCGCCGTCCTCAACGCCACCACCCTCGCGGTCGGGACCGGGGAACGGCTCAAGCCGACCGCCGGGACGTTCGAGCTGTGGGACCTGACGGCCGGGCGGCGGGTCGAGCCGTTCTTCCGCGAGCCGAACGGGGTGAGGGCGGTGGCCGCGTGCCCGGCGAAGGGCCTGGTCGCGTGGGCGACCGGGCACAAGAAGGTGAGCGTCTGGGACCACCGCCGCCAGACCCCGATCCACTTCATGCAGAAGAAGGACTGCCCGGCGCTCGCCCTCGCCCCGGACGGGTCCACCCTGGCCGCCGCGGTGGACTGGGCGGTGAATCTCTACGACCTGGACAAGCGGCGGGAGCGGGCGGTGCTGAAGGGGCACAAGGGGATGGTGTGGGCGGTCGCGTTCAGCCCGGACGGGGCGACCGTGGCGACGGGGGGGTGGGACGGGACGGTCCGGCTGTGGGAGGCGGCGACCGGCCGGGAGCGGGCGGCGTACAAGTGGCCGGTCGGGAAGGTGTACTCGGTGGCCTACGCCCCGGACGGGCTCCGGCTCGCGGCCGGCGGCGACCTCGGGGCGGTCGTCGTGTGGGACGCGGAGTAGGGCCCGGGCGGCCGGGGCGCCCGCCGTCCGCCAGCTGGTCCCCGGCCCGCGCGTCGGGCGGGGAGGAGGTCCGACCGGCGGCCGGCGCCTTCGGCGGCACTCTTCTTGCTTGACCCGCCGTAGAATGGTTTGTGTCCGCCCCCGCGGCCGGCGGCCGGGACTGTGATTTTGTTCTCATCGCGCCCCACCGGACACCCGGGGCGCGACTCCGATCGAGGGACCGACATGGCTCCGAACGACCGCCTTCCCCAACCGGCTCCCCGGCGGGGCAGCCCACTCCTCCCCGGCGGCTGGATCGCCCTCGCCCTGCTGGTGGTGATCGCCGCCGTCTACTTCCTGAACGACCCCACCAAGGAAGTCTCCTACTCCGAGTTCAAGGAGCTGGTGGACGCCGGGCAGGTCCAGAAGTTCGTCCTGGTCGGGTCCGACCGGGCGGCCGGGGAGGTCCGGGACCCGGCCGCCGAGGTGGTCCAGAAGCTCAAGCTCAAGGGCGGGAAGTTCGCGGTCAACCTCCCGCACGCCGACGACCAGCGGGGGATCACCGACTACGTCGAGAAGAAGGACCAGGAGTACCGGGACAAGACCCCCGACGCCAAGAAGGTGGAAATCAGCAAGCGGGACGAGCCGAGCCCGTGGCTCGGCCCGTTCCTGCTCCAGATGCTGCTCCTGTTCGGGCTGGTCGCGGTGTTCGTGTTCTTCGTCCTCCCCCGGTTCCGCGACCCGATGGGCGGGGGGTTCCTGAACAACTACATCCGCAGCCCGGCGAAGCGGTACGAGAAGGGGAAGGGCCGGGTCACGTTCGAGGACGTGGCCGGGATGGAGGCCGCCAAGCGGGAGCTCCAGGAGATCGTCGACTACCTGAAGGAGCCGGCGAAGTTCACCCGGCTCGGGGCCCAGGTGCCCAAGGGGGTGCTGCTCGTCGGCCCGCCGGGGACCGGGAAGACGCTCATGGCCAAGGCCGCGGCCGGGGAGGCGAACGTCCCGTTCTTCTCGATCAACGGGAGCGAGTTCATCCAGATGTTCGTCGGGGTCGGGGCGAGCCGGGTCCGGGACATGTTCAAGAACGCCAAGGACAACGCCCCGTGCGTGATCTTCATCGACGAGATCGACGCGGTCGGGCGGATGCGGGGGGCCGGCCTCGGCGGCGGGTCGGACGAGCGGGAGCAGACGCTCAACCAGATCCTGAGCGAGATGGACGGGTTCCAGCCGACCGAGACCGTGATCGTCATGGCCGCCACCAACCGCCCGGACGTGCTCGACTCCGCCCTCCTGCGGCCGGGCCGGTTCGACCGGCACATCACGATCGACAAGCCGACCTGGCGGGGCCGGCTGGAGGTGCTCAAGGTCCACACCCGGAACAAGCCGCTGGCCGACGGGGTGGACCTGGAGCGGATCGCCCGGAACATGGTCGGGATGAGCGGGGCGGACCTCCGGAACCTGTGCAACGAGGCCGCCCTCCAGGCGACCCGGGCCGGGAAGAACAAGCTCGAGCAGGAGGACTTCGACAAGGCCGCCGACCGGGTCCGGCTCGGGCTCCAGCGGGAGGACGTCCCGTCGGACCAGGAGAAGAAGCGGACCGCGGTCCACGAGGCCGGGCACGCCCTGTGCTCGTGGCTGGAGCCGAAGGCGGACAAGATCGACCGGGTGTCCATCATCCCCCGCGGGCAGGCCGGCGGGGTGACCATGTACCAGCCGAACGAGGACCGGATCGACTACTCGCTGAGCGAGCTGACCGCCCGCCTGGTGTCGCTGATGGGCGGTCGGGCGGCGGACAAGATGGTGTTCGGGGAGCCGATGAGCGGGGCGATCCAGGACCTCAAGCAGGCCACCCGGATCGCCAGGCTGATGGTCACCCAGTTCGGGATGAGCGAACGGCTCGGGCCGATGTCGTTCCGGATCGGGGAGGAACACGTGTTCCTCGGGAAGGAGATCCACGAGCAGCGGGACTTCAGCGAGGGGACGGCGAAGATCATTGATGAGGAGGTCCAGCGCATCCTGGGCGACGCCGAGCAGCGGGCGGCGGAGCTGCTGCGGGCCCACCGGGACAGGCTGGACCGGCTGACCGAGGCCCTCCTCGTCCACGAGGAGCTGGACACGGATGAGGTGGACAAGGTGTTCAACGGGGTGCCGATCGCGGACCTGAAAAAGGAGCCCCCGAAGCCCGACCCCCGGCCGGTCGCCCCGCCGGTCCTGGAGACCGTGGCCGCCCCGGACCTGCCCCCCAAGCCCGGCCTCGCCTTCGGGTGATTCCCCAGAGCGGCGCGAGAAGCCCGGGGTCTTTCAGACCCCGGGCTTCTCGCCTTCATAGGGTGTGGTAACGTGTCGACCCCCCGCCTGCCGGCGCGTGTGTTTTACGGGATCATCGTGGCCGGGGTGGCATTCGGGGTGTTGGCCGCGGGCGGGGCGGCGCGGGCGCACCTGAAAGCCGACGGCCCGCGCCCGGACGCCCGGCGGGTCTGGGGCGACGTGGCCGACGACCTCGTGGGCCCGGTCGCGGTGATGGTGGGCGGGACGTTCGGCGGGCTCGCCGGGTTCGGGGTCGCGGTCCTCGCGGACCGGCGCAAGTAACCGGGTCGCGGGGCGGTCGGTCGACTCCGAGTACCGGGTTCCGGGTCGAAGACCCCCGGGCGCCAATCGCCGCCCGCCGCGAACTGGATTCCGGGCGCGGCGGACGTATGTTACTGACAAACTCGCGTCCCCGTCCGGTCCTCACCGATGCGGCGACCACTACTCACCATTTCTCAGATTCTGGATTGGGCCGACGCGTTTCGGGAGCGTCACGGGCGCTGGCCCCAGACAACCGACGGTTGGGTCGGCCTCCCGGATTGCACCTGGCGGGCCGTCGATACCGCCCTCCACCAGGGGAAGCGCGGGTTGCCGGGCGGGACCACCCTCGCCCGACTGCTCCTCGAACGGCGGGGGCGGCGGCACCGCCGCTACCCGCCGGCCTTGACCCCCGCCCAGGTCCATGCGTGGGCCGACGCCCACTACCGCCGCACCGGGGAATGGCCGACGGTCGCCTCGGGGCGAATCCCCGACGCCCCCGGGGAAACCTGGGCGGCTGTGAACAACGCGCTCGTGACCGGCATTCGCGGGTTTCCGGGCGGGTCCTCCCTCGCGCACCTGCTCGACCCCGGCACCCGCAGACACGCGCCCCAGTTGGTGCCCGGGCAGGTGCTGGGCTGGGCGGACACTCACCACGCCCGCACCGGCCGCTGGCCGACCCGCACCTCCGGCCCGATCGCCGACGCCCCGGGCGAGACGTGGCAGGCGGTCGACGCGGCCCTGCTCGTCGGCCGCCGCGGGCTGCCCGGCGGCAGCTCGCTGGCCCGGCTGCTGGCGAACCACCGGGCGGTGCGGAACCGCGCGGCCCTTCGCCCGCTGACGGCGGAGCAGGTGCTGGTCTGGGCGGACGTCCACCACGCCCGCACCGGCCACTGGCCGACCCCTACCTCCGGCCCGATCGCCGACGCCCCGGGCGAGACGTGGGCCGGTGTGAACAGGGCCTTCGCCGGCGGCGGTCGGGGGATGGCTGGCGGCAGCTCGCTGGCCCGGCTGCTGGCAGAAAACCGGGGAGTCCGCAACCTGGCGGCCCTTCGCCCGCTGACGGCGGAGCAGGTGCTGGTCTGGGCGGACGTCCACCACGCCCGCACCGGCCACTGGCCGACCCGCACCTCCGGCCCGATCGCCGATGCCCCGGGCGAGACGTGGGCCGTCGTGGATTCGGCCCTGTTGAACGGGAGCCGCGGCTTCCCGGGGAAGGATTCGTTGGCCCGGTTCCTGGCCCGGCACCGCGGGGTTCGCAACCGTAAGGCCCTTCCCCCACTGGTGCCCGAGCAGGTCCTGGCCTGGGCCGATGCCCACCACGCCCGCACCGGGGCGTGGCCGACTCACACCTCCGGCCCGATCCCCGACGCCCCGGGCGAGACGTGGGAGCGGGCCGACGCCGCCCTCCGGTGTGGTCACCGGGGGTTGCCGGGCGGGTCCTCCCTCGCCCAGCTGCTCGACGCCACGCGCGGGGTCCGCAACCACATGGCCCTGCTCCCGCTGACGGCCGAGCAGTTCCTGGCCTGGGCGGACGCCCACCATGTCCGCACCGGCCGCTGGCCCACCCAGGCGGCCGGCCCGATCCCCGACGCCCCGGGCGAGACGTGGCAGGCGGTCGATGCGGCCCTGCTCGTCGGCAGCCGCGGGCTGCCCGGCGGCAGCTCGCTGGCCCGGCTGCTGGCGAACCACCGGGCGGCGCGGAACCATATGGCCCTGCCCCCGCTGACGGCCGAGCAGGTGCTGGCCTGGGCGGACGCCCACCACGCCCGCACCGGCCGCTGGCCCACCCAGGCGGCCGGCCCGATCCCCGACGCCCCGGGCGAGAAATGGTCCGCCGTGGATTCGGCCCTGCTCGGCGGCTCCCGCGGGTTGCCGGGGAAGGACACGCTGGCCCGGTTCCTGGCCCGGCACCGCGGGGTCCGCCACCCGGGGGCGCTGCCCGACCTGACGTTGGAACAGATTCGGGCGTGGGCGAGGGCCCACAACCAGCGGACGGGGCGGTGGCCCCGGTACACCTCGGGACCGATTCCCGAGGCCCCGGGGGAGACGTGGAGCACGGTCGAAAAAGCCCTCAACCGCGGTCGCCGGGGGTTGCCCGCCGGGTTGTCGGTGCACCGGGTGGTGCGCGAGTACCAGACGGAGACCGGCTCGGCCGCGCCCGATCGGGCGCGGCCGTCTTGACGTGAAGTCTCACGCCGCGATGACGTGTGGCTACTCGGACAGCGGCATCCACTCGGTCACGTCGAACCGGGCGTGCGGGCTGGTGTGCGGGCTGGCGAGCGACTGGTAGTACGCCGGCAGACACGCCGACAACAGGGCCACCAGCTCGTCCGGCCGCATGCACCCCCGCTCCCGGCAGAACATCAGGTCCGTCGCCGACCCCTGCACCGGGATCGTCAGGGCCGCCGGGAGGGTCCGCTTCACCACCCCGGCGAACGCCCGCCCCGATTCGCTGTCCGGGACCACCACGAACGTCTTCTCCTCGGCCGTCGACTCGCACGGCGGGGTCGCCCGCTTGTGGTAGTCCTGGACCCGGGCCGCCACGTCGACCTTCATCACCCGGGCCGTCGAGGCCTCGACCTCGGCCACGTCGGTGATCGGGAGCAGGTCGCTCAGGAACGCCGTCGTCTGCTCGATCATCGGGGCCAGGAGCGTGCGGAGCAGGTCGGCGTTGATCCGGCACAGGCCGGTCAGCCCGCCCCGCGGCTCGAGCACCAGCTTCTGGAGGGCGTGCTCCAGCCGGAGGACGTCGTCCGGCTTGACCGTCTTGAGCACCCGGGCGGCCGACCGGTCGATGTGCTTCTCCCCGCTCGGGAGGACGACCTGGGTGGTGTTCGTCGGGTGCAGGGTCTGCTGCAGCGAGTCCTCGGACAGCG
Source organism: Gemmataceae bacterium (assembly GCA_028288765.1). GTDB lineage: Bacteria > Planctomycetota > Planctomycetia > Gemmatales > Gemmataceae > Urbifossiella. Next base: position 6,091 of record JAQGHQ010000117.1, on the reverse strand, counting down.
CGATCGGGGTGTCGGTGTGGGCCGGGAGGTTCGCCAGCGGGGATTCGAGCACCTGGAGCAGGTGGTCGAGCCGGGTCCGGCAGAACGACAGGTCGCGGAGCCGGGTCTCGACCTCCCCGTGCAGGGCCCGGTAGAACCGGGCGGTCGCGTCGAGCAGGTCTTCCTGCAGCCGCAGCCGGGCGAACGCCCGGAGCTGGTCGAGGAAGTGCCGCATCGACCGGTTGCTCCGGCCGCCGAAGAAGCTGAACGACCCGCTCCCGGCCTGGCAGACGTCGAGGGCCGCCTGGACGTCCGTCCGGGCCTGCTGGGTCTTCACCCCGAACTGGCGGAGCTTCTTGTCCACCGCCGCGGCCGCGTCGTCGCACAGCCCGGTAATCTTCCGGAGGGCCGCCTCGACCGCGGCGATCCGGTGGCCCGGGTCTTCCTCGAGCGGGCGGGTGAGCTCGGTGAACTCGTTGCCCCAGACCGTGGCGGCCCGGCGGACGGCCTCGTCCAGGGCCCGGCCCAGCCGCCCCCGGCGGACGGTGATGTCCTGCTCGCTCGTCGGCCGGACGCCGACGAAGTCCCGGGCCTGGTCCCACGCCCCCCGGGCCCACGCCCCGGCCTCGGACCGGCGGGCGGTCGCCTCGACCTGGCCTTCCAGCCCGTGCAGCCACCGCTCGATCTGCTCGGCCGGGGTGCCCTCCGGGCCGCGGGGCATCTCCTGCTCGATCAGCTTCTGCACGACCTCCGGCTTGAGCCGGGGGTCGGCCCCGACCTGGGCGACGAGCTGGTCGATCCGGGTCGTGTCCGCCGGGAAGGCGTCCGCGTGCCACTCCCGGACGAGCCCGACGCAGATCTTCTGGGCGGCGGCCCGGAGCAACAGCCCGCGGGGGAACCACACCCCGTACGTCCCGAACCCGCGGAACGGGCTGCGGCCGAACGCCGGCGGCTGGAGCCGGAGCGGTTCCAGGGCCGGGCCGAGCGGGGTCGTCAGGTCGTGGGCCAGGTACCCGGCGAGGTGGGCCACCACGTCCCGGAACGCCTGCGCCGTCCGGTCCGGCATCGGGAGCAGGTAGGTGGCGGTGAACGGCAGCCCCTTGCCCTCGACCTTCGGCCCCTCCGGCCCGCCGTAGTGGGCGGTGAACGTCACGTCCTCGTCGGCGTAGTGGTTCAGCTCGGTCAGGGCGGCGTACAGGTTCGCCAGCTCCCGGTCGGACGTGGCCGGGTCGGTCGGGGCGGCGGCGTACACGAACGCGGCGACCAGCGCGTCCGGGGAGTTCATCCGGGCGAGCACCCGGCGGACGGCGTACCCGAGGTCGATCAGCATCCCCCCGGCCCCGCCGGTGGCCCCGGCGAACACGTACACCTGCGGGACGTTGTCCCGGGGCACGAGCCCGGTCTGGGCGGCCGACTGGGCGATCGACTCCGGGTGGGTGGCGACCTGGAGCTCCCGCCGCAGCCGGGTGACGAACCGGAGGTAGTTGTCGCAAAACGCCAGCCGGCCGAGGGCCCGGGACCCGCCGGCCTGGAGGTTCCGGGGGATCGAGTACAGCTTCTCCCGGGGGAGCCAGTCGAGGATCTGTTCGAGCTGCCGGCGGCGGTACCCGGTGACCGGCTGGAGCGGGACCGGGAACACCTCGTCCGGGGACAGGGCCACGTCCTGCGGGGCGCTGACCGCCTTGACCGCCCCGTCCGGGTCGCAGTCGACGTACAGGAACCGGACGGTCGGGACCTGGCCGATGTCCCCGAGCCGGTCGACCAGCCGGCACCGGACCTCCTGCAGGGCCCGCCGGCCGAAGCTCCCGATCCCGACCAGCACGGTCGGCCGGAGGACCCCGACTTCCTTCCGGGCGGCCGTGGCCGCGAGCAGGTGGTCCTCGTCGATCTCCGGCAGGGACGGGCTCGGGCCCGGCTTGCGGCCGTTGGCCGCGGCGGCCGGCGCGGGCAGGGTGGCGACCCCGCCCCGGCCCTGCGGGACCGGGGGGGTGAGGTCGACGTCGTGCGCGGTCTTCGCCGACTTCGACCACGATACCGGCTCCAACCCCCCGCCCGACCCGCTCCCGTCCCGCATCCCGCCGTGCAGAGCCCGGATGAACGCGACACAGCCCGGGAACCGCGCGTCCGGGTCTTTCGCCAGGGCCCGGGCGACGACCGGCCGGTCGGCCTCCGGGAGCATGGACAGGTCCGGCTCCTCGGTCATGTGCTGGAGCGCGAGCTGGCGGATGTTCTTCCCGGCGAACGGCCGCTTCCCGGTCAGCAGCTCGACGTACACGATGGCCAGGCTGTACTGGTCGGAGTGCTTGCTGATCTTGTTCGAGAACGTCTCCGGGGCGGCGTAGATCGGGGTCACCCCGCCCATCAGCCCGGAGCTCGACGACCGCTCCAGCTGCTTGACCAGCCCGAAGTCGGCGACCTTCACCCGGTCGGCCACGACGAACAGGTTCCGGGGCTTGACGTCGAGGTGCTGGAGGTTGTGCTTCTCGATCAGGTGGTCGAGCCCGACCGCGGCGTCGTCGAGGAACCCGATCAGGATGTCGCGGGGGATGCCGGGCCGGCCGGCCTGCTGGTACTCGACCAGGCATTCGTGCAGGTTCTTGTCGGCCAGCTCCATCACGATGCACAGTTCGCCGCCGACCTCCTGGATCTGCTCGATCGACACGACGAACGGGTGGCGGACCTCCTTGACCCGCTCCAGCGCCTTCTTCTCCTGAAGGGCCCGGGCGTCGTCCCCGTCGAGCGAGTTGAGGTTCCCGTAGACGAACTTGATCGCCTTGTGGATGCCGCCCGGGGCTAGGCACTTCCAGACCTCGCCGAACCCGCCGGTGCCGATCGGCTCGACCAGGCGGTATCCGGGGATCGGGTCGCTGTCGGGCTCGCGGAGCCAGTTCATGTGCTGCTCAACCTGTTGTTCGCCCACCGCGGGCGTAACGGCCGGTCCGCCCCGGTAGTCCTTGCGGGGCGGGCGGATCGGGGCCGGTGGGTGCGGAGGCGAGTCGGACCGCGACCGGCTGGTGATGGAGCCATCCCGGGGCACTCCCGCGACCGACCGCCGGCCCACGTCGGGCGTCCGCGAAAGTTGGCAGCAGGTAACGGGAAGGTGCCGGATGAACCGTAATTCACATCCGGGGTGAAGTCCAATCCGGCGAGCGAGTTCCGGTGTGGCAGGAATCTTTTCACTGCCCGCTCTTCAGCGAACGGGCCGAACCCCGGATCCCCCGATCCGGTTCTCATCACAACCATCACCCAAACCGTGAGCGGGCTGACGGATGCCGACCAACGACCCGCTCGCCTTTTGGGGCGGCGATCCGGACGACGACACCCCCGGCTCGCCCACTCCGACTGGCCGGGGAGACACGGGAACGCCGATCGGGCCGAGCTCATCCGTGTTTGGTATCCACGTGCTGCGGATTCCACGGGCTGTACGCCCTCCGGAGGGCCGACCTCGGGCCGTCCGGTGGCACCAGGCAAAATCCACCATCCGAGGCGGCCGTCTGGGTTCGATCCACCTGATCACAACTACAACGGATTCAAACACTTGGGCGAATCCTAGCGGGAGCAGTTCGGAACCGGGTATAATATCCCCCCAGCCGACCCCTTTCCCACGTCGGCTGAGGAGCCCATCATGCCCGCGCCCGAAACCCCTTCCGGCGAATCGACCGACCCCCCGAGTAGTAGTTCCGACCCCCCGAGTCGAATGGGGGAGGGCCCGCCGAGCGGTTCTCCCCCACAGGCCCCGACCTCAGGACCCAAGGCACACCAGACGGCCTGGCCCTGGGTGCTCTGCATTGTCGGGCTCGACTACCTGAGTACGCTGGCGTACCAGCCGTCGATCGCGTTCGGGGCCGCCGGCCGGCTCGCCCCCCTCGTCACCGTCCTCGTCGCCGCCGTCACCCTCTTCCTCGCCCTCCCGGTCTACTGGTACATCGCCGGCCGGTCGCCGCACGGCGGCGGGTCGACCGCGCTGCTGGAGCAGGTGATCCACGGCTGGTTCGGGAAGCTGCTCATCCTCGTGCTGCTCTCGTTCGGGGCCGTGGACCTCGTGTTCACCCGGACGTTTTCCGCCGCCGACGCGGCCGAGCACCTGATCCACAACCCGCACCCGGGCTGGCAGCACGCCCTCGACAACGCGACCCGCGAGGGGGAGAAGCTCCGCCAGGGCCTCCCGCCCTCGGTCCGCGAGCGGACGGCGGGGCTGTGGAACCGGCAGATGGTCGTGACCCTGGTCGTCCTGGTCATCGGGACCGTCGCCGGGCTGGTGTTCTTCCGCGGGTACACGCCCGGGTTCGTCCGGCTGGCGGTGGTCACCGTCGCGGTGTACCTGGCGCTCACGTTCACCGTCGTCGGGAGTGGGGCGGTCTACCTGTGGGGTAACCCCCACCTCCTGGACCAGTGGTGGGCGGACGTCCGGACCGGGAACTGGCAGCCGGCGGTCGCGCCGCACCCGGCCGGCGGGTGGCCCGGCCTGGTCGCCGCGTGCGTCCCGCTGTTCCCGTACCTGGCGCTCGGGCTGAGCGGGTTCGAGCTGACCCTGATGGCGATGCCGCTCGTCCGCGGGCGGGCGGACGACACCCCCGAGCACCCCCGCGGGCGGATCCGCAAGACCCGGGTGCTGCTCGTGGCGGCCTCGCTCACCATGTCCGCGTACCTGCTGACCTCGACCTTGCTCACCACGGTGCTGATCCCGCCGGCCGCGCTCACCACCGACGGGCAGGCGAAGTACCGGGCGCTCGCGTACCTGGCGCACGGCGGGGCCCTGTCCGACGGCACCCCGGCGGCGGACATCAACCCGGCGTTCGGGCTGGTGTTCGGCACGATCTACGACGCGAGCACCGTCGCCATCCTGGCGCTCGCCGGGCTCAGTTTCGCGCTCACCCTCTCACAGTGGATTCCCCCGTACCTGCACCGGCTCGGGATGGAGTTCAACTGGTCGGTCCGGCTCGGGGCGCTGATCTACCTGTTCACCGGGGTGAAGATCGCGGTGACCGTGTACTACGGGGCGGACGTGGACGCCCACCGGGCGGCGTACCTGACGGCGGTGCTCGCCGTGTTCGGGTTCGCGGCCGTGGCCGCGGCGGTGGACGTGTGGCAGAAGCGGCGGCGGCTCGGGTGGCGGAAGGGGCTGCGGGCGCCCCCGCTGTTTCTGCTCTCGGCCCTGGTGTTCGCCGCCAGCTGTGGGCTGATCGCGTGGGAGCGGACGGCCGCCGCGCTCCTGGCCGGCGGGTTCATCGTGCTCGTGCTCGGGGTGTCGATCGTCAGCCGGGCGTGGCGGTGTACCGAGTTCCGGTTCGCCGGGTTCGTCTTCGCGGACAAGGCGACCGAGTACGAGTGGGGGAAGCTGAAGGCGTCCGACTTCCCGATCCTCGTCCCGGTCCGGTCGGGGCTGGAAACGCTCCGGCACAAGGAGATCGAGATCCGGACCCGGCACCGCATCCCGGGCACCGTGCCGATCGTGTTCGTACACGCCGAACTGGCCGACCCGAGCGACTTCGACAATCACCCGCTCTTGCGGATCGCCCGGGAGAACGGCCGGGTGGTGGTCCACATCACCCGGTGCGCGTCGGTCCCGCACGTGCTGGCGGCGGCGGCCCTGGAATTGTCCTCGGCCGGGGCGGTTCCGGAGGTCCACTTCGGGTGGTCGGCCGAGAACCCGGTGACCGCGAACCTGCACTTCGTGCTGTTCGGGCACGGGAACGTGCCGTGGATGGTCCACACCCTCGTCCGCCGGTCGGACGTGCCCGAGGACCGCAAGCCGCGGGTGATCGTGGGGTGACGAGGAAGAGGGTTTAACCACAGAGTCACAGAGGACACAGAGAGAAAATAAAGTCCGAGAGAATATTGACACACAACGTGTTTTCTCGGTCTTTCTCTGCCTCTGTGCCCTCTGTGACTCTGTGGTTAGTTTCGCTTTAATGCCTTCGCCAGCGCATCGGTCATTCGCTTCTCGCTGCCTTTCTCCACCCAGCACCAGTCGGCGAGGTTCCCGTCGGTCTCCGCCCAGGCCCGCTCGATCGGGATGTACCCCGGGCCACACTCGCCGTACCCGGCGACCAGCACGAACGAGTCCGGCCGGAGCTGCTGGGCCGCGAGCTGGTATTCGACGTAGGACTCG
>JAQGHQ010000079.1 GCA_028288765.1 Gemmataceae bacterium | reverse complement strand
GGACCATCTTAACGGCCCGGAGCTTGAACTCGGCCGTGTAGGTGGTACGGGTACGTGCCATCGGTGGACTCCTTGCTCTGAGTCTACACCGTTAACCTCGTGTCCACTGTTCTTGGGGAACCTCAGGCGATCCCCAGCTGGTGGAGTGGATCAAGACGAACGTTGCGGCATCCGGATGAGGCATCTGGAACTGGTGATAGGCGTTCACCAAAAGTGGCCCCGGGACGGGGGAGTACAGCTACCCCTTCTTCGCTTCCTTCGCTTCCTTCGCGGCTGCTTCGAGTCCCCGCCAGAAGTACCACGTCGCGACGCTCCGGTACGGCTGCCACTTCTCGGCCAGCTTGATGATCTCGTCGGCGGTCGGCAGATCCTCCAGCCCGTACTCGGCCCGCACCCCCATCCGCAGCCCGAGGTCGCCCACCGGGAGCACGTCCGGACGGCCCAGCCCGAACATCAGGAACATGTCCGCCGACCACGGCCCGATCCCCTTGATCGCCGTTAGCTGGGTGCGGAGCAGGTCGTCCTCGCGGTCCTCGATCCCGGGCAGGAGGTCCGGGTTCGCGTCGATGTGGGCGGCGACCGCCCGGAGCGTCCGCTGCTTCGGCCCGGACACCCCGCACGCCTTGAAGTCCGGCTCGGTCAGCGCGACCAGCCGGGCGCGGGCGAACGGCATCCCCCCGACCACGGCGGTCAGACGGTTGAAGATCGACGTCGCCGCCTTGGTCGAGATCTGCTGGTAGATCACGCACCGGACGAGGAGCGTGAACGGGTCGTCCGACACCGGGGCCAAGGTACACGGCCCGACCCGGGCGACGAGCTTCTTCATCACCGGGCACTTGCGGGCCAGATGGCGCACGGCCTTCGCGTGCATCTCAGCCCGCGCGGGCGGTGTGGAGGATTTGTCTTTGGTGGACATGCGGACATGATAGCGGAACGGGGTTCCCCAGCAACTCCGATCCGAACCGGCTCTCGGCTTATTGGATAGCCAAGTCGAAAGGCGATTGTGAAGAATTACGATTTTCCCAATTTTGTCATTGAGGATAGGCTTGCATGCAGGATACTCGTCTTCGGCCGCCGGTCTGATGCGCCCAGTCAAGCCCGGATTTCGGCGACCATTATGGAGGTGACCCCCATGAGGAACCTGCTGGTGGGGCTGGTCGGGTTGGTTACCGCGGGTGCGGTATTCAACCCCCGACCCGCACAGGCCTGGCACGAAATCGGCCACATGTCGGTCGCGCTGATCGCGTACCGGCAACTGGACGACGGACAGCAAAAAAAAGTCCAGGAGATCTTGAAGGAGCACCCCCACTTCGACCTCTTCTTGTCCGCGGATGCCCCCGCGGACGCCCGGCCCGACGAGTGGGTGGTGATGCGGGCGGCGATCTGGCCGGACTGGGTCCGGAGCCCGCGCTCGGCGGGCCAGGGCATGACGAAGATCAAGGAGGAGTTCAACCGCCCGAGCTGGCACTTCGTGAACAAGCCGATCCGGCATCTCGTCGGGGCGGACCCGACGACCAGGGCGACGATCGAGGAAAACATCGGCAACCCGAAGAAGGACCGGGGTGAGGTGTTGAAGAAGTTACCCGATCTGCTCGCCGGGCTCAACGGTCCGAACAACGGCGACCTGCCGTCGCTGGTGTCCACATCCCTGAAGCCGACGATCAATGCCTCCGAGTCCCGGGCGATCGCCCTGTGCTGGGTCCTGCACCTCGTCGGCGACCTCCACCAGCCGCTCCACGCGGCCGCGCTGTTCTCCAAGGATTCGGTGGACGGCGACCGCGGCGGCAACGGCTTCATTATCCGGTGGCAGAACCGGGCCGCGGACCTTCACTCGATCTGGGACGGGGGGTTCGGATGGGACGAGCTCAAGGGCTCGGACGGTTCTCAGTACGCGGCGGTCGATCTGCTGGTCCGGGACCTGTCAAAGCGGATCAAGCCGACCCAGCAGGATCTGGGGGTGACGAGTCCGGACGCCTGGTCAGAGGAGAGTCTCAAACTTGCCCAGACGATGGCCTACTTCGTCAACGGGAAGTTGCTCCCCGGGGTCTTTGTCGGCCCGCTCGAACACCGGCCCCATGCGGCCGATCTGGATAAGTTGCCTGATGGGTATGGGACCCGGGTTCAAGAGGTGGCCGAGCAACGGGTCACCCTGGCCGGATGCCGGCTGAAGAACGTGCTCGCGGACCTTTCGAAGTAGCTAACTTGCTCCTGCCGTCCCGGGTCTTGAGGACCGGGGCGGCGGGTACGGACCCCGGCCCGGGGCCCCGGTTAGTGACCCCCGCCCCGCCCGCAGCCCCCCCGGCGGCGCCGCCCCACCGCCCGGACGGCGGCGAAGACGCCGACCAGCGCGACCACCGCGAAGTACACCCACACCATGTGCAGGCTGAGCGGGACGGCGGCCTCCGCGGCCTGCTCCGCGGCCTTCCGCTGCGCCTCGGCCGCCGTCGTTACCGCCCCCCGGTGCTCCATCAACGCCTTCCGGTTCCCGTACTGCCGCCCCCCCACGCACTCGTCCATGATCTTCTGGGCCGCGCCGAACTGCCCGTCGACCGCGTACAGCTCGGCGAGCAGCCAGTAGAGGCGGGTGTCGGACGGGAACCAGAGGAGCAGCTGTTGCACGATCGCCCCCGCGTCCGGCGGGAACTTCGCCGCCTCGGCCTCCGCAAGGGCCCCGGGCTCGTACCCCCCGGCGTCGGTCACGAACCGGACCGGGGCGGCCGGCTGGTCCTTGCCCGGCAGGGGAAAGAGCGGGGTCGGGTCCTCGGTCTCCGGGGCGGGTCGGGGCCGGCCCTCCGCCTCGGCCTTGCGGATGCGGAGGTAGTGCGGGACGTACGTCTGGTCGAGTTTCGCGAGCCAGTCCCGCTGGGCGTCGGTCCACCCCTTCACCTTCGCCGGCATCTCGCAGTCGATCAGGGCCGCGTCGTGGTACGTCACCGCCTCCGCCCACTCCCCGCGGGCCGCGTGCGCCTGGGCCAGGGTGGTGAAGACGAAGTAGTTCGGGGCCCGCTCGCGGGACCGCCGAATGAGCAGGTCCAGCGCCTTGTTGACGTACAGCCCCGGGTCGGCCTCGCCGGCCGGGTCGGTATTGCCCAAAAGGAGCATGTCGCCGGCGAGGGCGGCGGTTGCGTCGGCCGGGAGGTCGCGGGCCAGCTGCCGGGCCTTCACCCGGGCGAGTACCCTTTCCCGGTCCGAGTTTCGGCCGTTCTCGTCTTTCAGCTTCGGGTTGGCCGCGTTGGTGAGCGAGACCAACCGCCGCTTGAACTCGTCGAACGGGAGGGGCCCCGCCCCGTCGGGACCGACCGGGACGGTCATCGGGTCTTCAGGCTGGTAGAGCGACGCCCGGCCCGGCCCGGTCGCCACAACCACCACGACCGCCACCAGAAGTGCGACGACGGCACGAACCACGGGCCCCCCTCCGATCGCCCTGGCCTCAAAACCCGAATCTCGAAACTCGAAATCCGAAACGATCACCGACACCGGGAGAGACTCATTCAATCCTAATGAAATTCTGTCAATATTCGGATTTTCTGTCACTATTCGGATTATGGAACTCGGGTTTATTTCGGATTTCGAGTTTAGGGGCAAAGCCCCTCCATCGGGTGTGCCAGATATTGTACTCGGCGGCGGAACGAGTTGTTGGTGGGGAGGTAGTTGACTGGGTGGATCGGAAGTCCGGTTCCCAATTATGAGTAGGCCGTTTGCCATCGCGCCCGACAATTCAGAGCGGCCCGCACGGTACATAAGTTCTGCCTTCGAGTTGCGCAAGAATGTCGTCCGTTACGTCCACCCCCCCGGTCAGGTTCGTCCACACGGCCCGGACGGTCCAGACCAGTCCCCACGGCACACCCCACGGGCCGAGCAGCAGAGACAGCACGCTGTACCCCATTCCTCGCAAGTAACGTTCCCGCCAGTTTTCGGTTAGGTACACCCCGGACTGCCGGCGGACGGTGACGAAGAGGAACGACAGACAGTGCTCGAACCGGACGCACCGCCAGCCTTCCTGAATACGGGCCCGAACGTCGGACGAGGCCACCAGTGTGCCTGCAAGTGGTGGGGATCTATTAACTCCCGGAAACGGTTGGTCCGGGGTTTGCATCTTCCACCCCTTTGTTGAGACTTACGACGAAAAAACCCAGATCTTATCTTCTTAATCGCGCAGCTGTGCCCGGGAAACGGGCAGCGGAGCGAGTAACCGGGCCTACCGAATGAGTACGAACCCGCCGACGTTGGCCGAAGTCATTCTTCAACGTATCACGACCCGCACTTACCGGCGGGTGAAAGATCTGGTCGTTGAGGTCGGGCCGGACTGGGTCACCCTGCGCGGACGGGTGACGTCGTTCCACGTCAAGCAGCTGGCCATGCACGGTGCCCGGGAAATCCTCCCCACGGCCCGGCTCGAAAATGCCATCGAGGTGGAGTAGCGGAACACAGCTGGATTCACCACCGGATACACAACGCACAAAGACAAACTCAATCGCGAGGCCAGGTAACCGAGCCGTAAACTCGTGCGGCCACTGACCCTCTACCGTCAGAGCCGCTTACCAGATCATCCCATCTCCGCTCGACTTCGAGCACTTCCCGGCGGTCGTCGAGTCCGACTGAGCGGTCCCGGCATCAGTCACCCCGGTGAGGGAATCCGGACCAGCACTGTTGCGACCACCCGGCCGGGGCAGGACAATCCGAGGGGCGCGTGGGTCGGTCCTCGTCAGTCCTGAGAGCCCTTCCCTTTCTCGTAGCTGCACGTCACGTTCGTGGTGATCCCGCCCCGCGGGGTCCAGGTGCTGACCACCGTACACCGGACCGGCCGGCACGCGGCGACGAAGTCGTCGAGCAGCTGGTTGGTCACCGCCTCGTAGAAGATTCCCCGGTTGCGGTACCGCTGGAGGTAGAGCTTGAGCGCCTTCAGCTCGACGCACTTCTCGGCCGGGGTGTAGGTGAACGTGATCGTCCCGAAGTCCGGCTGGCCGGTCTTCGGGCAGACGCTGGTGAACTCGGGGCAGACGATCTCGATCGTGAACTCCCGCCCGGGCCGCGGGTTCGGGAACGTCTCGAGCTGGTCGGCGGACGGGGTCTCGGTCTGATCCATGATGTCGGCTCTCGTTGCTGCGGTACTCGCCTCTCTTATGTTGATAGTAGTGGTCACGTGGGGGCAAGTTTCCAACTTGCCCGGGGCGGTCGGAAATCGCCCCGCGAGTTGGTCTGACGGATCCGACCGGCCGCCTTTCGGGACGGCCGGCCCGGGCAAGTTGGAAAACTTGCCCCCACACGCGCCTCCGTGGGGCGGGCCGCCACGGAACCAGGTTCCGGGTGCGGCGGTCGGACGGCCCCGAAGGAAATCGAAATGGCCATACCCCGGGCGGTCGTACTCCTGAGCGGCGGGCTGGACAGCACCACGACGTTCGCGGTGGCGAAGGCGCAGGGGTTCGAGGTGTTCGCGCTGAGTGTCGACTACGGCCAGCGACACCGCGTTGAACTGGACCGGGCCGCGGCGGTGGCGAAGGCGATGGGCGCGGCCGACCACCGGACCGTCCGGCTGGACCTGCGGGAGATCGGCGGGTCGGCGCTGACCGCGAACATCGCGGTGCCGAAGGACCGCAGCCCGGACGACATGAGCCACGGCGTCCCGGTCACCTACGTCCCGGCCCGGAACACGATCCTGCTCGGGCTGGCGCTCGGGTACGCGGAGGTGGTCGGGGCGTTCGACCTGTTCATCGGGGCGAACGTACTGGATTATTCGGGCTACCCCGATTGCCGGCCGGAGTTCCTCGCCGCGTTCGAGGGGCTGGCCAACCTGGCGACGAAGGCGGGGGTGGAAGGGGCCGGGCGGTTCCGGGTCCACGCCCCGCTGCTCAAGATGACGAAGGCGGAGATCATCCGCGAAGGGGTTCGGCTCGGGGTCGACTATTCGGGAACGCTGAGCTGTTACGACCCGGACCCGCTCGGCCGGGCGTGCGGGGCGTGCGACTCGTGCCAGCTCCGCAAGAAGGGGTTCGCCGAGGCGGGCGTCCCCGACCCGACGGAATACCAACAGCCCGGCTGGCGGGGGGCGTGAGCCCCCTGATGTCGAGAACCAGGGGGCTCA
>JAQGHQ010000112.1 GCA_028288765.1 Gemmataceae bacterium | reverse complement strand
CGAACCGGGCCTTGTGCTTGGTGATCCGCTCCAGGGCGGTCACCCGGTCCTCGACCTCGACCTGCTCCCGCATCTTGAGGGTCAGGTCGACCACCGCCTTGGCCGCCTTGAACCCGACGTGCGGGTTGGCGTGCCGGACCAGGTCGGTCACCCGGCGGCAGGCGTCGGTCAGCCCGGTGGTGAGCATCCCGTAGGCGGGGGACAGGGCGGCCGCCTGGGTCGCGCTCAGGCGGTCCCGGAAGGTCGGGTTATTGAGCCGGCGGAAGACGGTCCGCTCGCTCACCCGGGCGATCTGGGCCGCCTCGGGGATGGTTTTCCCGCGGGCCAGGGAGCGGATCAGGACCTCGTCCGCGTACTCCTTGCTGGGGGTGGGCATGGGGGCCCTCCGGGTGGCGGGGTGTCGTGCGCGGCGGGCGGGCCGACCGGCGAAACAATAAGCATAGTAATGCAAGGCCATTGGCATTGCAATACAGGGATGCGGAGGATTTTTCGGGGGGTGTCGGAACGGCGGCCGGCGTCGCCGCCCCGGGACGGGACCGCGCGCCCCGCGGGCGGCCGACACGGAAACCCCTGGGTGGCGGGCGGTCGAGGTCAACCAACGCGCCCGGGGGGGCGAAGCGCGCCCCCGGGCGGTGGCCTACCCCGGATTTCTCACCGCGGATGGCGCGGAGGACGCAAAGGAGAATCCGGACCGGAGTTCGAAGAGCGGGGGGGCGGGGCTCCGCCGCACGACGGATCACCCGCTCGGGTCCGAACGTCGATCCGGCCTTTCCCTCTGCGATCTCCGCGGTGAGAAATCCGGGCTACAACCCCTCCGGGGGAACGGGCTGTCGACGCCGTGATACGGGGGGAGCGATTGTCGCGTCGAGCGAGAAGTCTCGAAATTGGACCGGGTCCGTTGGTAGATTGTCTCGCACAGCATCCCGAACGTGTCTCGGGTACCGAGGTAAACTCACTTCAGGGACTTCAGCCACTTCTCGAACGCGGGGTAATGCTTGTCGACCGTTTCCTTCGGGCCGCTCAGCCGCAGGTGGGTGGCCTCGTCGCCGTCCGCCACGATCACCCACACCACCCGGTAGTCTTCCTTCAACTCCTCCTTCGACTTCGGGTCGAACGGCCGCTCCTTGTATTTCCACGTCCCGTTCACATCGAGCACGTCGATCTTCGCACCCTTTACGCCCTCGATCTTACTCACCTTGCCGATGTCGTTCGCCGTCGTCCCCTCGGGCGGGACGAACTGGAGCTTCCATCGTGGGAACACCTTCTCCGCCTTCGGGTCGCTCTCCGGCAGCACGATCAGCTCGGCGGCCGGCGTGTCTTTCGCCCCCGGGAGCTTGAACTGGTACGACCGGAGCCGGTTACTCGGCTTCTCGCTCTTCCAGTCGGGCGGGGCGGACGCAGTCAGCTTGCCGAGCTTCACCACGACCGGCTTATCGTCGGCCCCTGCGAGAAGTGGGACGGTAAGGAACAGGGCGACGGCGGCGGCGTGACGCATCATCACGAGGGCTCCGTGGGTTCCGATCGGCCGGGCGGGCAGACCCGGATGCCCGGCCCGCACCGACTCCCGTTCGACGCATCATCCGGGATCGGGGTTCCGATGGAAACCCTCCCCGGTCGGGAATTCGGCCGACCGGGCTCGTCCGACCGACGGGAAGGTCGACCGTGCGGCCGCGGGCGATCGGCCTTCCCTGACGCGCGGGCACCGGATCATTCCCCGACGCGGTGCAGTTCGACTTTCGCGGCCTTCGCGGCACCGTCGATCTTCTTCAAGTCGTCCTCCGGCGGGTACTCGAACCCCTTCACCCGGCGAGACCAGAACACCATGTCCCCCTCGGCCAGTACCTTCAAGGCGTCGGCGAGCTTGTCGGTGCCGGCGTAAACCGTCGGTACGGACTTGATCTCCTTCTCGGTCTTGGTCCGGTTCGTCCCGTCGACCAGGACGAACAGCCAGCCCTTCTTCTCGTCCTTCCAGCTGTACAACTCGACGCCCTTGAACCGGGGTTTCGGTTCCCGCTTCGGGGTGTCATCAGCCCGAATTGTGGGCGTGACGAACAGGGCCGCGAACGCCACGACCAGGCACGTCTTCATTGTGTCTCCCGGGTTGCGGGGTGATCTGTGGGGCTGTTGCTTTGTTGAGAGGATCGCGTGGCGCGGGCCGCCCCGGAGGGCGGCCGTTACGCACCTTGGTCCGGTAGGGGGCCGCCCTCCGGGGCGGCCCGCCAGCGACCACGGGTTTCAACAAAGCATGGGGCTTTGTGCGGGCGGCATTCGGTGCGTGCCCGACAAGACCAGGGGGACCGCCTTCGTGGGGCACGCGCCGCGCGCCGGCCTGGTCGCGTACCGTTCTTATTTCACCGCCAGCTCCAGCCGGAAGCAGGCCCCGACCCCGCCGTCGGCCGGGTGGTAAGTGAGCTTCCCGCCCAGCACCTCGGCCCACTGCCTCGACAGGGCCAGCCCCAGCCCCGCCCCGCCGGCCTTCGTGTCCGCCGCCTCGCCCCGGCGGAACGGGCGGAAGATCAACTTCTGCTCCCGCGGCGGCACGCCCGCCCCGCGGTCCTCCACCTCCAGGACCACCCGGGTCGGGCCGTCCCGCTTCGCCCACAGCCAGATCCGGGTGTCGCTCGCGTCCCGCGTGTACTTCCGGGCGTTGTCGATCAGGTTCCCGACGACCTGCTGGACGAGCGCCGCGTCGGTACAGACCTCCTGCTCGGGCGGGAGCGTCGAGATCACCACGAGCTCCTTCCCGTCCGTCGCGCACCGGTCGGTCCACGTCCGGCGGACGTGTTCGAGCAGGTCGGCCACCTTCACCGGCTGCACGTCGCCCCCCTTCCGCCGCCGTTCCAGCCGGGCGAAGTCGAGGACGTTGTCGATCAGCCGGTGGAGCCGGTCCGATTCGGCGTTGAGGGTCGAGAGGTATTCCTTCCGCTTCTCCTCGTCCTGGACCATCCCGCTCAGCAGGAGGTCGAGGTACAGCCGCAGGGACGTGAGCGGGGTGCGGAGTTCGTGGGTGACCGCCGAGACGAACCGGATGCGGCGCTCGGACAGATCGATGAGCGACCACCCGCACAGCCCGACGGCGGCGAATGCGATGACCGCGGCGGTCCACGCGAGGACCAGCCCGAACCGCAGTGGGGTCCACCCGGGCGGCGGAGGTTCCGGCGCCGGGCCGGGATCGAACTGGACCGGCAGGGCGGTCATCACCCGCTCCCGAGACACCCCGGCAGGGTCTTTCACCGGGACCAGCTTCGCGTCCGGGAACTGGTCCTTGACCTCCTCCTTCAGGACCTCCTGCAGCTTCGGCCAGTCGAGGACGACGCCCTGGTAAACGGTCTTGCTCTCCAGCCGGGCCGCCCGGACAAGGACCAGGGCCTCGGTCCCGTCCGCGGCGGTCACCCACTGCGGCCGCATCGACCCGAGGTGAACGGTCACCGCGGGCGGGGGCTCGGCGGCCGGCGCGGCCAGGGCTTCCTCCCGCTTCACTGGTGCGGGGGGCCCGGCCGTGCCGGCTTGACCGCCCAGGGCATTATCCCGGGCAGGCGGCGGGGCGGCGGGCG
>JAQGHQ010000088.1 GCA_028288765.1 Gemmataceae bacterium | reverse complement strand
AGGCGCGGACGCCGGCCCGGTGGGCGTCCCAGTCGTCGGGGCACTCCCCGGGGACGACGGGGGCGTCCGAGTGGATGCCGTGGGCCAGGCGGTTGCGCTTGGCGGCGGCCTTGCCGTCGGGGGTGCGTGGCCCGGTCGAGTGGGCGGCGTTGGCGCGGTTGGCGGCGAGCTGGCGGTCGGTGGCCATCGTAGTCCGGTCCTTTCGGTGGGTGGGTTGGTCCGGGTGGGATCGCCCGGACGAATGCATTGCATGCCAGTATGCCATTAATAGGATACCGGAATGCCCGACCGGTGTAAAGTCGGCCGGCCGGGAGGAAATGGAGCCCCACCGTTCTCGGGGAATGACGAATGCCCCACTAATGGGGCGGCGCCGGCCGAGCTTGACGGCAATTCGGAGGGTGAAATTGACACCGCCGAGGCGACAGCGGGTAGAGGTTGACTTGCTCCGTTGGAAGGAGCGATCCGGGGGGAGTCGTCTTTCTCCCGCTCCCCCGCTGTGTGGGGGAGAGGGCCCGGGGTGAGGGGATTTCGGTCCGCCCCTCTCGGTTCGCTCGTTCCCTCACCCGGCTCGCAAAGCCGAGCCGACCTCTCCCACACAAAGCGGGGGGAGAGGTGAAAACCTTTGGCCGGTCGGCGAGGGTTTCAACAACGCAAGGTTGCCTCTGCGCGAACGTGGTGTTTGTTAGGTGGTAGGCGGGCCACGGAGAACGCCGTCTTCACGCGTACAGCTCGATCGCCTTGATGATCTCGTTCAGGTCGTTCGGCACCTGGACGGCCCGGTTGGCGAACGCCACCCGCTTCACCCCCCGCTTGCCGAGCTTCTCCTCGAACGTCTTCGGGTCGGAGCTGTGGTAGGCCACGGTCGCGTCCGGGTCCTTCAGGACGTGCCCGGTCAGGACGCACACCACCCGGTCGGACGGGGCGATCACGCCCTCCGTCACCAGCCGGCGGAGGCCGGCCACGCTCGCGGCGCTCGCCGGCTCGCACCCCAGCCCGCCGGCTCCGACCCTGGCCTTCGCGTCCAGGATCTCGGTGTCCGTCACCTCCCGGACCACCCCGCCGCACCGGTCCAGGGCCCGCAGCGCCTTGGGCAGGTTCACCGGGCGGTTGATCTCGATCGCGCTGGCCAGGGTGTCCGCCCGCAGGTTGCCGGCGTCCATCGCGGTCAGGTAGGCGTCGTACTTCGGGCGGTCGAACTGGCCGGCGTTCCACCGCAGCCCGTGCCGCTCGAACAGCTGGTGGAACGTGTTCGCCCCGGCCGCGTTCACCACCGCCAGCCGGGGGGCCCGGTCGATCAACCCGAGGTCCGTCAGCTCCGCGAACGCCTTCCCGAAGCTCGACACGTTCCCGAGGTTCCCGCCCGGCACCACGATCCAGTCCGGCACCTCCCACCGCAGGGCTTCGAGGATGCGGAACATGATCGACTTCTGGCCTTCAAGCCGGAACGGGTTCACGCTGTTGACCAGGTAGATCCCGAGCTGCCGGCTCACCTCCTGCACCCGCCGGAGGGCGTCGTCGAAGTCGCCGGCGATCTGCACCGTCAGGGCCGCGTGTTCGAGCGCCTGCGACAGCTTCCCGTATGAGATCTTCCCCGAGCCGATGAAGATGACCGCCCGCATCAGCCCGGTGGCCGCGCAGTAGATGGCCAGGCTGGCACTGGTGTTCCCGGTGCTGGCACAGGCGGCCCGGCGCGCCCCCACGGTTCGGGCGTGGGTGAACGCCGCCGTCATCCCGTTGTCCTTGAAGCTGCCGGACGGGTTCATGCCCTCGTACTGGAGGTACAGGCTGCCGGGCTTGAGCCCGACGTATCCCGCCACCCCGTCCGCCCGCTGGCAGAGGGTCTGACCCTCGCCGATGGTCATGATCCGGTCGTCCGGGGCGAACGGGAACAGCTCCCGGAACCGCCAGACCCCGGAGAAGTCGAGCGGGTCGGTCCGGTTCGACCACTTCGCCTCGAAGTGTTTGAGCGTCTTCGGGACGGGGAGCCGGTTCCAGTCGTAGGCGACGTCCAACAACCCGCCACACTTCGGGCACCGGAACGAGGTGTCCGACAGGTCGGCGGTCCCTCCACATTTGGGGTCGATACAGCGCTGGAAGGCGAGCTCACTCATCGCGGCCGGATCCATGATTTCTGGGGAGGAATCGGACCGGGTCACTGTACGGAGTCCGCCCGACCGGTTCGACCCCTCACCCCGCCGTCCCGCCCGGCGGGAGCATGCCTGTCACGCGCGGGGGTGGTATAAAAGAGGGGTCGAGCCATCGCATCCCCTTTCCACCGGCCGCCATGCCCGCACACCTGCTCTCCCTGACCGACGGCCCGAGCATCCTGATCGACAAGCCGATCCTTCTCTTCGGCCGGCATGAGGAGTGCGACGTCCAGCTGAACTCGAAGAAGGTGTCCCGCCGGCACTGCTGCGTCGCCCAGGTGAACGACTACCTTGTGATCCGCGATCTCGGGAGTACGAACGGGGTGCGGATCAACGGCGAGCGGGTGGCGGAAGGGAAGCTGATCCCCGGGGACGAGCTACAGATCGGGAACTTCAAGTACCAGGTGTGCGGGGACGTACTCGGGCGGTCGAAGGAACAGCCGGTGCCGGACGTGTTCAACCCGGTCCTGCCGCCCGCCGGCGAGCAGTAGTGGGCAGTGGGCAGAGTTTGGTTTTGGAGCCCCGGAGGGGCGCCGGCCGGTAGCCCGGGGTGACAACCCTGGGCG
>JAQGHQ010000605.1 GCA_028288765.1 Gemmataceae bacterium | reverse complement strand
TCGGGGTGGTGGCGGTTGCCGCGGCGACCACCGGCAGCTGGTGGAGTGACGGTGAGCCCGCACCGCCGGAAAAACCACCCGGGCCGCCGGTCCCGGTTTGGCTCAGGCCGGTGGAGCCGCCCGACCTCCCGCCGTGGGAGCTGGAAGCGTTCGACTCCGCCCTCGGCCAGACGGCCCGTGAGGCGGACGCGGTCGAGAACAGCCTCCGCATCCTCTCCGGCATGCCCCCGGGTTCGTCCCCCTGGACGGCCGAACTGCACCGCCGACTGGAGATCCTGGAACGCGAACTATCCACCCCCGGGCCGTGACGGACAGGGACGCAGCCGGTCGACCTTGACCCAGAAGGAGCATGCGATGCACTGGTCCCGCGTGATCGGCTTTACGGCCGCGGCATTGATCTCCCTCCTCATCATCTCCTGGCACCTGGCGACCGGGCAGCCACCGACCGGCGCGCGACCGCCGATTCCAAAGCCGCCCTGGGTCGATGCCAATCCGGAAGTCCCGAGCCCTCTCCCCGCGGGCGGGACGCCGAAGGCGTCGGAAGTAGACGCGATCGGGAGGCCCGCACAGAGTTCCGCGGAGCAGAACCTGGAACGACAGGCGCAGAACCTCGCGCGCCAATACGCTCGGGCCAATGACCCGGCCGATCGGGAGAAGCTCCGCGCCGTACTGGGGGACGTCTTGCAGAAGCTGTTCGACGCCCAGCAGAAGCGGCGAAAGGACGAGGTCGACCGGGTCGAGGAGCACGTCAAGCAACTGCGGGACCTGATCCGGAAGCGGGACGAGGCAAAGACGGATATCGTCCGGCGGCGGGTCGACCAACTGCTCCTCGACGCGGACGGGTTGGGGTGGGGCCATCCCGACCCCCAACCACTCGTCCCTGTCACGCCCGCGGAAAGGAGAGCCGTCCCGCAATGATCCAATCTGTCCGAAGCTCGTCCGAGTTCAACCCGATTCAGCTTCCGGAATGGGTCATGGGACCGCGACCCCCCCGCGTCGATGCCCGGGCCGAAAGACCCGGCCATCAACACCGGCGAGAGCCGCCCGGCCGGCCGGGATCACACCACTTCCTTCACCTCGAACCCCTTGCGGTACTCCCGGGTCAGCATCGGGTTGGCCTTCGCGGCACTGCTGCCGGTGAACGTCTCGGTCTTCGTGTCGATGGTCAGCTTCGCGCCGACCCGGCCGACCGCCTGCGCCAGGTCTACCCCGTTCGCCTTCAGGTGCGCCTTCATCCGGTCCACGGCTGCGGCGGCCTCCTTGCAGTCGGCGAAGGCGGTGATGTCCCTGTCGAACGGCGACTCGGTTCCCAGGCGGTAGCTGATGTTCGCCAGGTGGCACAGGGCCGCGGACAGGTGCCCCTCGGCGATGTCGGCGTTCAGCTCGTCCGCCTTCCGGCTGCGGACGGCCTTCACGAAGTTGTCGAAGTGGTACTGGTCGTTCCCGCCCTTGAACCGGGCGATCTCCTTACCGCCCTTGTCGTACACGATCCCGGTGTCGTAGCTCGGGCAAACCACCATGCCCTCCGACCCGACGAAGATGTTCCCGACCCCGACGTCCTTGTACTTGTCCGTCTTCAGCCCGCGGACCTCGAACACGAGCTCGGCGTCGCCGTAGTCGAACAGGGACAGCTGGGTGTTCGCCGTCTCCCCGTCGTCCACATAGCCGAACCGCCCGCCGACGCTCACCGCCGCGATCGGCAGGCCCTTCTTGTTCAGCCCCCACCGGGCCTTGTCCATCTCGTGGACGCCCTGGTTCCCGAGGTCGCCGTTGCCGTAGTCCCAGGTCCAGTGCCAGTCGTAGTGAACGGTCCCGTTCTTCGTCTTCCGGTGCGGGGCCGCGAGCGGGCCGGGGCCGCACCAGAGGTTGAAGTCCATCGTCGCCGGCGGGTCCTGCGGGCCGTCCACCTTGCCGATGCTCGGCCGGCTCTTGTAACACAGGCCGATCGCCAGGTCGACCGTCCCGATCTTCCCGCCCCGGACCGCCGCGATCGAGTCCCGCATCCCGGGGTTGCTCCGGCTCTGGGTGCCGACCTGACAGATCCGGTTGTACTTCCGGGCGGCGGCGAGCATCGCCGCCCCCTCGCGGACGTTGTGGCTGGCCGGCTTCTCGACGTACACGTCCTTCCCGTTCTGCATCGCCCAGATCGCCATGAGGGCGTGCCAGTGGTTCGGGGTCGCGATCGAGACCACGTCGATGGTCTTGTCTTCGACCACCCTCCGGATGTCCTTCACGTACCGGGGGGGGGCCCCTTGCTTGCCCTCGATCGCCTTCATCGCGGGGCCGATCACGGCCTCGTCGCAGTCGCAGACGGTGGTGATCTCGCTGCCCTTGTTCCCAAGGAATCCGCCGACGTGGGCCATTCCCCGCCCGCGGACCCCGACCACGGCGACCCGGAGCTTGTCGGTCCCCGCGCGGGTGGCGACGGGCGCCGGCCTGTCGGCGGCGAGGACGTCCGAGCCCAGGGCCGCCGCGGCGGCGGACAGGATGGCGGACCGTTCCAAAAATTCACGCCGGCTGAACAAGTCCATCGGCAGCTCCTCGGACGAGTGGGTTTGAGGGGGGTGAGCGGGGCGGGCAGCGAGACGTCACCACAGTTTAATCGGACCCCCGGCGGGGAATCAATCAGCCCGACGAAAAAGAAGACCCCGGGCGGACACCCGGGGTGATTTGTCTGCGGCCCCCGCCGGGGCGGAAAAGAAGCGCCACCCGCCCGACCTCTCACCCCGGACGGGCGATATACAAATGTACTAATAAATTACCTTTTGTCCTTAATGCCTCCTGCCTGTAAGTCTGACGAGCCGAAGGCGAAGATCGGGGCCTTCGGCCCGCGGAACATGGCCGGGATCGGGGCCGACGAGAACAGGCTGTAATTCGGGTCCCCGATCCCGCCGTCGTAAATGCGATCGGACACCGACTGGGTGCCGACGAGGGTGAGGGAGAACGGGGGCTCGTGGGCCCAGGCTTGCTCCCACAGCACCTTGGTGTCCTTCACCAGCTTCAGCCGGGCCGGCCGGTGGGTGTACGGGACCGACTTCTGGCCCATGTACCTCGCCGACGCCGGTGTGCCCTTCGCGTCCTCGGACGCGAACAGGGTGGCGGTCCCGCCCGGGTCCGCCCGGTAGCCGATCGCCTTGAGCCGCTTCTGCAGGTCCGCGGCGACTTCCGCCCGGTTCGCCTCGGGGATACCGGAGACGTCGATCCGGACCCCGTCCCCGGGGCGGAGGACGAACACCCCGGCCTTTGCCGCTTCGGCCGCGACCCGCGGTTCGACGCTCGGGTGCGGGAGCTCGAACGGGCGGAGGGTAGCGTCCTTGTCGAACCACTTCACCACCACCCAGGTCTGCCGGCCGAGACACCGGGCCTGCCCGACTCCGCCGTAATCCCACACCGGGATGGGGGTGTCGAGGTCGTAGAGGAAGTGGTCCGCGAACAGGTGCCGCGAGTCCGCCCAGCCGAACGAATCCGGGACCTGCTTCGAGCCGTGCGGGTGCTTGGGGTACACCGTGTCCCAGACGTGCCCGGTGGCCAGATCGAGGAAGGTGGTCCGGTCGAGCCCGCCGATCGCCAGCTTCTTCCCGTCCGGGCTGAACGCCAGGGCGGCGGGGTCGGGCGAGGTCCCGGTCCGCCGGGCTCCGACGACCGAGCCGGTCGCCGGGTCGAGCAGGGCGACCCCGTTGCCCACCAGGAACGCGACCTTCGTCCCGTCCGGGGTGACGGCCGGCCGGCCCGGGGTGGCGTCGATGGTGCCGACTTGTTCGCGGCTATCCGCGTCGAACACCCGGAGCTGGCCGGCGTGGGACGACGAGACGATCCGGTCCGGCCCGACCCAGGCCGCCCAGGCCACATCTCGGGCCGGATCCGGGGCGTTCGTGTAGGCCTCGGCACTGGTGACCAGCGCCCCGTCCACCCCCACGTTGGTCAGGGCGTGAGGCGCCCACTGCTTCTGCTTGAGGGAGTGGTCGGGTGCCACCGACCAGACGGCGAGCAGATCGGTCCCGCGGTTGGGCTCGGTCCGCCGGGCAAGGACGCGCTCGCCGTCCGGGCTGAGGTCGCACGGGACCCACGCCCCCTTCACCTCCCACTCGGCCAGGATCGACCCGGCCGCCGTGTCGCACCACACCACCCGGGTCTTGTCCGATTCCCCGACCTTCTTCCACCCGATCTTGATCGTGACCACCGCCCGGCCGACGGCGGGCCGGACCGCCACCCCGGTGACCGAGTCGTTGACGTTCGGGATCGTGACCGCACGGAACGAGACCGGCGCCGGGGCCGGGGACAGGTTCCACGGCCACTGGCCGCCGCCCTTCGGGAGGACGATCTCGCCCGGATTCGGCTCGGGCTCGGGTTGTGGGGCCTGATTATTCTGCCAGCGAACGGGCCCGACCTTGTCCTCGCCGGGCCGGGTATCATTGTTCGGCAGTTCCGGTTCCGGGACCGGGGGCTCGGGCTCAGGCGGGGGGCTACTCCCGCCGCATCCCGATATAGCTACAGTAGTTACGACGAGTAAAAGACCAGCCAGCCAGCGGGACACGGACATTGCAAGGCTCCGGCGAGTGCGGACGAGTACTGAAGCCTAGTTCACGTCGGCCGGAAGTCTACCGGGCGGTCATGCACCTCGTATCCGTCGGAGAGCGGTGGCGAAGTGATGGGCGGTGGCGGTGGGCTTCACCCGCTGAGGGTCGGCCGCAACGAGCTGGCCGGTGGCGAGGTCGAATAACTGGACCGAGCGGGGCCATTCCCCGAGTTGCTGGCGGGCGGCCCAGGCTTGCAACACCAACCCCGGCCGCCGGCCGCGCCACGGGTCGTCCTCGTCGGCGGTGCCGAGATCGACCCCGAGAACATGCCACCCTTTCGGATCGCTGTAGAGGAAGTCGATCAGTCCGCGAACGGCGATATTCGGAGTAACGGGTGGCGACTGCCCGCCGGATTCAGGCGGGGGCGAAACAGAGTCGGCCGCGAACGCCCGCAGGTCGGCCAGGAACTCGACCCCGCGGTGTAACTCGAACGCCTGTGCCAGCGCGGGCCGGACCTCCGACTCCGCGAGCCGCCGGAGTTTCGCGCGCAGGCTGTCGGCGAGTGACCGGCCCCCCGCGGGGTCATCCTCGGCCGCGTCGGTCAGCAGCTGGCCCCACCCGTCCACGTCCGCGAAGTCCCAGCGGTCGAGGACGGCCCACAGGACCGCCTCGGCGGGCGACACCGGGCCGAGGCGCTCGCGCGGGTGCCGCCACTCCGACCGGTCGGCGTCGTCCTCGGTGTCGAACCGTTCCGCGAATGTGGGAACGACTTCGCCGCGGGCGAGTTGTTCGAGCACGGGGAGCGGGACGACGGCGGGCACGGAGGGAGAAGGCTTCGAGCTCGCCGCCCCGCGAGGGGTCAGTGTCGCACCTCCCGTTTCACTCACGCTTCGCGGGGTGACGAGTACCTCCCCGACCGCCGGGCCCACGATGTTGACCCGCACGGCGGGCCTGTCTTCCGGTCTCACGTCCTCGGCGACGCACCGCCCGGACCGCAGGTCGAACCGCTCGGCGAGGGCGAGCGTCCAGTGGTTCGCGGCCTGGCGAGGCGGGGGCGTCAGCCCCCCGAGGGGTTCCCCGAGCGGTTCGGGGAGCCCGGCCGAGAGGATGAGGAGATCCCGGGCGCGGGTGCAGGCGACGTAGAGCACCCGCAAGTCTTCCTGCCAGTCGGCGAGCTGATCGGCCACCCGGCCGAGACGGTCGGCGAACTCCGGGAACGGGGGCTTCTCGCCCGACCCGTCTTCGGGCAGGTTCTCGAACTCGGCCGGCAGTTTCACCAGACACCCGAGCCGGCGGTGCCACCGGGCGACCGGGTCCAGATCCCCGCGCCGGCCGGCCGCCAGGTCCGGGACGATCACGACCGGGAACTCCAGTCCCTTCGCCTGGTGGATGCTCATCAGCTTCACCACGTCGGCATTTTCGGGCAGGGTGGCGGCCTGCTCCTCCCGCGGCTGGCGGGCGACGAGATCGCCGAGCCTGGCGATGAATTCGTGCAGCCCGAACAGCCCGGTGCGGTCGAACGTGCGGGCCAGGTCGACGAGCTTCCACAGGTTCGCGAGCTTCCGGTCGCCGAGGTACTCGAATTGCATCGCAGCGTCGTACCCGCTGTCCGCGAAGACCGCGTTCAGGAGGCGGGCGAGGGGGAGCTGGTCCTTCACGGCCCGCCACTGTTCGAGGAAGCGCTTCGCCCGGGCGGCGGCCGGCTGCTGGTCGGCGGGTAGGGTGGCGATCCTCGCGCCGTCGCGGAGCCCGGCCCACGGCCCGTCCGGGTGGGCGGCGAGGAGGAAAACAGCTTCGTCGGACAGGCCACAGAACGGCGACCGGAGCGTGCCGACGAGGCTCGCCCCGTCCTGCGGGTTCTCGACCGCCCGGAGGAGGTTGAGGAGGTCGTACACCTCTTGCTGCGCGAAGAACGCCCGCCCGCCGATGAGGTAGTAGTCGAGCCCGTGCCGGCGGAGGGCGGCTTCGTAGGTCGCGACGTGGCTCATCGACCGGAATAGCAGGACGATGTCCTTGCGTTCGACGCGGCGGGGCGGGCCACCCGGCTCCCGCACGCGCGGCGTCGGGTCGTCGAGCAATTCGGCGATGCGGGCGGCAATCGCCTCGGCCTCACGGTGGCGGATCTCTCCAATGCGGATTGCGGATTGCGGATTGCGGATTGATGAAGGCGGCACCGCGTCAGGCTGGTCTTCGATTCCGCATTCCGCATTCCGCGTTCCGCATTCCGCCCATAGGAACTCGACGTTCGCCGCCTCGCCCGTGCCCGGGTGGTGGGCCTCCAGTGGCTCGTAGTCCGGCACCCGTTTCCCGAACAGCGCGTTGACGAACTTCAGCACCCCCGGTTGCGACCGGTAATTCCGCGTCAGCCCGAGCCGGCCTTCGACCGCGACCGAGTTCCGCAGGTTCTGGAACAGCCCCACCTCGGCCCCGCGGAACCGGTAGATCGACTGCTTGTGGTCGCCGACCGCGAACAGCATCCCGTGTTCGAGCCCGGCCCCGCAAAGCAGTTCCACCAGCTCCATCTGCACCGGGTCGGTGTCCTGCAACTCGTCCAAGAGGAGGAACCGGAACCGGGAGCGGAGCGAATCGCGGACGTCGTCCCGGTCGCGGAGCAGGTCGCGGGCCAGGGTAAGCAGGTCCTGGAAGTCGAGCACCCCGGCGCGATGCTTTCGTTGCCGGTAGGCGTCATCCGCGGCGACGGCCACACGCAGGAATAGCTGCCCGACCCGGGCGGCGGCGGCCACATCGTCGGCGGGTTCGGCGAAGAGCGCCAGCCGCTTCGGGAGGTCGGCGCGGAAGTCGGTGAACGCCTCCTTCACGGCCTCGTACACCCGCTCGTCCGGCCAGTCCTTCTTCCCCGACCGCCCGACCTTGGCCAGCTCCGAGAGGTCGTGCGCGGCGGCGGCGATGTCCTGCTTGGTGTGCAGCTGGGGGGTCTCGGTGAGCAACTGCTGGACGTTCGCGTTCACCTGCGGGTTGGCCGAGCGGACGCGGGCGAGCAGGGACAGGCACCCGGTAATCTTCGGCGATGCCGCGGCGAGATAGGCGACCCATTCCGGGAGCAGCTCCGCTCGTGCGGGGCCAGCCCACTCCGCCGCGATGTCGTCCGGCGACCGGGCGAGCCACTTGGCCCACGCCGGCCGGTCGGCGGACAGGAGCAAGCCGTCCGCCGCTTCGACGACCGCGTTCCACCCGAACAGGACGACGAGCTCGCGGAGCGCGGCGGCGGCCGGCGGGTAGGGGGCCTCGATTTCGAGCAGGGCGTGCAAACACGCCTGGAGCGATTCGGTCCGGAGGGTGGCCGCGAGCACGTCGTCGAGGACTTCGAACCCGGGGTCGAGGCCGGCGGGAACGGCGTACTGCCGGAGGAGGTTTCCGCAGAAGCTGTGGATGGTCGCAACCGGGGCGGTTTCGAGGGCCCGGAGGTGGCGGGCGGCATCGGGCAGCTGATCGACGGCGGAGCGAATCCGGTCCCGCATCTCGTGGGCGGCCCGGTCGGTGAACGTGATCGCCACCACCTGCCCGACCTCGGCCGCGTCGGCGGTCAGGTGGGAGAGGTAGCGGGCGGTGAGGACGTGGGTCTTCCCGCACCCGGCCCCGGAGGCCAGCACGACGGACGACCCGCGGTGGTCGACGGCCCGGCGCTGCTGTGGGGTGAGTTCCGAATGCATTTCTGGATGATACCTATCTTGGGCAGGACCGGAATCCAGGCTTCAAGTTGTTCTTGCGACCAGCTGCACAATCCAGGTCAGACGAACTGTCAGGTAGGTTGACGAGAAGTCCGCTGTCCGCATTGCAGGAGTTGGCAGCCCCGCGGGCGACTGCGGTTCGCGTCGCTGGCCGTTGGCAGTGTTTGGCAGAGTATGGCAGTCCCCCGACAGTTTTTCCCTCGGCACCTCGAACCCGCGCGGCAGTGTTTGGCAGGGTATGGCAGTCCCCAGGGCGGTCGCCGCTCTCGCCACCGACCAGTGGCAGGGTGTGGCAGCCGCCAGGGCGAGAGGGTCGTCCGGCCGCCGACTGCTGGCAGGGTTTGGCAGAGTATGGCAGTCCGCCGACCGTCTTTCGCTTGGCATTTCGACCCCGTGGCAGGGTGCGGCAGTCTCCAGGGCAGCTGGGGTATGCCTCGCCGGGCGGAGACAGGTTGACCGGGTTTGGCAGCCCGCAAAGGTCGGGCCGTCGGTGGTTCTTCCCTGCTCCGCCGTTCCGCCGGACGGACCGGTCGGGGCGTCCCCGGTCCAGCCGCGCCCGGCCGGCGGACCAGCTGATACCACCCCGAGTACGATACCGGTCGGGCTTGCCTGCCGGAGATGGCCCGGTCCCGGACGGGGCGTTACTCGACTCCCGGGTGCCCGACCCCAGATCCGAAATCGGGAACTCTGTCACTCGCGGGCGACGGTAATCCCCTTGTCAGCCTGCCGGCTATTCTCCTACATTGCTGGTGGCGCACCCGTAGCTCAACTGGATAGAGCATTTGCCTTCGGAGCAAAGGGTTGGGGGTTCGAATCCCTCCGGGTGTACTGCCTAAGCTCTGATAGACGAAGCGCTTACGATTGCCTCGGGGCGGTCCGGAGTGCGGTCAAAACCCTTGATTCCGCGGTAGTTTACCGCCGGAGGGTTTCGCCGTGCCCCGACGCTCCCATCCCTACGTACCAACTTCACAAATCCAGCTGTCGGCCCAGCAGGAAAACCGGGCATGCGTGAGTTCGTTCTGCGACGGGGAAGAGGGGTGGGAGCCAGCAGCTCCGGACCAACCGACGGCCGGCGAGATTCCGATGGCGCCCGAGCTCCGGGACCTGCCGGCGGACCTCCGCGACACGGTGAGGTTCTATCACATCGACGGGTTCAGCCTGGACGAGATCGCCCTACTCACCGGGGTTGCGAAGGAGACCGCCCGCTCGCGATTACGCAAGGCAACGGAAGCTCTGGCGGCCGACGACGCCGCCCGACCGATGCGGCAGGAGCACACGAAGCATATGGTTCGGGCGTGAGCGTATCGAATCGCGGTTTGGACATGGACGAATTCTGGGTTGGTCGGATAGTGTCGGCGGCGGGGAGTACTGTGTATAGGGCAACCGGAATATGCTCGGAATGGCATATAGTATATGTAATCCAACAAGCAAAGCTATTACATAGATAATCTAAAGTAGATTATTTGCATCAACTGCATACCCAGCTGCCTTTAATTCTCTAACCAATGTGAATCGCCAATGTCCTGCGGCATCATAGTCTGTATAGACCACACCGCTAAAGTCACTAGGCAGTTCGATACTGCTCCCACGCTTCAGTGAAAACACCTGGCTCCGCCCGAGTTTCCCAACAAAATACCCCAGTTCTAAGATTACATTCTGACGCGCGCGTGACTTGGCCTGCTTTGCGTTCGCTTCCAAAGGATATGCCATATCATCTGGAGATAGCAACACTACTGCAAAAGACACGTCTGCAGTGGATTCAAATTTTTCTATAATTGTCTTTCCGAAGTTCGGTTGCTCGTGAAGGATAATAGGCGTGAGCCCTAGTTTAGATAAGACGCGGGCCACATGTTGCTTCATCTCATCGTCATGTCCATGCACCACAAACACTTTTCCGCTCAGATCCTTGGCTCGTCCACTCTGAGTTAGCTCGGGGTCGCCACGAGATGTCCCGGCAGTTAGGGTCGCCAACTCTACAAGGCTGTCAACAAAGGCTATCATTTTTTCCCTAGCCTCTCTCGTTAGCTTGTCATTCGCGATACTTTCGGTATGAGTTATTCGGTCGAGCTCGCTCTGACTTGTCATGGGACCTATTACGCGGGGCAAGGCACACCAGCGAACCTGCAGCAGCTCATCATATTTGTCGAGCATTTTGGGAAAGGAGTGGGCTATCAGAGCGCGCGATCTCGTGTGCCATTCTACGAACTTTGGCCAATTGCTGCGTAATGGTTCGAGATTCGCGATCTCTTGGCGCCGCTGCTTTACTAGGCCGAGTGCATTCAAAGACATTAATTGCACCACGAGATAATTATTTGATTATTTTTAACGCATCGTCAACAGTAGACTGTCAAGCAAAAGTATTTCCGCAAACGGGACAGATATACTTCTTACCTACGACAATACGCAAGTCATCTGAACCGGCTGCGAGCAAGACTTTTTCATTGTCCTTGTGCCAGCATGTCATGCAGTATGGACCGATACCGCCGAAATAATAGGTATTACCCCGAACCTCCCAGCGATTTTGCTCGTCCGCGTCAAATTGCATCTCGAATTCAATCCCTAAGTATCAGTTGGCAGGTACAGAATTGTTGCCGACCAACGGAGACATGTCAAGTATGTGGCGGGTCGGGGGGGTTGGTTCCTTGTCGGGGCGACCTGCCTGATCGGCCCTTAATCGCCTCAGCACGCAAATCTAAACATCCGACCAATTTCTGTCTGATCTAGCCCATGCTATGCCGAAGCTAACGCCCCCCCCACACACACTGCCACGCATCGGGGTCGGTCAGACGCATGCCCCCCCCATACCCGCCCGAGTCGCTCGGCGCGGGTATGGGCGTTCGTGGCAAGTCGTTCGTCTCCAAAAGCCTGCGGATGATCCGTGGTGTGCCCACTGCCTCGAACGCGGCGAGCTCGTCCCGGCCGAGCAGGTGGACCACAAGCACGCCCTAACAGCCGCAGGTGCCCACTATGACCGCCACAACCTTGGAAGCCTTTGCCCCAGCTGCCATAGCCGGAAGATGGTCGCCAGTGACGGCAGACTCGGCCGACCGAAGACGGGCACAAACGGGCATGTTCCCCGGCTGAAGGCGGCGACACCTGGGGCGAAGCGGGGTAGGCACCAGATTTTAACCGAAGGGTACACGAGTACCGTTGACCCAACCACAAAAAAACTCGCGCGAGTTTCGGCGTGAGGGGGGGTAGGTGGACCGTGTATCCACCCGTCCACTTCTGCACAGGATCGCGCCTGTGGCCCGATCGGGGCCCTGGATGAGTCTTGGGGTGTCATCCGACAGGCGATCGGCCGCGGGCGGCCCCTTCTGTGCGATTCTCCGCAGGTGTGGAAAGTTCCACACCTGGGCCGACTGCCCCGCCTCCGACCGTTCCCCGGCCCTCACCCCCGCCCCCGCCGGCCCCGCCGATGGTGACCGGGCGGGATGGGAAGCAGCTCGCGGCGACCCGCTACGGACCCTCACCTCTTCTTGGTTGCCTCTCCCAATCGCCGTGCCAGTTCGACCCCGTTGACGAGCTCTAACCGGGTCGGGATGAGAGGCGCGAGAAGTCCATCGGTTTCGATTTTGGGGGCAAAGTCGGAGGTCGTCGTGACAACTCCTTTCGACGCAGCTCTGTCCATACTGACCACACCTGCCAGAGCTCGGACCTCATCCGCTGTGACGAGGTGGCCGGGCTTGTACGCTTTGACTTGGTCGAGGATCCGGACAGATAAGACTCCGCGTTTCACAGCGATAACATCTCGCCCGAGATCGCCACTTCTGGGGGTCAACGTCACTTCATCGAACCCGTGCGACTCGTACCAACCCGCGATCATCTCTTCCCAGCGACGGGCCGGAATCCGATACATCGCAGAGGGGTCGGAGGCGATCAGCTTGGCTATCTCGATCCAGGCCGGAGCTACTGCCTCGATGAGTCGGCCCTCACCGGTCCGCGAGCCGAGTTCTATAACCGCTTGAAGCAAGAGGGTAGGAACGTCCTGACGATGCGATCTAGTTGCCGCCCTTGCCGCACCCCCGGAGACTCCTCCACCAGAGGCAGATACGGCTATCGTGTGGCGAGGCGAGCCGCACTTGGGGCAAGGCTTCCGTTCTTCCGCTGGAAGGCTCATCTGATCCTGGAGTGAATTCCCGCAGTCGGTGCATGTCATTGTCACAGCGAGGCCCTCCTTCACTTCTTCCCCTTCCGGGGCGGCTTCTCCGGCTCGGGCTGCGACTCAATTCCGGCGAGCAGGACGTCCGTGCTCACCTCGAAAACATCCGCAGGCTTCTTGATCGCCTCGAGGCGGGGCTCCCGACTCCCGGCTTCCCAATTCTGGTAGCCCCGAAAGGGCACTCCGGCTCGCGTGGCCGCCTCCGTCTGCGTCCATCTGGGCTGACGATCTAACCGGTTCCGTCGTCCCGAAGCTCGATCGCGGTATCATGGGAAAAGTCCGCGCGATAACCGCAGTCTTCGCTCCACCGCCCGACGACGTCTGACCGGCTCGGAACCATCAGAAACCCCAGCCGCCGAAGGGCCGGCATCAGCGGTGCCGCGAATCGCCAGCGGAGCGGTGTCGGGCACTCACTCCGACCTGAATTCTTGATAACGCTCGGGTGCGTATCGGGCGGCTAGCAAACCGGTTGCTTCCTCGACGTTGATGGCCTGCACCAGTACGCCTTCCTGCCCGTAGGGTAAGTACGCCTGGCACTGGCCCGACGGGGCGATGAGACTTGTCGCCGATTCTTGGAAGCGCAACGCATAATTGACACTGGCAAAATAGACCGTGTTCTCCAGGCCGCGACACATCATCGCCTTCTCGTAGTAAGGCCCGCCGGCCGCACCCCACTGCGTCAGACGGACACCTTCTCGATCACTCCCCGTGTGGTGGGGATGAAAGACGATTTTGGCGCCCCGCACCGCCGCCCATCGCACCGTCTCGGGATAGCGCCAGCCCTCGTGGCAAATCGCCACACCGAACTTGATCCCGTTGACCTCGAAGAGTCGCCGGGTATTTCCGGGCACATAGAACGGATCTTCGGTCGGGGCGAGTTGGTTCTTGGTTTGGTATCCCTGAATCTGGCCCCGGGCGTCAATGACAAAGGCGGCATTTTGCCGGCCCGACTCCGTGAGCCTTTCCATCCCGAGGATGGTGGCCACCGCATACGTTCGCGCCCACTGCGCCACGGCCCGGAGTACCCGTTCCTCCTGCGTCTGATCAAAGGGCAATACTTCGAAATCCTGTCCCCGCAAACCCGGGAGATAGGCTTCCGGGAAACACACGATCTCCGCGCCTTGGGCCGAAGCTTCGGACAGGAACCGCTTGATCCTGTCCAAGCCCTCATCAAGAGAGGAAGCGATACAAGGCGACGCCAGGGCAACGATCATGGATGACATCCAATGAGAATGGACCCGGCTCAGATAGTTTGAGCGACCAACATCCTGCTCACATGCTGACGGGGTATCAATAAGCCATCATCCACCAAAACCTGTCATGCCCCGCCAGTCAGGTTGCATGTTGCCTTGCCCTGTTGAGATCCCGCTGGGGAGGATTTCTCGTAGGGTGGGTCGAGTCTTCGAGGCCCACC
>JAQGHQ010000602.1 GCA_028288765.1 Gemmataceae bacterium | reverse complement strand
CCGCGTTGCGGGGGAAGGTGGCCCGGCTGGAGGCCGGGCTGGCCCGGGCGGAGGCGGACCTGGCCGGGGCGGTCGAGTTGGCCCGGCAGGTGAACCTGGTGCCGACCCAGTCGACGGACAAGGTGATCCGGTACGAGGCCCACCTGTCCCGCCAGCTGACCCAGACGTTCCAGCTGCTCGACCGGCTCCAGGCCGCCCGGGCAGCCCGGCCGCCGGCCGCGGGCGAGTGGGAATCCGGGTATGTGGCACCAGTCGAGTCGGAGGTCGTTTCTGCGGAACGAACCCAAACCGGACCGGAGCGCCCGCCCGAGATGGCGGCCGAGCCGGTCCCGCCCGCCGGGCAGGCGGTCGTTTCTGCGGAACGAACCCAATCCGCACCGGAGATTTCGCCGGCCGTGGTGGTCGAGCCGGTCCTGCCCGCTGGGCGGGCGGTCGTTTCCGCGGAACGAACCCAATTCGCGGATTGCTCTCCGTCCGGCGCGCTCGCGGGGAGCCTGGACGGGGTCATCGAACGGGTGAGGTAGCCGGGTTGTCTGCCGGAAGAGCTGGGAGGGCTGAGCCCGGGGAACCCCCGGGGTCGGGTGGGAACGCGCCGGACCGGGTGGCAACGCCAGACCCGAGGAAGCCATCGCGCTCACGACCTGATGTGAAACGGGAAACGGCCCTGGGCACGGACCACGCACTCCCCGAGTTGGCCTTGAGCCCCCACCGGGCCCGGGTTACACTCCCGCCCCGGCTTTCCGGGACTACGGAGATTCCACACCCTCACCGGGCCGCCGGCATGGACGCCGACCCGATCCCGCACGCGGACGAGCTCAGCCCGATCACCATCGAACGGGTGACCGAGCCGTTCTCGGGCATGGCCCTGCTCCGGGTGACCGGGTTCTGGCAGGCCCCGGCCGCCCGCACCCCGCCGCTCGCCGTCGAGGTTCGCTACGACGACCAGACCGTGACCCGCTGTCCACTCTCCCCCGCCCACGCCGCCGACGTTCCACCCGGCCATTTCCGTTTCAACATCGGCACCCAGCTCCCGGTCGAGCCCGGCGTGCGGGACGTCGCGGTCGTCCTCGTCGAAGCCGCGGGCGAAACGGTGTTGTACCGCCGATCCCTCGACTCGGTCGGGCAGGAATTGCCGGTATCCCCCGCGCCCGGGGTCATCGGCCGCGGGCTCCGGTCGATCACTTCGGGGGAAGTGTTCTCGCTCCGGCGGTGGGGGGGCCGGTTGTCGCGATTCTCGGACAAGCTTCTCGAACTGCGGCAGAAGGTGCGCTACCGGCTGCTCGCCCGGAAGTTCCGGCCCCGCTCCCCGCACGATGCCTACGTCGAGAACACCGCCATCACCCCGCGCCTGCGGCGGGCGATGGGCGACGAGGTGATCCGCTTCCGGCACCTGCCCAGGTTCAGCATCCTGGTGCCGGTGTATTCGAGTCGTGAACGGCCCGTCGGGTCGCGGTGGCTGGAAAAAGCGATCGAATCGGTCCGGCGGCAGGTCTACCCGCACTGGGAGCTGTGCCTCGCCGACGATCGGTCCACCGACCCCGCGCTGCTCCGCTACCTCGACCGGTTGCCGGCCGACCCGCGGATCAAGCTCGCCCGGCGGGAGAAGAACGGGCACATCTGTGCGGCCACGAACACGGCCGCCGAACTCGCCACCGGCGAGTTCGTCGCCCTGCTCGACCACGACGACGAGCTCGCCCCGCACGCCCTGTTCGCGGTCGCCGAGGAGGTCCAGCGGCACCCGGACACCGACCTGATCTACTCCGACGAGGACAAGGTCGACGCGACCGGCCGCCGGTACGACCCGCAGTTCAAGCCCGACTGGTCGCCGGACCTCCTGCTCAGTTACAACTACATCAACCACTTCACCGTTATCCGCCGGAGCGTGTTCGAGACGGCCGGCCGGTTCCGCCCCGGGTTCGAGGGGTCGCAGGACCATGATCTGCTGTTGCGCGTGACCGAACTGACGGACCGGGTTCGGCACGTTCCCCAAATTCTGTACCAGTGGCGGTCGCTGCCCGATTCGACCGCCGCCGGGGCGGGCGTCAAGCCGTACGTCCA
This sequence comes from Gemmataceae bacterium, assembly GCA_028288765.1. Taxonomy (GTDB): domain Bacteria; phylum Planctomycetota; class Planctomycetia; order Gemmatales; family Gemmataceae; genus Urbifossiella. Next base: position 10,143 of record JAQGHQ010000602.1, on the reverse strand, counting down.
CACCTCCGGCCGGAAAGCCGTGGAGGAGGCCCTGGCCCGGCGCGGGGTCGCGGCGTCGGTGTACGTCCCGCCGTTCGCGCAGAAGCTCGGCCTGCCGGTCCTCGCCCTCGACGGCCCCGACGACGGCCCGGCCGTCGCGGTCGTCATCCGCGGGGACGCCGCCGCCGCCCGGCGGACGGTCCGGGCGGTGCGGCAGACCACCGCGTACCGGAACTACACCGATTACCTCGTGATCGACGAGGCCGCCCCGGCCGAAGCGCTGAACCGGATGGCCGCCGGGCGGACGGAAGACCTGCTCCTGTTCCTCGAAGCCGGGGTGGAGCCGGCCGACCCGCGGTGGCTCTCCAGGCTGGTGGCGAACCTCGGGCTCCCCGGGGTCGGGGCGGCCGGGGGGCAGATCGTCGCGCCGGACGGGTCGGTCGTGGACGCCGGCACGGTCACCGGGATGCGGGACGGGATCGCCCCGGCGAGCGCCTTCGCCGGGCTCGCGGCCGACCAGATCAGTTACTACTTTTACGCCGAGGTGACGCGGGACACGTCCGCGGTCGGGGGCCGGTGTCTGTTGACCCGACGGGCCACGTTCGACCACCTCGGCGGGTTCGACGCCCGGCGGTACCCGCACGCCCTCTGGGACATCGACTTCGGCCTCCGCCTCCGCGGGCAGGGGCTGCGGTGCGTTTACGTCGCGGGAGCGCAGATGCGGGTCGGGGACGACGCCTCTGCTCCCCCTTCCCCTTTAGGGAAGGGGGTTGGGGGGTTAGGTTCTTCCAACGTCCCCACCGAATTGCTCGCGATGAAGCGGGCCTACGGCCGGCTGCCGGACCCGTTCCACAACCCGAACTGCTCCGAGCGGGACGCGTGGCGGCCGGTCTGTGACGGCCCGCTGTCACTCCCGGCCGAGTCGACCCGCCCGCCGGTCCGGGCGCTCGTCGTCGCCCACAACCTGAACAACCCCGAGGGCGCCCCACGATACCTGTCCGAGATCGTCCTCGGCCTCCGTGCCCGCGGGGCGATCGACCCCGTGATCGTCTCCCCACTCGGCGGGGGCGGGGCGGGGGTGTATGAGACTGCCGGCGTCCCGGTCGACGTGCGGGAGACGGCCGTCAGCCGGCGGTTCGTGGACGGGCTGTGGTCGCCGCGGGAGTACGAGGCCGCCCAGCGGGCCGCCGCCCGCGTCCTCCGCGCCCACCGCCCCGAGGTCGTGGTCGCGAACACGCTCACCACCTTCCCCCTCGTCGAGGCCGCCGCCCGCGCCGGGATTCCAACGGTGTGGATCATCCACGAGAGCTACTCGCGCGCCCACCTCGACCGGCTGTTCCCGCCGTTCGCCCGCAAGCGCATCGCCCAGGCGTTCGCCCTCGCCGCCCGGGTGGTCCCGGCGTCGCACGACACCGCCGCCCTGTTCGCCCACCTGAACGTCCGGGGCAACGTCCGCGTGATCCACAACGGGCTCGACCCGAAGCCGTTCGACGACTACCTCCGCCACACCTCGCGCGAAGAAGCGGCCCGGGCCGTGCCCGGGGCGGCCGGCAAGAAACGCGTCATTGCGGTCGGCACCGTGTGCGAGCGGAAGGGGCAGCACACGCTGGTCGAGGCCGCGGCGGCGCTGGCCCGCGGGCGGCGCGACTTCGCGTGTTACCTCGTCGGGATGAGGAGCGGCATCCCCTACGCCGACTACGTCCGCCAGCTGGTGCGGCGGCACGGGCTCGAAGACGTCGTCCACCTGGTCCCGGAGACCGATGCCGTCCGGGCGTTCTACCGGGCCGCCGACGTGTTCGTCTGTACGTCGCACATGGAGACGTTCAGCCGGGCGGTGCTGGAGGCCGAGGCGTTCGGGCTGCCGGTCATTTCGACCCCGTGCTGCGGGGTCGGCGAACAGGTGTTCTGGGGGGCGAACGCCCTGCGGTTCGAGCTCGGCGACGGGGCCGGGCTCGCGGGCCACCTCCGCCGGGTACTCGCCGACGACGGGCTGCGGGCGGAGATGGGCCGGCAGTCCCGGGCCGCGTTCGACGCCCACCTGAACCACGACGAGATGCTCGACCGGTATGCGGCGGTGATCCTGGCCGCCGCCCGGCAGGGGCCGCGCGGCAGGACCGCCGTGGGGGAAACGGCCGCCCCACTCGCGTCCATCCGGCGGGCGGCCTGACAAAGAATCAGGAAGGAGAATGAAATGAGGGATGCGGGAATACAGGAATAAAGAGGGATGAGATGAAAACATGAGATCGCGCCCGCAGAGGGACAGCGTCTCGGCTCTGACCGGTTTGGTTCCTAGCTTCCTGCCTTCCTCATTAGCCGCTCGTCTTCCTAATTGGGTTCGTCGGCCATGCGTGTCACTCGGTTGTCGCACCGTCTCGCCCGGGTCGTCCGGTCCGCGGCCCGCTTCCCCCGCCGGCTGACGGCGGCCCTGACGGGCGGCTGGCCGGCCGGGGGCTTCGACCTGAACGACGGCGCGGGCATCAACCGCCTGCTCGCCGCGCACGGCCTCCCCCCGCTTGCCGCCCCAACCCACACCGTCGCGTTCCGGGACGGCCGGCTCGGGCACGGGGAGAAGGTGTACGAGGTCCGCGACGACGTCCGCCGGGCCATCCCCCTCGCCCTCACCCCGGCCGGCCGCGAGACATTCCTGGACTGGTTCCTGCGGGGCGGCCGGGAGCAAACCGACGTCGGCTTCCCGGATTTGTTGAGACTGTTGTTCGAGCACGACGCGGCCCCGGACCGCGGCCTGGTCGGGTCGTATCTGCTGCACCCGGACTGGCAGGCGCGGCACCCGGCCGCCCTGACACCGGCGGGCTGGGGACCGTTCAAGCGGTGGGTCGCGGCCGAATACCGGGTATCGGGCCGATGGCTCCGGCGCGCCGCCCTCCCGACAAGGTTTGCCGCCCCGCCCGAACAAAAGCTCGGCGCCAACGTCCTCGCCCTGTTCCGGCACCCGTCCGGGTTGCAACAGTGCGCGGTCGCGGTGGTGGACGCGCTGGCGAACGCGGGGGTGTCGCTGGCGCTCCGGGACATCCCCACACCGTTCCACCGGGACGGCCGGCCGCGGGCCGGGTTCGAAGGGCTGGAACAGTTCCCGGTCACGATCCTCAACCTCGGACTGGACGTCCCGGCCCTCGGCGCTTACCGGGCGGCCGGCCTGTACCCCCGGCCGGGGGTGTACCGGGTCGCCATTTGGTTGTGGGAGCTCGAACACCTGCCGGCCGGCTGGCTCGACCGCGGCCGGGATGTGGACGAGATTTGGGCCCCGACGGAGTTCATCGCGACCGCCCTCCGACCCCTCGGCCGGCCGGTCACCACGATCCTGACTCCGGTCCGGCTGCCCGCGTTCCCCGCAAAGCCCAAGGCCGCGTTCGGGCTCGACCCCGACCGGTTCACGTTCCTGTTCGTCTTCGACATGAACAGCCGGCTCGCCCGGAAGAACCCGCTCGGGCTGATCCGCGCGTTCCGGCTCGCGTTCCGGCCAGACGAACCGGTCGACCTGGTGCTGAAGGTCAGTCCGCAGGACCGCTTCTACGCCGACTGGTGGCGCGAGCTCCGGACCGCGGCCGCGGCCGCCGGGGCCCGGCTCGTCGATCGGTTAATGCCACGGGAGGAGCTCCTCGGGCTGATGAACGCGGCGGACGCCTACGTGTCGCTGCACCGGTCCGAGGGCATCGGGCTGACGATGGCCGAGGCGATGCTGATGGGCAAGCCGGTGATCGCGACCGGGTACTCGGGCAACCTCGCCTTCATGACGCCGGACAACAGCTACCTGGTCCGGTACGAGCGGGTGGAGATCGCCGAGGACATCCCGCCGTACCCGAAGGGGTGCGTCTGGGCGGAGCCGTCGGTCGAACACGCCGCGAAGCTGATGCGCCGGGTGGTCGACCGCCCGGCCGAGGCCCGGGCCGTGGCCGCCCGCGGGCGGGCGGACGCCGAACGCCTGTTTTCCCCGGAGGCCGCCGGCCAGAAGATGGCCGCCCGTCTGGCCGAGATCACCCGGGGGGTCCAATGAGCTTCGTTCGCTCCGTTACCCGGAAACTCCCGGCCGCGGCCGGACTCGGACAGCTAATCCGCAAGGCCCGCCGCCGGGCCCGCCTGTTCCTCCGCGGCGAATCGCCGCGGTTCTTCTTCGACGTCCACGACCGCGACCTGATTGATGGCCTGCTGACGAGCAACGCCCTCCCGCCGCTCGTCCGCCCGCCCCACGAGACCGCCCTCACGGAGGGCGACGCGGCCCTCGGCGAGATGGTCTACGACCTCCGCGACGACGTCCGCCGGGAGATCCCTCTGGCCCTCACCCCGGCCCAGCGGGGCGCATACCTCGGCTGGTTCCTCCGCTACGGGCGGGGGGACTCGGCGGCGGGCTTCGCGGACGTGTTGCGGGCTCTGTTCGAGTGCGACGCGGCCCCGGACCGGGGGTTGGTCCGGTCGTACCTGGTCCACCCGGCGTGGCAGGCCCGGCATCCGGACGCGCTGACCCCGGGCGGGTGGGAGGTGTTCAAGCAGTGGGTCGGGACCGAGTACCGGGTGACCGGCCGGTGGCTCCGGCGGGCCGCCCTCCCGGCCGCGACCCCGGCGGCCGGCGGCCGGGGGGTCAACGTACTCGGCCTGTTCCGTTATCCCTCCGGGCTCATGCAGGCCGCCTCCGGGATGATCGATTCGCTCGCGACCGCGGGCGTCCCGCTTTCCCTCCGCGACGTCCCCATGCAGACGCGCCGGGACGGCCGGCCGCGGGCCGGGTTTCTGGGGCTGGAACACCACCCGGTGACCATCCTGAACACGGGCCTCGACATGCCGGTCGCGGAGGCGTACCGGCTGGCCGCCCTCTACCCCCGGCCGGGGGTGTACCGCATCGCCGTCTGGTGGTGGGAGCTGGACCGGCTGCCCCCGGAATGGCTCGACCGGGGGCGGGAGGTCGACGAGATCTGGGCGCCGACGGCGTTCGTCGCCGACGCCATGCGGGAGATCGGTAAGCCCGTATACCTGATGCCGCCGGCGGTCGAACTCCCGGCGTTCGACCCGCTCCCGAAGGCGGCGTTCGGGCTCGATCCCGACAAGTTCACCTTCCTGTTCGTGTTCGACATGAGCAGCCACATGGCCCGGAAAAACCCGCTCGGGCTGATCCGGGCGTTCCGGCTGGCGTTCCGGCCGGACGACCCGGTCGAGCTGGTGCTCAAGGTAAACCCGCAGGAGCGGTACTACGCGGAGCAGTGGCAGGCCCTGCGCTCGGCGGCCGCCGGGGCGGGGGTGAAGCTCCTGGACCGGTCCTTGGCGCGGGGCGAGCTGCTCGGGCTGATGACCGCGGCGGACGCCTACGTGTCGCTGCACCGGTCCGAGGGGTTCGGGCTGACGATGGCCGAGGCGATGCTCCTCGGGAAGCCGACGATCGCCACCGGATACTCGGGCAACCTGGCCTTCATGACGCCGGACAACAGCTACCTGGTCCGGTACGAGCGGGCAGAGATTCCCGAGGACATCCCGCCGTACCCGAAGGGGTGCGTCTGGGCGGAGCCGTCGGTCGAACACGCCGCGAAGCTGATGCGGCGGGCGGTCGCCGACCGGGCCGAGGCCGCCGCGGTCGCCGCCCGGGGCCGGGAGGAGGTCGCCGCGTTGCTGTCGCGGAAGGCGGCCGGGGCCCGGATGGGGGCCAGACTCGCGGAGGTCGGACGCGCATGAACGCACTCTCCTTGTTCCGGCCGAAAGCCCTCCTCCCGTCGCCGCGGGTCGCCCGCATCATTCTCGACGTGGCGCTGGCGGGTACTCTCTTTTGGGGCGCGCACGCGGCCTACCGCGGGTCGACCGGGCACATCCAGAACTGCGACTCGCTGTACTCGCTCGTCGTCGCCGAGAAGATCCTGACCGAGCGCACGGTCGATATGAGCGGGTGCATCCCGGCCGCCGCCGCCGCCCGCCAGAAGATGCAGGGGTACGACCGCGGGCAGGACATGCCGTACCAGTTCATCCGCCGCACCGACCCCCGCCGGCCGGCCGACCCGCCGCGCGTGTACTACGGGTACCCGCTCGGGTCGACGCTCCTGTCGCTCCCGCTGGTCGAGTTCTTCGGCCCGCACCGCGGGCTCTCGACCCTCCACCCGGACGGGCGGCCGAACCTCGCGGTGGAAGACCTCCTCCAGCTCCGGATCGCGGCCCGCGTCTCGGGGGCGATCGTGGTCCTGTTCTACGTCCTGTGCCGGTTCTTCTGCCCGCCCGCGGTCAGCGCTCTGATCGCGGCCGGGTTCGCGTTCGGCTCGCCGGTCTGGAGCACCCTGTCGCGGGCGATGTGGTCGCACACCTGGATGGTGTTCTGTCTTTCCGCCGCTGTCGTGCTGCTCGTCCTTCGTCGGCGGGTCGTTCAAAGTCGTCCGCCCGCGGAGCGGGCGGACGACGTTCCCGACCCCGGGGTCGAGCGGGCGGGGTGGCGGACCGATCTCCTCTTCGGCGCGGCCCTCGGAACGGCGATCTTCTGGATGGTCTTCGTGCGAGCGCAGGGGATCTTCTCCGCGGCGGCGATCGGGGCGTACCTGCTGCTCCATTACCGCCGGACGCTCCTCGTCACGGTCGCGACCGGCGGGCTGTGGTCGGCCGCGCTGATGGCCGCGAGCCTGGCGTACTTCGGCACCCCGACCCCGCCGACGGTCTACGACCCCGCGGCGATCGACGGCCACGACGTCCTCAACCGGTTCGCCTGGCTGATGGTCTCGCCGTCCCGCGGGCTCCTGGTGTACTGCCCGTACGTCGCCGCGGTCGGGGCCGTCCTCGTCGGCTGGCGGAAGCACCTGACCGACGCCGGTCTGCTGCTACCCGCCGGACTGGCGGTTGCCGGGCACACGGCCCTGTTTTCGTGCTACAACGGGTGGCACGGCGGGAGCAGTTACGGCCCGCGGTACTTCTGCGACGTGCTGCCGTGGTTCGTCCTCGCCACGGCGGTCGCGGCACTGGGTCTGGCGACGGCCCCGGTGACCGGGTTCCCGTGGCGAAAGGTGGGCGCCGCGGGCCTTCTCGCGGCGTGCTTCGGGTGGGGCATCTTCGTCCACGCCCGCGGGGCGAACTCGGTGAAGGCGTGGTTCTGGAACGCGCGCGCCGTGGTGGTCGCGCACGAGGACGCCGTGAAGGACTGGCGGCACCCACAATTCCTGGCCGGGCTGGCGTTCGAGGTGAAGCTGGACGGCTCGATCCGCGAGCACCGGTGACACTGGCAACCTGAGAGGAGCTCGAAATGATGAGGTCGTTGACAACCGCCGTTCGGCCCATCGTTCCGCGGTCCCTCCGCCGCGGCGCCCGGGACCTTCTCAACCGATTCGGGATCTGGTGGGACCGGGCAACGGGGCGGTCCGAGCCCGGCCAGCCGCCGGAGGAGTTGATTCAGGGTACCGGCGGGGCGTGGTGGGTGGGCGACAACTATCTTCGACACTTCCGCGAATTATGCGGTCTCCGGGCCGACGAGACGGTGCTCGACGTCGGTTGCGGGGTGGGCCGGATGGCCGTGCCGCTGACCGAATACCTGGGCCCGGCCGGGCGGTACGAGGGGTTCGACATCGTCCCGGCGAACGTGCGCTGGTGCCGGCGCGCGATCACGCCGCGGTGGCCGAATTTCCGCTTCCGGCACGCGGACATCTTCAACCGCGAGTATAACCCGCTCGGCCGGGTTCGCGAGCACCAGTACCGGTTCCCGTACGCGGACCACACCTTCGACTTCGCGTTCCTGACCTCGGTGTTCACGCACCTGATGCCGCCGGGCACGGCGCACTATCTGGTCGAACTGGGCCGGGTGTTGAAGCCCGGCGGTCGGTGCCTGGCCACGTTCAATCTCCTCACCGACGAATCGGACGCCCTGATCGAGGCCGGGAAGTGTAAACACGTGATGCAGCCGCGCGACGGGGTGATCCGGGTCCACAGCCGCGAAGTGCCCGAGGCGTGCGTCGCGATCGACGAGGGCTTTGTCGCGGAAGCAGCTGAAAAGGCGGGGCTGACGATCGACCGGCCGATCCGCTACGGCAGCTGGTGCGGGCGGGAACCGGCCTTCGAATTTCAGGACGTGGTGATTTTTCGCAAACCGGCGTGATGGTCTCGAACGGCGGTCCGGCCGGATTCGTAGGGCCGGCTGTGCCGGCCGCAACGTCCGCGTCATACCCGGCGAAACCTTCGCTCTCGAAAACCCGGCCGGCACAGCCGGCCCTACCTGTCATCCCCCCGGGAGCTGCTTCAGCAGGTTGACCATCTCGACGGCGGTGACGGCGGCCTCGAACCCCTTGTTCCCGGCCTTCGCCCCGGCCCGGTTGATCGCCTGTTCCAGCGTCTCGCACGTCAGCACGCCGAACACCACTGGGACGCCGCAGTTCAGGGCTGCGGTCGCGATCCCGTTCGCCGCCGCCCCGGCCACGTAGTCGTAGTGGTCGGTATCGCCGCGGATCACGCACCCCAGGCAGATCACCGCCGCGTACTTCCCCGACTTCCCGAGCCGCTGGGCGACGAGCGGGATTTCGTAGGAGCCCGGCACCCGGACGAGGTCGATCCGGTCGTCGCCGACCCCGTGCCGCTTCAGGGCGTCGGCCGCCCCGGCAACGAGCTGATCGACGACGACCGCATTAAACCGGGCCGCGACCAGCGCGAACCGGCCGGGGGGGGGGGAGAAGTCGCCTTCGTAGAGCATGTAAAAGTGTGAGTGGCTAGTGGGAGTGCGGGTGAAGGCAGCCGCGACCCGGACGGGCCTGGTTTTCACTCCCACTCACACTAGCCACTCGCACGGCCTAAGTCAGCGTCACGCTCGCGAGGAACTCGGCGTTCGTCTTGTGCTTGCCGAGCTGCTTCAGGAGCAGCTCCATCGCCTCGACCGGGTTCATGTCCGAGAGGACCTTGTGGAGGATGTACACCATCCGCAGCTCCTCCTCGCTCCGGAGCAGCTCCTCCTTCCGGGTCCCGCTCCGGTTCACGTCGAGCGCCGGGTAGACGCGGCGGTCCACCATCCGCCGGTCCAGGTGGGCCTCCATGTTCCCGGTCCCCTTGAACTCCTCGAAGATCACCTCGTCCATCTTCGACCCGGTGTCGACCAAGGCGGTCGCCAGGATGGTCAGGCTGCCGCCCTCCTCGATGTTCCGGGCCGACCCGAAGAACCGCTTCGGCTTGTGCAGCGCCGTGGCGTCGAGGCCGCCGGACAGGAGCTTGCCCGACCCCGGGGAGACGGTGTTGTACGCCCGCGCCAGCCGGGTGACCGAGTCGAGCAGGATGACCACGTCGGTCCCGTACTCGACCAGCCGTTTCGCCTTCTCGATCACCATCTCGCTCACCTGCACGTGCCGCTCCGGCGGCTCGTCGAACGTGCTGCTCACCACCTCCACCTTCGGCCCCTTCACCGTCCGGCTCATGTCCGTCACTTCTTCCGGCCGCTCGTCGATCAGGAGGACGATGACGTAGCACTCGGGATGATTCTTGATGATCGCGTTCGCCATCTTCTGGAGCAGGACCGTCTTGCCGGTCCGCGGGGGGGCCACGATCACCCCCCGCTGCCCCTTCCCGATCGGCGAGATCAGGTCCATCACCCGCATGTTCAGCTCGCCCGGGTCGGTCTCGAGCTTCAGCCGGCTCTCCGGGTGGAGCGGGGTCAGGTCGTCGAACACCACCTTCTGGGTGAGCAGGTCCGGGTCCTGGTAGTTGATCGCCTCGACCCGGAGCAGGGCGAAGTACCGCTCGTTCTCCTTGGGCGGGCGGATCTGGCCGGCGACCACGCTCCCGGTCCGGAGCCCGAACCGGCGGATCTGGCTCGGGGAGATGTAAATGTCATCCGGGCATGGGAGGTAGTTGTAGTCCGGGCTGCGGAGGAACCCGAACCCGTCCGGGAGCACCTCGAGCGTGCCCTCCCCGAACATCAGCCCGTTCGCCTTCACCCGCTCCTTCAGGATGCGGAAGATCAGGTCCTGCTTCTTGAGCCCGACGTATTCCTCGCGGGGGATGTTCTCGGCCTTGGCCGCCGCCTGGAGCTGCACGATGGTCATGTGCTGCAGCTCGGTGATGTACGTGTTCCCCCGCTTGATCTCCTCGTACCGGGAGTTCGTCTCGGCGTCGAACCCGTGTTCGTTCGGGTCGACGGGGTTGGGGTGCGGGCGGCGGCGGTCGTCGGGTTCCGGGGCGGCCTGGTCGGCCCGGGCGGGGGCCGCCGGGCCGCGGGCC
>JAQGHQ010000561.1 GCA_028288765.1 Gemmataceae bacterium | reverse complement strand
GAGGGCCTGCTGGAGAGCGAGCTGTTCGGCCACGAGAAGGGCGCCTTCACCGGGGCCGACCGCCGCCGGATCGGCAAGTTCGAGCAGTGCAACGGCGGGACCATTTTCCTCGACGAGGTCGGCGACATGCCGCTGGCGCTGCAGGCCAAGATGCTGCGCGTCCTCCAGGAGCAGGCGTTTGAGCGGGTCGGCGGTAACGAGACGATCCGGACCGACGTGCGGCTGATCGCGGCCACCCACCGCGACCTGAAGGCGTGGTCGGCGGAGGGGTATTTCCGGGCCGACCTGTACTACCGGCTGAGCGTCTTCGTCATCCATCTGCCCCCGTTACGCGAGCGGGGCGACGATCTGCTGGTGCTGGTGCGGCATTACCTGCGGCTGTTCAGCCGCGAACTCGGGCGGGAGGTGGAGGAGATCGCCCCGGAGGCGCTGGAGCGCCTGCGCGGCTACACGTGGCCGGGCAACATCCGGGAGCTGCAGAGCGTGCTCAAGCAGGCCCTGCTGCAGGCCCGCGGCACGACCCTACTCCCGGCTTACCTACCCGACCTTGCGGGAGAGCCTGGCGGCTCGGTCCCGACCCAGTCGGTGGGGGAAGACCCCAGCCTGGAGGCTTTCATCCGTATGTGCCTGGCCTGCGACGACGGCGACCAGTACGCGGAGGCGCACCGCCGCCTGGACCGCCTCTTCCTGATTCGCGTTCTGGAAGCAACGGGCGGGAATCAACAGGCGGCCGCCCGCAGGCTGGGGATCGCGCGGCAGACCTTGCGACGCAAGCTGCAAGAGTTGGGGCTCCACCTCACCCGCCGGTTTGAAACTGAAAAAGACGAGCCGTCGTAGGTGCGTCCTCCAACGCCCCCCATTTCGCGCGTGCGGCGCACCCGGTACCTCGGTGGGCCAATTCTGAGGCGAGCGCCTCAAAGGTTGCCACGCAACGAGTGGCGACCTTACGTGTTCCCTGTTCCGAAATCCCTTCCCGGCTTGACCAACACGGCAAGAAGCCTCTATCGGGTTCGCGGTCGTTCCACACTGACCAGGGTTGTCGGCCATCGGGTTGTCGTCAAGCCGGCGTGAGAAGACGGGCCGGAAATGGTCGATAGGATGCGGGCAGAGCCGGAGCGGTTTCCGTGCATGCGACGGCGGGTGACCGGGTGGTCACGTTGGCGGGCGGGGATGGGCCGCCGGGCGGTGGTAGTGCTTGAGGAGCCCGTCGAGCCGCTCCCGACACACTACCCTGCCCCCGGGACATTGCTCATGCCCCGGCCCGATGCCGGTGACGAAGCAGAAAACAGTGCGACGAAACCTCAACAGGACGGCTCCGGCGGGTCTGATGTCACCTCGCAGCCCGAACCGGACGACGAGCCGATCACTTCACTCAACAGGGTTTCGGCGGTTTCATCAGATCAGACGCCGCACACGGGCCGGGGGTTCCTCCCGGACGCTGACCACTGGACCTCGACCGGCCCTTCGGGCCCCGAGCTTCAGCTCGCCGGGGGTCCGGGTGTACCCCCGCACGGTCTTCCGGACCAGGCCCCGGGTGAGGCCCGTCAGCCGACAAAGACGCCGCCGGTGAAGTCGGCCCCGAACGGGGCGAACGACCCGCCCGGGGTGAGCGACCCGTCCGCCCCCAGAATCGTCTTCCGCACCCCATCCCCCGCGCCCGTCAGGAGCACCAGGCCCCCGCTCGTCGGGGGGAGGACGGCCACCGTCAGCCCGTTCCGCAGGGCGCTCGTGTCGGCCAGGATGTTCCCGCGGACGGCCCCCCGGGCGTCGAACAGCTCCAGCCGCGGCCCGCCCCCGGCCCCCGGCCCGACGAGGATCACGGCCGACCCGTCGGGCTCTTCCCCGGCGGCCACGTACACCCCCCCGGTGAAGGCCGGCTCGTACGCCGCCCAGCTCCCCACCCCGGCCAGGGTGACCGCGTCGTACACCCCGACCGTCGACCCGGTCCCCGGCCCGGCCCCGGTCACGATCACCGGCCGCCCGGCGTCGGTCGCGAAGGCCACCCGAACACCCCCCCGGGCGCTCGGGTCCCCGGCCATGAACTGGCCGAGCATGGTCAGGGTGGCCGCGTCGAATACCCGGACCAGGGGCGACCCCCCGGCCCCGGCCCCGGTCACGAGCACGCTCCGGCCGTCGATCTGCCCGGCCGCCACCCACACCCCGCCCCGGAACGCCGGGTCGTAGGCGAAGAACGAGGTGATCAGGGTCCCGGTCGTGCCGTCGAACACCTTGACGTCAGCACTCCCGCCGACCCCGGCCCCGGTGATGATATCGGCCGTCCCGTCCCCGTTCACGTCGGCGGTCGCGACCGACACCCCGCCCCGGAGGCTGGTGTCGTAGGCGAAGAAGTTGAACAGGGTGTTCCCGGCGGCGTCGGTGACGACCACCTGGGGTGCGCCGCCGGGTCCGGCCCCGTAGGCCACCCGGGGGACGATCAGGGTCACGGTCAGGGTGCCGGGGGCGAACGTGATCGTGTAGTTGGTGGAGGTGAGCCCGGCCGGGGTGATCGGGTACGCCCCTGGGGGGCTGGAGAACCCGACGGCGGTGGTGGTGAACGCGAGGGTGCCGCCGAGGGCGGCCGGGGTGTCCCCGTTGACCAGCCCGGTGAAGGTCGCGGTGAACGTCGGGTTCGGCTGGTTGACCAGTCGGGAGGCGTTATTGGCGGTCACGGTCAGCGGGGCGGGGGTGACCGCGAACGTCGGCCCTTCCCCGGTCAGCTGGAGGGTGTAGTTGGGGGCGGCGAGGGTCCCGAGGGTGAAGGCGTACGTCCCGACCGGGCTGGAAGCCGTGGCCGCCGTCCCGAGCGCCCCGGTGAGGATCGCGGCGGTATCTTCGAGCACGAACCCGGTCGGGGTGTACGTCAGCGTCGGGACGGCAGACCCGTACACCTTCGACTGGCCGGCGGCCGGGATGATCGTCAGCCGCGCCGGGGTGACGGCGAACGTCGGCGGGGTGGCCGCCAGCTGGAGAGTGTAGTTGGGCCCGGCGGCGAGGGTCCCGAGGGTGAAGGCGTACGTCCCGACCGGGCTGGAAGCCGTGGCCGCCGTCCCGAGCGCCCCGGTGAGGATCGCGGCGGTGTCCTTGTTCACGAACCCGGTCGGGGTGTACGTCAGCGTCGGGACGACGGACCCGTAGACCTTGGACTGGCCGGCGGCCGGGGTGATGGTCAGGGTGGCCGGGGTGACGGTCAGGGTCTGCTGGACCGGGGTGGCCGCGGCGAACTGGGCGTTCCCGGCCTGGTCGGCCTCGACGACGACGGCCCCGGCCCCGGTCACCGTCAGGGTGTTGCCGCTGATCGTGCCCGGGCCGGAGATGAGGGCGAAGGTGACCGGGTTCCCGCTCCCCCCGCCGGTGGCGGACAGCGTGATCGGACTGACCCCGTAGGTCACCGTGGCCGGGGAGATGGTGAAGGTGATGGTCTGCGGCGTCTGGCCGGCCGGCTGGTTGGTCAACGAGAAGGACGGGGCGCCGGTTGCGCCGTTGGCCGCGGCGGTGACGGCGTAGGAGCCGGGGGTGCCGTTGGCGGTGGCGGTCACCTGGGCGGTCCCGGCGGCGGTGATGGTGGCGGTCGGGGCGGACAGGGTCGCGCTCGCCCCGGTCGCCGGGGGGGTGAACGTGACCACCCCGCCCTGGACCGGCTCGGTCGCGTCGACGGCGGTCACGGTCGCGACCAGCGGGTTGGGGAACGCCTGGCCGGGAGGCGTCTGTTGCCCGCTACCGCCGGTGGCGGCGACCGTGAACCCGTGGCTCTCGAACGCCCCGATGTCCTTGCGGCCGTTCTGGACGGCCACGCCCCGCTGGTCCAGGCTGGCGTCGGTCGGGTTGCCGGCGTCGATGGCCGGGGAGCCGGGCAGGAGGGCCATCGTCTGGGTCGGCCCGCCGTAGTTGCCCAGTGGGGCGAGCAGGGGATCGGTGGAACTGACGACCGCCCCCGCCGGCAGGCCGCCGGCGGCCGGGTTGTTGCGGACCAGGTCGTAGGCTCCGGTGAGTACCGGGGTGCCACCGGCGAACGTCATCGCCGACCCGACGTCGGGCACCGACGCGTCGGCCCCGCCGAGGATGCTGTCGTTGATCTGGACCGAGGCCGCCATCCCGTCGGACACGACGAACACGCCGCCGGCCGTTCCGGGCGTCCCGTCGCCGTTGGTGACGGTGTTGCCGCTGATGGTGACATCGGTGAGCGTCGGGGAGCCGTTGCGGGTGAAGACCGCCCCGCCGAGACCCCGGCCGGGCCCGCCGCCTGCGCCTCCCACCGCCCCGCGGGCGACGTTGCCGGTGAAAGTGCTGGCGGCGATCGTCACCGTACCGCCGGCGTCGAACACGGCCCCGCCCAGGCCGGCCCCGCCGCCGCCGGCGGTTGCCGCCGTTCCGCCCTGGGCGGTGTTTCCGGACAACGTCGAGTCGGTGACGGTGAGAGTGGCCCCCGCGTCACTAAACACCGCCCCGCCGAGACCGCCGCCGCCACCACCCGCACTACCGGAGGTCGTTCCCGAACCACCACCGAACATACTGACCGTGCCGCCAAACGCCCGCGTACCAGTGTTCCCGCCGCCCCCGCCCCCGAACCCCCCGTACCCAGCCTGGGCGATGGTGCCTGCGTTGCCGGTGTTCCCGCCCCCGCCGCCGCCGAACCCGCCGCGCCCGCCAAACGCGCCCGTACCGGCGCTGCCGGTGTTCCCGCCCCCGCCGCCGCCGAACCCGCCGAACCCGCCGGACGCACCCGTACTGGCGTTGTTGGAATTCCCGCCCCCGCCCCCGCCGTCCCCGCCGTCCCCGCCGTCCGAGGCGTTCCCACTTATCCTGTTCCCGGCCCCACCGTTCGGCCCGCCGCCCGCCCCGGGGGCGGAAGTGCCGGCCCCGCCGTCCTGCCCGGCCCCGGCCAACCCGCCCCCGCCGCCCGGGGACGTGCCGGTCGGTGTCCCGCCGGCGCCGCCCACCGCCTGGTTACCCGTGAGGGTCACCCCGGTCAGGGCGACCGTCCCCCTGTTGAATATGGCCCCGCCCAGGCCGGCCCCGCCGCCGCCCCCGGCTGCCCCGCTGCCACCGGCCTGGCCCTGAGCCAGTCCGTCGGACAGCGTCAGATCCTGGAGGGTCAGCGAGCCGGTCACGTCGAACAACCGGAACGCCGGGGCGGCCGGATCCCGGGCGATGACGGCGCCGTTCCCGGCGATCGTGGTGCCGGCGGTGACCACCGGGAGCCCGGTCGGGCCGAACGTCTGGTTGTCTACCACGCTCAGTGTGTACGTGGCGGCCGACAGGACGATGGTGTCCGCCCCGCCCGGACTACCCACCACCTGGGCCCGCTCGGCCGGCGACAGGTCGGCCACGCTGTCGACCCCGGAGGAGATCAACAGGGCTTCCCGCAGGGTCAGGGTGCCGTCCCCGAAGGCCACCGCGTCGGCGGTGCTGTTCACCGTCAGGGTGGCCGGCCGCTGCTCGAACGCCCCGATGTCCCGGCGGCCGTTGTACACCCCGAGGCCCCGCTGGTCGGCGGTAGTGTCCGACGGGTTCCCGGCGTCCAGGGCCGGACTGCCGACCAACACGGGGATCGTCTGGGTCGGCCCGCCGAAGTTCCCGAGCTCGCCCAACCCGGGGGAAGCCACGTTTATTCGATCGCCGGTCGCCCCGAACCCGCCCCCGCCGGTCACGGTCCCGATCAGGTTGTACCCCAGGGATGTGAAATTACCATTCACGTCCGCCGGTACGGGTCCTGACAGTCCTACATACACATTCCCGTCGATGATCGTGCCGCCGACGGTGAAGGTTCCGCCGGAATTAGCCACGGCGCCGGTATTGGACCCGTCACTGTTACCGGAAATGGTGCTGTCCGTCACGGTCGTGGTCCCACTCAACTGCAGGATGGCCCCGCCGGTCGAAGCCATGTTGCCAGAAATGGTGCTGTCGGTGACGGACAACGTGCCTCCCTGGTTGCAGATACCGCCGCCCTTGCCCACCCCGGCCGAATCCGAATTGCCGACCAGGGTGCAGGCCGCCACGGTCAACGTGCCGGCGTTGTAAATGCCGCCACCGTCGTCGCGGGTGGTGCCGCTGACCCCGTTCGCGTTCCCGTTCTCGACCGCGAGTTCGGTAAGCGTGACCGTCACACCTGCATCGATCTGGAACACGCGGTTGGCATTGTTGCCGCTGACAACTACCCCCGTCGCTCCGTTGGCGGCCCCGTCGATCACGACCGCGCCCGAGGACCGACTGATCTCCAGTTGCGAGCCGCTGAGGACGATGGCCCCGGCCCGGCTCTTGAAGACGGTCGGGTCGAAGGTGATGGTGTCGGTGCCGGCGGTGGGGTCGGCGTTGACCAGGTTGACCGCCGCCCGCAGGCTGAGCGTACCGGCCGGGCTGGCCCCGGTCGGGGTGTCGACGGTGGTGTTGACCACGATCGGGCCGGTCTGGAAGGCGCCGATATCCCGATTGCTACTCGTGGGGAAAGCGAGCCCGCGCTGGTCGGCGGCCGGGAGGGTGACCCCGGTGACGGTGTTGCTGCCCGCCCCGACGGCCGGGCTGCCGCCGAAGAGGGCCATCGTCCGCGTCGGGCCGCCGTAGTAGGCCAGGGCGCCCAGGTTGGGGTCGACCGGGTTGACGCCGCCGTTGTTGAAGGTGCCGCTGATGATGGTGCTAGCCTGAACGATGTTCGGCGTAGTGGCGTTGATGGTGGCCACGTTGCCGGCGTTGCTGGTACTACCGTTGGCGTGGCCGCCGGTGTCCTGGGCGTTGACCAGATCGCTGCCGCCACCCAGCGAGCCGGAAAGGATGTCGTTGACCAGGGTCAGGGTGGCCGTCACCGGCCCGCCGGTCGTGACGTTGTTGCCGTAAGCCAGGTTGTACACCGCGCCGCCGTCGGAGGAGGCGGTATTGATGGCAAGGGTGTCGTTGACGAGGGTGGCCGAGCCGCCGAGGTTGAAGATGCCGCCGCCGAGGCCGCTGCCGCCGTTGGCGCCGGTGCCGCCCTGGGCGGTGTTGCCGGTGATGGTGGAGTCGACGACGGTCAGGGTGCCGTACATGGAGAAGATCGCGCCGCCGAACCCGCCGCCGCCACCGCCGAGACTGGTTGTGTTGCCAGCGCCGGCACCGAAGCCGCCCGCACCAGCAGTTCCGGAAGTGGCGACGCCACCACCACCACCGAATCCACCGCTACCACCTCCCAAGTCACCGAATCCACCGCCGCCCCCGAATCCGCCACCGCCGCCCCCCAAGCCGGCGCCGCCGCCGCCGCCGATCCCGCCACCACCGCCGGCAGCAATTTGGAGCGGTCCCCCGCCACCGCCGCCGCCGAAGTTTCCGCCAGCAAATCCACCGTTACCCAAATTCACCGCAACACCACCGCCGCCGCCGTCACCGGCGGAGCCACCGCCATGGCCGCCGGCTCCCCCAAGGCCGCCGGGACCGCCGCCGTTGCCGGCCGTGGTCGCCGTCCCATTGCCGCCCGCATCAGCCGGGATGGCGTCAAAGCCGCCGCCGCCGCCGCCGGCATCGCCAAAGTTGTTACGCATGGCGGTACCGCCGACCCCGCCGACCCCGCTCATCGGAAATGTGCCGCCGAAGCCGGCCCCGGAGTTGCTGGCGCTCGAAGCGCCAATGCCGCCGCCGCTATCGCCGGCCGTACCAATACCACTGCTGCCGCCGACGGCCTGGTTTGCCGTAAGAGTCACCCCGCTGAGGCTCAGGCCCCCCTGGTTGAAAATCGCCCCCCCGGCCCCGAGCCCGCCGCCGCCCTTGTTGCTGTCGCCGCCGTGGGCGAGCCCGCCGGTCAGGGTGAGGTCCTGGAGGGTAAGCGACCCGGCCGGGAATTGCGCCGGGTTCGTCAACCCGCCGCTGACATAGAAGAGGCGGAACGGGACCGGGGTGGGATTGGTCGCGTCCGGCCCGCGCTGAATGGTCGCCCCGTTCCCCACGATGGTGACCGGGCTCATGACCGCCGGCAGGGCGTCCGGCCCGTACCAGAACCCGTACACCCCGGTTGAATCATTGGTGCTCGTGGCGTACGGGGCGCTGAAGTCGTAGGTCGTGTTCGCGGTCAGGCTGATCTGGTAGGTGTTGGCGGGGTGGGTCAAGAAGTCCTGGTTCGCGCTCACGATGTCGTTGACCAGGTCGGCCGGGGTAACGGCCGTGAACGAGATGACCGCCGGGACGGCGCGGTCTTCCAGGCCCTCGACCCGCAGTCGCTGCGGGCGGCGGACGGGGAGAGCGGGTCGGGTGCCGAACAGGCGGGTCAGCCAGCGCGGGGTGTGCTTCGCCACGGGGTCGTCTCCAGGGTACCGATCGGGATTATGGGTGGGGGCGAACCGGGCGGGTTTAACGCAACGTCCCGGCGGCGGGCCGGCCGTTGATCGTGCGGAGAGTCGGGATGCCGCGGAGCAGGGGCTTGTCCTCGTCCCGTACCCGGGACAGGTTCAGCTCCGCCACCAGCGGCAGCCGCTTCAGCGGCGACAGGTCGTCCGCCGGGCAGCCGATCAGGGAGAGCTTCGTCAAGCCCTTCAGAGTCGCCAGCGGCCGCAGGTCGGTGACCGGGGTGTGGTCGACGGCGAGCTCCTCCAGGGCCAGGTCCCGGAGGGGCCAGAGGTCCGTCAGCCGGCCGGGGGCGTGGGCGGCAGTCAGGCGGAGCGATTTCAGGTGCGGGAACGCCCGGAGCGGGGACAGGTCGGTCAGGGTCGTCGGTCCGGCCCACCCGACCACCTTGTCGTCGACAATGGTCGGCGTCCCCGGGTCGCCGGCGCCGGGGTTCAGCTTCCGCAGCTGCACACCGACCGCCCGGGCCTGCTCGTCGGCGGTCATCCGTCCCACCTCGGCGGCCCAGTCGGCGAACGCCCGGCGTTTCCCGTCCTGCTCGCCCCAGAACTCGGCTGCCGGCTTGCGATTGATCCGCCGCAGGCCCGGGAACGACCGTACCAGGTCGGTATCCCGCCACGGGTTAAAGTCGCACACCAGCTCGGCCAGGTTCAGGCCCCGGAGCGGGGATAGGTCCCGGACCGCCGATCCCTGGGTGTGGAGGAGCTTCAGCGGCATGCCCGCGAGCGGGGACAGGTCCGACACCGCCGAGTCGTGAACGTACAACTGGACCAGCGGTATCTCCTTCAGCGGCGACAGGTCCGCGACCGGCCCGCCACCGAGCACGAGGGTCTGCAGCGGCATCCCCTTCAGGGGCGACAGGTCGGTGACCGGGGTGTCGTGAAGGCCCAACCACCGCAACGGCATCCCTTTCAGCGGCGACAGGTCCACGACCGACGTCCGGTACAGGTCGAGACTTTCCAGTTTCAGCCCGCGTAACGGGCCGATATCGGCCAGCCCCCGGCCCGCGGGCCCGCCCGTGCAGGAGAGGATCTTCAACCCCGTCAGGGCGGCCAACGGGGAAATGTCAGTGACCATTTCGGCCGGGAACTCGAACTCGACGACGGTCGTGCCGGCGGCCCGGTGTTTGTAGTCGCCGTTGAACCCGGGGTTCCGCCGCTTCAACTCGGCGGCAACCTCCCGGGCCTGGTCGGCGGGGGGGAGGGCGGCGACCCGGGCCGCCCACGCCCGGAACCGCTCGTCGGGCTCGGGCCCCGGCCGCCGCTTCACCCGGACGACCTGTTTCCCGCCGCGGGAGAGGGTGAAGGTGTCGGTCTCCAGGGCCAGGTCCTTGCCGCCGGCCAGCAGCACCCGGTACGTCCCTTCGGCCAGCGTGACGGACTGCTGGTTCGATTCGGGGTCGATGACCGTGATCCTACCACCCCCGTCCTCGACCACGATCCGGACCTTCGGGTCATCAGTCTCGACCTCGACCGTGCCCGTCGGTGTCTTCACCACGACCACCACCACCGTGACGACCGCGGCCAGGAGCAGGGCCGCGACCGCCGCCCGGAGCGGCCGGCGGTTCCGGCGGCGGGTCGGTGCCGCTGGCCGTTCGAAGGCGGCGAGCTGGTCGGCCGCCTCGCGGGCCGATTCCGGCCGCCGGCCCGGGTCCTTGGCCAGCAGCTGGTCGACCACCGCCGCCAGCTCCGGCGGGACGGCCGGGTTGGCCCGCCGGACCGGGACCGCCGGTTCCACCGCCAGGGCGGTGAGGGTGGCCATCACGTCCTTGCCGGCGAACGGGAGC
Source organism: Gemmataceae bacterium (assembly GCA_028288765.1). Taxonomy (GTDB): domain Bacteria; phylum Planctomycetota; class Planctomycetia; order Gemmatales; family Gemmataceae; genus Urbifossiella. Next base: position 21,980 of record JAQGHQ010000561.1, on the reverse strand, counting down.
CGGCCGGTCAGGGCCCGGTACAGGACCACCCCGAGGCTGAACAGGTCGGCCCGGGAGTCGAGCGGCCGGCCGGCGGCCTGTTCCGGGGACAGGTAGCCCGGGGTGCCGAGCACCAGCCCGGTCTCGGTCGGACCGCCCGGCCCGACCTCGGCCGCCCGGGCCAGGCCGAAGTCGAGTAACTTGACCCGCCGCCGTGCCCCTTCGAGCCAGATGTTGTCGGGCTTGACGTCGCGGTGAATCACCCCCCGGGCGTGGGCCGCGGCCAGCCCCTCGGCGGCCTCGCGGCCGATCCGGGCGGCTTCCACGGGCGGGAGCGGTCCGCGGCCGAGGGCGGTTTCGAGACTCTCACCGTCCAGCAGTTCCATCACCAGGAACGGGGTCGGGCCGTCCGGGGTGGTCTCCTCGCCGACGTGGTAGACGGTCACGACGTGGTCGTGCCGGAGCCCGGCCGCGGCCCGCCCTTCCCGCAGGAAGCGGTGGCGGGCGGCCGGGTTGCGGGCCATCTCGGGCTTCATCACCTTGAGGGCGACGGCCCGGCGGAGGTCTTCGTCCTCGGCCAGGTAGACGACTCCCATCCCGCCAGACCCGAGCCGGCGGACGACCCGGTACCGGCCGAGTCGGGCCGGCGCGTCCGGCAGGGTGCCGGCGGCGGTGTCGGTGGTGAAGGTCTTGGTCGGCGGCCCGTCCCCGGCCGGGCGGAGCCGGGTCGCCCGGGAGATGACCTCCTCCGTCAGCGGATCGTCCCGCCCCCCCGTCTGGGCCTGGCCGCGGACGGTGTCGGTCAGCAGGTCGGACCCGCGCAACCGACCCAGAAGTTCGACGCACCGGTCGCACCCCTCGATGTGCGGGGCGAGGGCGGACAGTTCGGCATCGGTCAGCTCGCCGAGCAGGTGGCGGCGGAGCAGGTCTGGGTCCGGGCAGGCCGAGATTTCGGGCATGTCAGCCTCCTACCGGTCGCGGCGGGCCCTTCCGCGGCGGTGTACCACACTTACAGGCAAAGTGGGCGGGATCTCTGACGAAAATCGGGTCGCCGGGGGAAGTACGACTGGGAGCAGCAGATCTTTCCGACAGGGGCGGAAATTCCGGCCGGGGTAAAGGGCCGGCCGTCAGTGGAGTAATCCGGCCAGTTCCTGACGGAGACGGGACACGACTCGGGACTTGGCGTTGTAGACCGCGCCGGTGCTCACCCCGAGCTCGGCGGCGACGTCGGCCGGCGGGCGACCGAGGACGGCGCTCTCCCAGAATGCGCGCCAGGTCAGTTCCTGGAAGTCAGTTCGCAGGAGGGCGAGGGCGCGGCCGACGAGGTGGCGGCGGTATTCCTGTTCGCCGAGCAGGTCCGTGCTGTCGGGGGCCGGCGGGTCGAGGTCGTCCAGAGGGGCGGGGGACCGGCGGGCGCGGAGGTTCCGCCAGCGGTTGTACAGGACGGTCCGGAGCCAGGTCCGGAAGCTCTTGTTCGGGTCGTACCGGAACTCGGGTAACTGCTCGAGCAGGACGACGAACACGTCCTGGACCAGGTCGGCGGCGTCCGGGTCGGGCAACTTGAGCCCGCGGGCCCAGCCCAGCAGGAGTGGGGTGTAGAGGCGGACGAACCGCTCCCAGTCGGGGCCGGGGGCGGGACCGCGCAGGCGGTCGAGGAGGCTGGCGGAGGTGGTCTGCATCAGGGCCCACGGCCGACCACCCGGGGGACACGCACTGGCCACCGGGCGGGGGACACGGGCGACCGTCTTTGGACGGAATAGCGTTCGTTATAAGGTGTTACCGGGCGGGCGTCAACAGAGTGTTTTCGCACGTCCTGTACCAATTCTTGGTCTGCGGCAAACGGATGTGGTGGTCGGCCGTTCGGATGTGGCGCCGTTGCCAATCTGTCGCACGTTGTCGAGAGGGTAGGCCGGGATGCCGTCGGTGGTAGACCGGGATCGGTGCGCGTGGTTACTGGCGACCGGGCGGCCGACAGTTGTATAAGGGTGGTCACAGGGGTCGCCGGGCGGCCTGCCGGTGGTCATGCTGGAGAGGCCCGCCGAGCGCTCGCGGTCGGCGACTTCGCCCGACGGAACGGGCACGAAGGGCGGGATTGGTTTCCTCCGAGCGGGTTCTGGTGGTCAGTCGGCCCGTGTCGCGGGGTGTCGCGCGCTCGCGCCGAGTGTAAACCGGCGGGTGGACGTTTTTTTGGCCCCCTATCCATTCCATTCGGCGAAAGACCGGCACGATCCGACCGCTCGTCCCCGGGTGTCGGATGAGGATCTTGGATGGGACCACCTGACCCGGACAGCGTGGCGGCTGTAAGCAGTCCGGGGTGAGGCCGCCGGCCCGCCCCAGGGAACACTCCTTGGTTGTCCACGACCCGACATCGTGGTTGATCCCGGAATTCGCTCCGGGAATTCAGCGGTCGTGTCCGGTAGTCACCGGATCGTGCCAGGGACCGTCCCCTGCGACTAAATCAGCGATCGTGTCAGGGCCCCAGGTGCGCGGGTCGTATTCGGCGACCGATGTCTCGATCCCGAGCACCGGCTCCACGATCCGCCACGCCTCCTCGACATAGTCCTCCCGGGCGAACTCGGTCGAGTTCCCCCGCATCGCGTCGCCGAGCAACCGTTCGTACGCGTCCATCTCCGCCGCATCCGGGTGGCGGACCGCGAGCAACTCTGCCGCCCGGCCCGCGACCCGTTCTCCGGGCGCCTTCACCATCGCCCCGAGAGCGATGGCCACGTCAGGGCTGATCCGGAACCGGATGTGGTTCGGCGGCGGTGCCTCGGCCGTGTACAAGGCCGGCGGTCGGTGAAACCGGACTAGCACCTCCGTCGCCGTCACCGGCAGGCACTTCCCGGCGCGGATGTAGAACGGCACTCCCTGCCACCGCCAGTTGTTCACCCTCAACTTGACCGCCGCGAACGTCTCGACCTGCGAGTCCGGGGCCACCCCCTTCTCGCCCCGGTAGCCGCGGAACTGGCCCCGCACCACGTCGGCGGGGCGGAGGGAGGGGATCGCACGCAGAACTTTCACCTTCTCATCCCGGACGGCCTCGCTGTCGGTGGAAACCGGCGGCTCCATCGCCAGGTTGGCGAGCACCTGGAGGAGGTGGTTCTGGACCACGTCCCGGATCGCCCCGGCCTCCTCGTAGAACGCCCCCCGGCCCTGCACCCCGAAGTCCTCCGCCATCGTGATCTGCACGCTCGCGACGTGGTTGCGATTCCAGACCGGCTCGAGGAAGCTGTTCGCGAACCGGAAGTACACCAGATTCTGCACCGGCTCTTTCCCGAGGTAGTGGTCGATCCGAAAGATGCTGGCCTCGTCGAACGCGCCGAGCAGGGTCTGGTTCAGCGCCCGGGCCGAGGCCAGGTCCCGGCCGAACGGCTTCTCGACGATCACCCGGGCCCCGCGTGCGCAGTCAGACCGGCCGAGCTGCTCGACCACCGGCCCGAACAGGGTCGGCGGGATGGCCAGGTAGTGGGCGGGCCGGCGTGCGTCCCCGAGTTCCCGGCGGAGGGCCGCGAACGTACCCGGGTCGGCGTAGTCCCCGTCCACATACCGGAGGCGTCCGGCCAGCCTGTCGAACGCCGCCGGGTCGAACCCGCCGTGCGTCTCGACGCTTTCCCGGGCCCGGGCCCGGAACTGGTCCAGGCCCCACCCCGACTTGGCCACCCCGATCACCGGGACGTGCAGGTGGTCCCGGCGGGCCATCGCCTGGAGAGCCGGGAAGATCTTCTTGTACGCCAGGTCCCCGGTCGCCCCGAAAAAGACCAGCGCGTCGGCGTCCGGCTCGCTCATGGTGTATTCCTCCCCCGGGTGGGTCCGCGACCGCGGTCACCGCCCGGCGGCCTTCTCCAGATGGCCGCCGAACTCGTACCGCATCGCCGACAGCAACCGATCCGCGTAGTCCGCCTCCCCGCGGGAGAAGAACCGTTCGTACAGGGCCGCGGACAGGACCGGGACCCCCCGTCGATCGCGGCGGCGATCGTCCACCGCCCCTCCCCGGAGTCCGACACCCGGCCGGCAAAGTCCGACAGGTCGGGGTCCTTCCCCAGGGCCTCCGCGGTCAGGTCGAGCAGCCAAGACGCGATCACGCTGCCCCGCCGCCAGACCTCGGCGATGGCGGCGATGTCCAGATTGTACTGGTACCGCTCGGGGTCGCGGAGCGGGGTCGTCTGGGCGTCGGCCACGCGCCCCTGGTTACCGACGTTCGCGTGCCGGAGGACGTTCAGCCCCTCGGCGTAGGGGGCCATGAGCCCGTACTCGATCCCGTTGTGAACCATCTTGACGAAGTGCCCGGCCCCGCTCGGCCCGCAGTGCAGATAGCCGCGCTCGGCGGTGCCGGCCCGCCCGGCCCGCCCCGGGGTGCGTGGGGCCGACTCGACCGGCGGGGGCAGCGTGGTGAAGACCGGGTCGAGGTGCTTCACCACCGCGGCGGCGCCGCCGATCATCTGGCAGTAGCCGCGTTCGAGCCGCCACACCCCGCCGCTGGTCCCGACGTCGACGTGGTGCACCCCATTCGCGGCCAGTTCCTTCGCCCGGCGGATGTCGTCCACGTAGTACGAATTCCCGCCGTCGATCACGATGTCGCCCCGGTCGAGCCCGGACGCCAGGTCGGCCAGGGTGCCGTCGACAACGGCGGCCGGGACCACGAGCCAGACCGCCCGCGGCTTTGAGAGCTTCTTCATCATCTCGTCGAGTGAGGCGGCCCCGACGGCCCCCTCTTTCACCAACGCCTGGACGGCGTCCGGGTGCGTGTCGTTCACGACACAGGCGTGTCCGCCGCGGATCAGCCGACGGGCCATGTTCGCCCCCATCCGGCCCAGACCGATCATCCCGAGTTGCATAGCAGGCTCCCGGCGCGGGGTGAGAATCGAAACCACCCGCGAGGAGGGCACGACACGACGCGAGATCTGCGCGGTCTCCTCGCGCAGGGGCTCGCCCCAGATACACGCATGGCCTGGGCACCTGTCAGCACCAGTTGCGTCCGGATCGAATGCAATCCCCCGGCGGGACGGTGGCCTCGCCGGGCAAATCTCTGGCCGGCCGGCACCTCCGCCGGCTGAGCAAGGTGGCCGCCCTCGAGCTAGGTGGGGCCGGCTAGGCGGCGGGCGATCTCTTTCTCCAGGGTGCCGGCCTCGTACTGGGCGGTCGCCTCGGCGGCGACCGATGCCGGGACACCGTCCGGGTCCGGGCGGAAGTCGATCACGACCCCCGCCCCGTCCCCACCACCCCCCGGGATCTCGACCCCGATCAGGCGGCCGGTCACGGCCTCGACCAGCCGATACCGGACCGCCCCCGGAGCCATCCCCGGCGGGCCCGCCGCTCCCCCGCCTGCTCCAGGTCGATCCGCCCCCCGGTCAGCCGGTCGATCAACTCCCGGACGGGCCCGGCCGACTCGGGGGATGGGTCGTCCGCCGCCCCGGCCAGGATGTCGGGGAGGCCGGCGACCATGGCCGCGACCGCGTCCTCGGTCGGGACGGCGACGGCCCGCGCGGCCGCCCGGAGGGCGTCGAGCGCGGCCTGGTCCTCGGCCCGCTCCTTCCGGAGGCGGCGGAGTTCGGCCTCCGATTCGGCCTGATCCGCCTCCGTCTCCCCGGGGTTCCGGAGGATGAACTTGATCCGCTGGTCCCGCTTCGCCTGCCGGGCCCCCACCGCGGCCACCCGGGCCGGGTCCGGGGCCTGCTGCTCGGCCGCATACCCGCGGCAGGCGCCGGTCACCCGCCCGAGCAGGTCGACGTCCGCCCGGATCAGCCCGGCGAGGGTCTCGCACGTCTTCCGCAGGGCGAGTGCCCGGGGGAGTTGGGAGAACAGCGGCCGCCGGTCGGCCGGCAGCCCGCGGCAGTCCTTGCAGACCAGGTACTTCCCATTCACCCCGCCGACGTACAGCTTGCGGTCGTGTGTCGGGCAGTAGAACAGGCCGTTCAGCACCCGCGGGCGGGATGCCGTGTCCCCGTCCCGGGGCTTCCGCCCCACAACCTTTTCGACCTCCTTGGCCAGGAGCGCCTGGGCCGCGTACCACGCGTCGTCCGGGACCAGCCGGAGGCCCTCGATCTGGACCTCCTTGAGCGGCTCCCGGCGGGTGACCTGGCGGGCGTAGTCCTTGCTGGACACCCACACCGTCTCGGTCTCCCCGTACCGCCAGCAGCCCCGGTACCGGCGGTTCCGGAGGAGCTTGCGGACCGAGTCGTGGGTCCAGGTCCGGTTCGGGGACTTGGGCGGGGGCGGGACCGCCGGGTCGGCGTTCAGCCGGCGGACGATCTCGTCGATCGGCACCCGGTCGGTGACATACCAGCGGTAGACCCGCCCGACCCACGGCCCGGCGACCGGCCCTCGCGTCGGCTAACGCCGGCTCCCGTTGGTCCCGGAGAAACGCCGCCTGGGTCTGGTTGTGCTCGTCGATCGTTTTTTCGGGCGGCAACGGGACCGCACCCGTCCGCCGGTACCCCAGGCCGAGAGTTTTTTGAGAACCATCCGGACCTGGGCTTCGCCTCGGCCCACCCCGGTCCGGTCCTGGATGCGTTGCCGGGCGCCGGCCACGGGGTGCGGCGGTCGGGCCCGGAACTCGTCCCCCAGCGCCGGCCCATGGGTCTCCAGCACGCTCGTCGGTTTCACCCAGCGGAACTCCCGCAGTCCGGCCACGCCCCCGTCCCGGAACACGGCGCCGTCTCGCCCGACGGTGGCCCGCGACACCCCGGCCAGGACCGCCGCCCGGGCGCGGGTTTCCCCTTGGCGGATCAGCCAGAGCACCTCCATCCGCTGCCGGACCCGCGGGTCGGGGTGCTGGTATCGTTCGGTCGAGACCGCCCGAAGATCCTCACGGCGGAATGTCAGGGACGTGCGTGCGGACATGCCGGATTCCGTCCCGGGTTCGCGGTCGGTCCGAAATCCTACCGGATGGCCCGCACCGCGCGAAGAGCTCATTCCGGGCCGCGTAGGGTATAATCCCTGTGGGCCTTGAAGACTCGACCCACCCTACGAAACCAGGCATTTCACCCGAGCAAGGCCGGGTCGGACATCAAGGACGAAGTCGTTCTGACCACGGGCGTCAGCCGACGTAGATGCCGTCGGCGAGGGTGACGCCGCTGAAGGGGGTGAGGTCCTGGAACGCCGTCGGCTCGCCGCGGCCGATGAAGTTCGCCCCGAGGTACACCCGGACGCGGTTCGGCCCGCCCGGCCCCGTCGCGACCACGAGGGCGGCCTTGTTGCTGCCGTCGACGTCCTTCACGGCGACCCGCACCCCGCCCCGATTGGTGGTGTCCCCGGCGACGAAGAAGCTGGACAGCGGGGTGCTGATCGCCGTGGTCAAGCTGCTGATGAGCTTCTGGCCGCTGAGGATGAGGACTTGCGGGGCCCCGCCGGAGCCGGACCCGAAGATCAGGTCGCCGAATCCGTCCCCGTTCATATCCCCGATCGCCACGTACGCCCCGTCCCGGAGCGTGTTGTTGAACGCGAAGAAGTCGTTCACCAGCTTCGTCTGAGTGGTGAACAGGGTCGTCCCGTTGTACAGGGCGATCCGGGACCCGCCGCCCGCCCCGGCCGCGACCGCCAGGTCCGGGGTCCCGTCCCCGTTCACGTCCCCGACCGCGGTCCGCGCCCCGCCGCGGAAGTTCGCGTCGGCGATCCCGATGAAGTCCGCCCTCACGGCCAGTCCGGTCGGGGTGTCCGCGAAGACGACGATCCGGGGGCCGCCGCCCTGGTCCGCGGAGACAACGATATCGGCCCGGCCGGTCCCCTCGATGTCGCCGGCCGAGACAAACCCGCCCCCGGCGAAACTCTCGCTCCCCCGGAACGGGGCCGTCGGGCCGATCAGGAAGGTGTTCGGGTTGTTCCCGTCCAGCACGGCGAACCGGGTCGGGGTACCCGGGCCGGTAACGATGATGTAGTCCGGGACCCCGTCCCCGTTCACGTCGGCGACGAAGCTCCGGACGACCCCGGTGAACCCCTGGGTGAAGAACTGGAAGGAGGCGAAGACGCTGAGGTTGGCCTCCTTGGTGGTGTCGTACTGGCCGGCGGTCGTGTTCGGGAAGGCCGCGACCCGGGGGCCTTCCCCGCTCATCGCGAGCAGCGACACCGTGGTCCCCGGGTTCTGGACCACCGGCGGGAAGGGTGGAGCCGGCGGCGGCGGAAGCGGGTTGAACGTGGTGTCGTTGAGCAGCTGGGCGACGACCATCCGCTGGCCGTCGTTCCCGGCCAGCAGGATCTTACCGCCCGAGACGAAGATGGACGAATTCACCCCGGTCAGGTTGCCGACGCCGGTGGGCGAAGTGATAGTGTACGTCTGCGAGCCGCCCGAGCCGAACGTGGTATCGAGCTTGCCGGCCGAGGTCAGCCGGGCGGCGGCGAATGTGTAAGTCCCGTTGATCGTGGGAATGTTGGGGTTGCCCCCGCCGGTCTGGACCTTCCCGCCGATGACGATCTTGCCGTCCGGCTGGATGCCGATGCCCTGGGCGACGTCCGTGAATGTCCCGCCGACCTTAAACGGGATCTGGACAACACCCGACTTCCCGAAGGTCGAGTCCAGGGCTCCTGTCGGTTTGAAGCGGACGACCTCAAGGTTGCCACCGTTCAGCTGACCGCCGCCGACGACGATTTTCCCGTCACTCTGGACCTGAATGTCGCCGACCACACCGTTGATGGCGCCGGTCGTGGTGTTGACCGGGGGCAGGTTCGCTTCCGTTATCCCCCCGAGCCCGAAGGTCGTGTCGAGTTTCCCGTCGACGGTCACGTGGGTAACGGCGATGTCCCCGGCAAGGTTTGGGGCGGCGGTGGCGACGTAGATGGACGAGTCGGACGCCAGGGCCACGCTGTACGTGTGCGTGGGTGACACGTTGACGGTGGTGATGGTGTCGATGACGGAGATCAGTCCCGCGTTGCCGAAGGTCGTATCGATCTGCCCGGTCGGCAGCAGACGGGTAATGTGGTACTCGTTAGGTTTGGCCGGGTTCCCGTTCCCGACGAGAACGATCCGGTCGTCGGGCATGATGGCCAGGTCGGCCACCCCTTCCCCCAATGCGCCGCCGTAGGCGAACGTAACCTTCCCGTTCGTGCCGAAGGTGGGGTCGAGCGTTCCGTCCGGGTTCAGCCGGGCGACGGCCCAGATGAAGTTGTTGGACGGGGGGCCGCCGGGCCCGGAGAACGCCGAGCCCGCCACGATGATCTTGCCGTTGCTCTGGATGCCGATCGTGGACCCGATGTCGGTCAGGTCGGTGACTCCCAGGTCGAACGGGAGGGTCACCCGGCCGTTGGTCCCGAACGTGGTATCGACCGAGCCGGACGGGTTCAGCCGGACGACCGCGAAGTCCGGGCTGGGCGACCCGCTGACGTAGGCGTTCGCCCCCTGGGTGTCCGGACCGGTGGTCCCGACCAGGAGGATCTTGCCGTCGGATTGGACTACCGAGTCGTTGGCCGACAGGGTGGGATTGGTGATGGCCGGGTTGGCCGGGTAGGTCACGGCGACGATCCCGTTCGCGCCGAACGTCGGGTCGAGGGCGCCCGCGGCGGGGGTGACCCGGTCTTCCATGCCCTCCACCGCGAGATGCACCGGGGGAAAGCCCGGCTTGCGAGCGCGCGTCATGAACGAATCCCTGTCTGTGGTCGCGGGACTGCCGCAATTTCGGCGGACGACGGTGGCCCGGGAATCGTACCGCACCCCGCCGAAGCGGTCAATTCACCGGACGCAGTTTTATATACCCTTGTACACTACTTTGCCTGATAGTCCGACGGACCGGCGCGGACGCGCCGGACGAGTCGTAGAGTCGGTGCGGGCCGGTAGTTCCGGTTGACCGGGTTCGTCAGGCGGGGACCGTCACCTGGCCCGGCTCGGCGGGTGCCGCCGCCCGGTCCGGGGCCGCTGTCCGCACGGCGGGCGCGGCATCGGGGGCGAGTGCGGCGAGCGTTTCCCGGAGAGTCCAGGTCACCCGGGAGGCACCGGCGGCGGTGAGGAACTGCTCTGTCCCGGCCTTGTCCTCGCTCATCCCCCACCGACCGACGACCACCCCGACCCCCGGGCACCGGGCGCGAATTTGCCGGCACAGTCCGCCCGCCTGGGCCAGGCCCCCGGGCGACACGGTCCCGACGCACGCGACGACCTTCTCTCCCCGACCCGCACGGTCCCGTACCATATCGACGAATTGAGATGCCGGAACGATTTCTATCTCGCCGCCGATTGCCGGGACTAGGTCTCGGAACATGGCGAGGGCGATCCGGTCGGCCTCGCCCCGGACCGAACACGCGACCACCCGGGCGGTCGGCCCGCCCGGCTTCTCCGCGGCCTCGGCCCGGGGCCCGGCCAGCACCCCGCCCATCAGCCCGCGGGTGACCCGGTAAAAGGTCCGCTCCTCGTCCGGCGTGATGTCCCCCCGGTCCCTCTCGGCCTTCGCCTGGGCGACCGCGGGGAGGATGACCCCGTCGTACACCTCCGGCAGCGGCCGGGCGGCCGCCTGCTCCCCGACCAGCAGGGCGGCCTCGTCCGACTGCCCGGACAGGACCCGGTGAAAGTACCGGGCGGTCGGGTCGACCGAGGCCTCGTCCCCGAGCAGGGTGTGGAGGAACTTGAGCGACGGGATGTGCTCCCCGAGGACGACCAGGCACACGGTCAGCGGGACGGCCAGCAGAAGTCCGACCGGCCCCCACAGGAACGCCCAGAACGTGGCGGCGATCAGCAGCGCCAGGGACGACACCCCGGTCCCGCGGCCGAACAGGAGGGGTTCGATCACGTTCGTCATCAGCAGGTCGGACCCGGCGTAGAGGGCCAGGACGACCAGGACCTGGGTCCACCCGGGGAACACCGCCACCGCGAGGGCGATCGGGAACAGGGCCGACAGCCAGATCCCGATGTACGGGATGAACCGCAGCGCGGCGGTGAGCAGCCCCCACAGGGCCGGGTACGGGATGCCAATGAGGTACAGCCCGACGCCCAGGATCAGCCCCATCGCGGCGTTCGTGCTCGCCTGGAGAAGGAGGTAGCGGCTGACCCGCCGGGCGGCGTCGTCGAGCGCCCGGGTGGTGGTCGTCAGCTGCCGCCGTCCGGCCAGGGCGAGGAGCCGGTCGCGGACCGACTCCCGCTGAATGAGCATGAAGATCGTCAGCACGGTCACGAGCAGGGAGGCGGCGAGCCCTTCCACCACCGGCCCGGCGAGCGACGGGACCCACGCCAGCGCTTCGGTCGTCTTCGGCTTGATGACCACGACCGGGACCGGGGCCCTCGCCCCGTCGGTCAGCTGGCCGGGGGGGGCGTTCGGGTCGGCGGGCTGCCCGCCCGGGGGGACGATCGGGCCCGGGACGTCCGCACCCGCCGTCCCGAGGTGGTCGACCCTGTCGAGGAGCGCCAGCACCGGCTGGAACTTCCGCCGCATGTTCTCGGTGTAGTTCTTTTCCTCCACGTCGCGGGCCAGCTCCCGGATCTGGGTGCCCGCGACCCACCCGAGCCCGGCCACCAGGCCGAGCGCGGCGCCGGACACGAGCAGACAGCTCGGCACCCGGCCGAGGCCGTGCCGCTCCAGCCAGCCGGCGACTGGGGAAAGGGCGAACGTGAGCAGGATCGCAAGGGCCAGCGGGATGAAGACCGCCTTGGCCCAGAACAGCACGCCGACCACGAGCAGGATGGCACCGAGGCGATAAAACGTCCGCTGGCCGGGAACCGGACGGCCGACCAGCGGGTGGGCGGGGGACGAGGTCGGCATGACGGCAACTCGGCGGACCAGTGAAACACCACGCGATGCTGCTGGTGCAACCGGTGTGCCGCTCGCGGGACGTGTCGGTCTACCTGCTCGGAAAGGCATTCACCTCACGGTTGTCGAAATCCTTGAACGGTGCCCAGGGCGTTGCCCTGTCCCACCCGTTCGGGGTGAACACCGAGGCCGACCGCCGAGGCCGGACCGAGGAGTTCGACAACGCACGGGCACAGAGGAAGTGAGGAACGAGTCGATCGGAACTTCCTCTCTCGGCCTTGGTTTCTCCGTGTTCTCTGTGACTCCGTGGTGAGAATGTCGTCGTCTTCCTCCCTAGCCGTGGACGTTTCCGAGTGACCCGCGGAACCGCTCGACCGAGGCCCGGACCTCGGTCGTCCCCTCCTCGTTCGAGGCCCACCCGAGCGGCTCGATCGTCACCCCTTCGAGCTGCTTGTAGGTGGCGAAGAAGAACTCGACCTCGCGGAGGAAGTGAGCCGGCACCTCGCTGAGCTTGCGGATGTCGGCGAACAGCGGGTCCTTGTTCGGGACGCCGAGGATCTTGTAGTCATTCACCCCGTTGTCCTTCATCCGGAAGATGCCGACCACCCGGGCCTCGATCAGGCACCCGGAGAACGTCGGCTCGTTCACCATGACGAGGGCGTCGAGCGGGTCGGAGTCCTCGGCGAGCGTCTGGGGGATGAACCCGTAATCCCCGGGGTAGACGGCGGAACTGTAGAGGTATCGGTCGAGCTTGATCAGGCCGGTCACCTTGTCGACCTCGAACTTGCTCCGCCGGCCCTTCGGGATTTCGACGATCACGTTGACCACCGCCGCCTCCCCGGTGCCGGGCGGGATCATCATGTAGTCGCGGATATAGTCGCGGCGTGCGAACATGCGGGCCTCTTATTCAACTCCGGAGAGGGGCTCGTTCGGTCTTTGGTTTAGAGTACGGGCCACCCGGGAAATGACGAATGCCCCACCAATGACGAAGGACGACCGAGGTCGTCCTTCGTCATTGGTGGGGCATTCGTCATTTCCCGGGTGGTTCAGCCGCGGACCGAGATCTTCTTCGGCTTGACGGCCTCGACCTTCGGCAGCCGGACGGTCAGCACCCCGTCCTTCAGCTCGGCCGTGATCTTGTCCGCCGCGACCGTGTCCGCGACCACGAACACCCGCTGGTAGTTGGTCGCCGGGTGCTCCCGGTGGGCCACGCCCTTCCCGGGGAACGAGGGAAGCCGCCGCCCGTGAAGGGTCAGCTCACCCTTCTCGAACCGGATGTCCACGTCGTCCGACTTCACCCCCGGTAGGTCCGCCAGCAACAGGAACTCGTTTTCCGTCTCCAGGATGTCGACCCGGGGGGTGACGGTTACCGCGCGGACATCCGCGTTTTCCCCCGTGGCCTGGGCCTGTTCGGTGCCACCGTTCTTGATCGCTGTGTCCAACATGGTTCTGGTCTCCTTTGCGTTCACCTGTGCAGTGTCTTCTCGATGCTGGTCGTAGGATACAGGGCGACCAATCGACCCTTCGCCCCCGCCCAGCCGGCTCGACTTCGACGGCGCGATGCACCCCTGGGCGGGGTCACGCGCCGGCCTTGACCTGGATCTTCCGCGGCTTGACCGCCTCGTGCTTGGGCAGGGTCAGCCGGAGCACCCCGTTCTCGTAGCCGGCCTCGACCTTGTCGGCGTCCACCAGGGCCGGCAACGCCACCTCGCGGACGAACGGCCCGATCGGCCGCTCCTGCCGCACCCAGGTCGCCCCGGCGATATCCGGGGCCGCGCGCTCGCCCTGGATGGTGAGCTGATTCCCCTCGGTCACCGTCACGTCGAGCTTCGCCGGGTCCACGCCCGGCAGATCTACCTCGACGTAAAGAGCCTGGTCGTCCTCCCAGACGTTTACCGGTGCGGCCAGGGGCACGGGCCCGGTCCCGAACGGCGAGACCCGCCCGAATAGCCGGGCGAATTCCTCCTGCATCGAATTCACTTCGTTGAACAGCGCTCCCAACGGGTTACGACGGATTCGGTTCATGATGTTCCTCCGGACGTGGTGTCTCGCGGGGTTGCCCCTGTGCGTCGGGTTAGAGCGGCTGCCCCGCCGACGGATTCTCGTATCTCAGCTCAGGTGATTCGGTCGACGACCATTCCTCATTCAATCCGCGTGCCAATCACCGCCGCACCCCGGAACGGACGCCGACTGAGGGGAGGATCGCCCGGCAATTCAAGAAGTTATGGCGACAAGGACGCCGAGGTCGTGGGCGACGGAATCGGCCCGATGAGGCGGGGTACACGTCAAAATGACAGAACGATGCGCGAAGTCGCATGTCGTGGCATGGCGCGGACCGGACGAGACGCCCGTCGGTGGGCCAGGGGGATGTGGGGGTCAGGGGTGGGTGTGAGACCGGTCATCTGACCAGTGGCGTAAACCCCCACACCGAGGTAGGCCGCCAGGATTATTTGTCCGGGATGGCAGGGACGGGCGGACCGCTGCCCGGGGATGCGGAGGGCTTCCCTTCCGGGAGGGTGGTCGGCGGGATCGGGCGCGGCGGGCTTGAGGTGGCGGGGCCGGTCCCTCCGGTCCCGCCTTTCACCCCGGTAATACCAGCTGCCGGCTTCTCCAGGTCGACGATCACCTCGGTCGGGGCCGGACTCGATTCGGACTGTCCCCATATGTGTTTGCCGGTGTTCCCGGCCTTATCCACCGCGCGGATCCGGACGTAGAACTTCCACAGGTTATCGTCCGGAACTTCCCACGCGTACTGGCCGACGTACCGGTTCTGCCCGACTGCGTCCGTCCGGAGCGTCCCCGGGGTCAGCCGGTACTTGATCTCCTTCCACTGGACCGCGTCCTTGTCGACCGAATACTCGAGGCTGATCGGGTCCGGCATCAGGTTCTGGTCGTTCGTCTCCCAGACGATCTCGACGACCGGCCCGCGGACCCCCTGGCTGACCCTTACCCCGGTGATCTTCACGTAGGGGGCGGTCTTGTCGACCACCACGATCAACATCGGCGGGTCGTCTTTCCGGGGCGGGTCGGCCTTCACCCCGGCGCCGCTTTCGGGGGCCACGTAGAACCCGTAAACCCCCTCCTCCTTCGCCGTGTACTTGAGCGAGAGGGTCTGGTCCTTCTCGGCCGGCTGGAGCGAGACCTTGAACTCCTCGGCCAGCTTCCACCCGGTCGGGTCCTTGTATGGCAGGACGTACAGGCGGGCGGCCTTGATCCCGGACCGGCCGATTCGCTGGATCGCGTACTCGACGGTGATGTCCATCCCGTCGACGTACAAGACCCGCGGCGCCGGGACGGTCCCGGTCTCCGCGGGCATGAGTGGATCGGGCCTCACCGCCGCCCCGCCTCCCGCGAGCCATTCCGGAGAACCGGCTACCGGGGTCTTCGGGAACGCCGTCCCGATGGCCGTGTCTCCCGGCACGCGGACGACCGGCGAATACCCCTCGTTTCCCGCCCGGTCGCGGGCCAGCACCCGTACCTCCAGGAACCGACCGGATGGGATCTTTGTGACGTCCCAGGCGAAGCTGTCGGCCGGCTTGAGCGGTCGGGTGGTAATGGTCTCCCACTTGGTCCAGTTAGGGTACTTGCACTGGAGGGTAATCGTCCGCGGGTCGAGGTTGGCGTCGGACGCCTCCCACCGAACCCCGCTCGGCCCGGAGGCGATGCGGACCACCGGCGGGGTGGTGTCGATCACGACGCCGAGCATCGGGGCCAGCTCGTCCGGCTTTCTGGGACTCGTCGACCCGTCCGCGTACCAGTATTGGACGCTGAACTCGTACTCGCCGTCGTGGTCGGCGCTAAACTTAAACCCCTTCTTGCCGTCGCCGAGGTCCTGGAGGCCGGTCAGCGGAAGCTTCGCCCCGCGCTCCCACGACCCGCGGCTCAGGTTGTAGAAGAGCTGAAGGTCGCTGGGCTTCGGGTCGGTCTGGTTGATCTTGTCGACGTTGACGGGGATGTAGAACGTGCGGTGCGGCCAGTAGTGAGGCTGCCCGCCCCCGGTTTCCTGGGGCGTGGCGGCGGACGCGACCACCAGAACGGCGGTCAGACCCGCACACAGCAGTACGGCCCCCCGCCGTCGCACCGTCGCGCCTCCTTTCGCGGCCCGCGCCGACCGGCCCGCCGACGCGCGCGGCGAGACGGAACCAGCTCCGGGTGCGGATCATCCCTCCGTCGAAGGATCGACCGTCAGGGCCGCGAGGCTTGAGCAGAACGGGGGGACCCGGCGACGTTGTGTTCCGAGAAGGGCGGAAGGACCGCCAAAAAGAAGCCCAGGGCTCTAGCCCCGACGCTTTAAACATCTTCGCAAGTCCTTCGAGGACAATGATTTGCCTGGTTTTCCGCTCAAAACAAGCCCGAGAAAACGGGCTGACTGACAATGGGCTGTCACCAAGAAAACTATCGAATTACCGGGCTATTACACGATTTTGAACTCCCGTTCACTATCACCGAAAATGTTTAGACCAAGCTGGTACTGGCCGTCGAGTTGGTGCGGTGGGCGGTGACGTGGCTCGGGTTCCTGGGCAAGCGGGTGTGGGTGGTGGCCGACGGGGCGTACGCCACCGCCCCCTTCCTCAAGCCCATGCGAGCGATCGGGGTGACCGTGGTCAGTCGGGTGCGGAAGGACGCGGTCCTGTGGACCGTGCCGGGGCCGCGGCCGAAGCACCGGCCCGGCCCGAAGCGGATCTACGGGGAGCGGCGGATCGACCTGGCGAAGCGGGGCGGGCAACGCAGCGGGTGGGCGACGGGGACATTCACCCTGTACGGGAAGCCGGCGACCAAGCGGTACAGGACGTTCGTGGCGACGTGGCGGCCGGCCGGTGGTGCGATCCGCGTCGTCCTGGTGGACGAACCGCCGGGTTGGGTCGCGTTCTTCTACACCGACACGGCTGCGAGTGTGGCCGACATCCTCGGATCCGTCGCCGCGCGATTCAGCCTGGAGGTCAATTTCCGCGATCTGAAGGACATCGTCGGAGCGGGCCAGCAACAGATCCGCCGGGTGCGGGCGAGTGTGGGCGCGTTCCATGTCTGCGTGTGGACGTTCACGATGACCGAGGCGTGGGCCTGGGGTCGGCAGGCGGATGCCTTGGTGGGCCACCACACCACGTCCCCGTGGGACGACGGGTCGCGGCGGCCGAGTCACGCGGACAAGCGGCGGGCGTGGCGGCGGGAACTCTTGGGTGAGGAAATCCGCTCGGTTCTACGGCCGGAGTTGACCGAGTCGGAACTCCGGGCCGCCGCCGCAGAACGCCTGCTCGACCTCGCCGCGTGAGTGTGATGAAGTCGCGGAAAGAGCAGAGCGTCTCGAGGGTCACCTCGACCCCACGGACCAGGGTCCGGAGGCCTCCAACTGCCCCGGACTGGCCGCCCGGCCTCGGATTTGCGACGCTCCTGGGAAGGTGGCAGTCGTCGTGCGTCCGGTCCGGGAGCAGTGAAGGTCGCTTCGGGGGAGACGCATGGGTAATACTCCGACCGGCCGGCATCGGGGACGAAAACCGCTCTGCTCAGCCGATGCGGGCGAGTTCGCAACTGACGGGGTGCGCCCGGGGGCGGTAGGTCGGAAGCGGAGGCCAGGACCGGCTTTGCGATTTGCCGAGTAAGCCCTCCCGGGAATCTCAGCGAATCGCTCGATTTGCAGGAGGTAGGAGTGACCGGGGTTCGACGACTCACGACGGGATGATGCCTGTCACTCATAGTCACAAAGCAATATATGCATGCAAGTTATGGCGGATACGAAATCACCAAGGACTTGCGTTTGCAAAGCGTGTCCTGGCCTCCTAGTTGGGTGAGAGGCTTCCGCTTTTCAGGCGGCTCTTCCTGTCACTGGCAGCCGAGAAGGGGTTGGAGGACATCGGCGAGACGTGCGGGTGCGCCGATCACGACCTGGTCCACGACCTGAGCAAGCGGCTGGACGCCCTGTGGCGGTACGACCAGTACGTCGCCAACGCCGAGGGCAAGCCCGCCCTCCAGGCCCTGTGGCGGGATCTGAAGAAGCAGGAGGCCGAGAACATCAAGTGGGCCAAGCAGATGATTGCCGAGGAGATCAAGCAGAACTGCTTCTGACGCGGGAAGCCCACGTGCGGGACAGCGGGAGGGGAGGGCGCAATGACCCACACGGACCACTCGCCCGTCGGGTCGCCCGGCTATCGCGCGGAACGGAACGGCCGGCGGGGCCGGCGGCTCGCCGGGCTCGAGTTCATGGTCCTCGCGCCGGCCGCCCCCGACGTCGGGGGCGCGACCGCGAACCACCAGGACCAGGCGGTGAAGGCCGACTCGGGCGCCCTCCCGCAGGAGGTCCGGGACGGCCTGGACCGGGCTGCCCGGGTCGACCACGAGCCGCTCACCGGTGCGAAGGGGTCGCACGTCTCGGGGCTGGGCGAAACCGATGAGCCGCTCGACCAGTTGCGGGGCACGAACGGCCGCGGTCGCACGATCGAGGTGGAGGTCATCAGGGCCGGCTGGGTGATCGAGGGCGAGGCGTTCGGGGTCCCGCCCGACGAGGTCCCGGCCGCTATGATGGAGGCTGTGCAGGCACGCGTCCGCCACGCCAACCCCGACCGGGTCGAGGCCATCGACCAGGCGGGGAGCCCCCGACCGGCCGGCTACGGGTTCGTGGGGCGGGACGCCGGCGGCAAGACGGTCGAGGCCCATGTCAGCGCCGACGGCAGGACCTTCCTGAACTGAGCCCGGCCGCTCCGGGCGATCCCGCCCGGACGTCGACCGCCGAACTGGGCCCGCGGCCTGATCGCGGACCGGGGTTTCGTTGCCCGTCCGACCGCACTTCGGCCGGTGCGCCGTTTGCTCGACTTTCCGATCGGGGGCGAGACCCCGGCCGGAACTCCGGCGGAGATGGTGAAGTCCGGCGGACGTACACCCCGCACCCGGCCCGCGACGCTGGGACACCTTCTCGGCGGGGATCGGCGAAACGGAGGTGGGTGATGGCGACCGAGACGCAGCGGGAGGCGGCCCGGCGGAACGTCAAGACGGCCCCGGCCGCGTGGCAGATGATATCGCACACCGAACGCGCCCGGGCCCAGCCGCAGGGCCGGGGGCGAGAGAAGCCCGGCGCGTCGGGCGAGGGCGAGTCCTACCGCATCGTCGCGCGGCCGAAGGAGGAGTTCGTCACCCTCCGGACCCAGGACGGCGGCGGCCCGGGGCACATCGAGCAGCTCGCCGGCCAGTGCCAGAGCGGGTCGTGGGACACGCAAGCGTGGCTCGTCGGCGAGCAGGACGCCCGCGTCGAGGGGGGGAGGCTGATCCCGGACACGGCCGCCGCCCGGGATCAATTTTCCAAGCTCGGGTCGGACCCCGGGCCCGTCGCGGGCGACGTGTTCGAGGCGAAGGCCCGGCCGACCGTCCCGGAGTCCGCGACGCCGACCGCGGCCCGGCGGCGGGCCGCGGGCCGCGAACATCAAGAAGGCCCAGGCCCCGCCGTCACAGCACGGCAGGGGCAGCCGACCGTCGCCCTGTCCGGCATTCAACCGGGGTGGATCATGCAACTGACCCTCAGCGACGAGGACGCGCGGACCCTGCGCCAGATCCTCCACGACTACCTGCCCGACCTCCGGCGGGAAGCCGCCGGGACCGACCTCGCCGCCCGCGAACTCCGCCACGAACTGGCTGTGCGGGAGCGGCTCTGCGAGCGGTTGCTGGCCGAACTCGAGCGGTCGGACGGCCGCTGATCACACGGGCCTGACGGCCCGACCTGTCGAGGCGCCCGCCCGGTGCAGGCCGGTGGTGCCCCGCGCCGCGCCGGACGCGCCCGTGCCGCACACGAGCAGGGCCGGGGTGGGCACCCGGTTTGCAACCGCGACCTCCAGCAAATCGCCGGCCGCAGACACCGTAGGACACGACGGCCGACAGACACCCGACGACGGTGGCCGCAGACGGTCCGGCCGTCCGGGGTGCCACCCCCGCGATCAGCCGGGAGCGGCTCATCGACCTGCTCAACGAGGATCTGGCCCTCGAGTACCAGGCGGTGATCGCCTCCGTCGTGTACTCCCAGGTACTCAAGGGCGCCCAGTACATGACGATCGCCGCGGAGCTAGAGAAGCACGCGGCTGACCTGACTGGCCGTCTAGAAATCAAGATGTGAGTCGTCTCGTTGGTCTCTTCAGCAGGTCCTCATCCTTGTTCTTGTCAGACGGGCTGAACGTAATTGTTTAGTGACCTGTCCTGCAAACTGGTGCGACTGAACGAGGGCTACACTGCTACAGATCTCCCACCACATGCGGAAGGGAGCGGTAGTCACGGAACGCGGATAGCGCGGCGGGGTCATAGTCGGCGGAAGGACGCCGGTGCAGGCCCCGGTTCGGCTGACTCCTCGGTCCGGCAGCACGACTGGAGAACGAAAGCCCTCATGAAGGGCGTGATCCTGAACTCATCCGTGACTGCCAAATCGGCCGAAGCGAACGACCACAGCCACGTCCTCCGGCTCAGGAAGTGGAACGCCGCCACCCCGAAGCAGGCGAAGTTGATTGGGCTCCGCAGTTGCTCGATCACAATCACCCTGCCCCCCTCCCTGAGAACGCGCCTGGCTTCACGGAAGAAAGCGGCCCTCTCCTGCGGCCGGCGGAGTTCGTGGGCGGCACTCATGGCGAAGACCACGTCCTGCGAGCCCGTGTCCGCCGGCCAGTAGTCTGCTGACATCCGTTCCTCCGAGGCCAAAGGCGGGTTCAGGTGGTAGGCCCTCTGGATCGAGGCCTCCGTGGTGGTGGTGGGGTCGAAGAAGTCGAGGACGCGCAACCGCATCCGCGGGAAGGCCGCCGCGATGACCGGGGAGGCGGGATCAAAGCCGGCGTGCACCACGATCCCGTCCCTGGGAGGTGTCGGGAGACATCTCGTGGGCCACCACCGGAGCTTGTAGAGGTCGGAGGCGTCGTAGACGAGGTACGAGGCGACCATGGACGCGATCAGGAAGTAGGCGGCGAGGCCGGCCCCGGAGGCGGCCAGGGTCCGGAGGACCGGGTTCTCCAGGACGAGGGCGAGGGCACTGCCGGCGGCACAGGCCACCAGGGCGAACGCGAAGAAGTGGCGGTTGAAGCTCACGACCATCATAGTCATCTGCATGGCGCGCCTCCGGGATAGACGACGCGAGCGGGAATCACTGCGTCCAGGGTAAGTCACCGCAGCCCGAAGGCGAGCACAACAACCGCGGTCCCGCTTTTGTTGGTCTGCCCCCGTGGATGCCACTTCCACATGTGGTGGGAGATATGTAACATCGCGGCATGGACGAATCTGCCTGTTCCGGCTGTCGGGAGCTCCACCGGCGATGTTCGTGATCAGCCGCTGGTACGTCTCCGCATAGTACCGACTCAGGAGTGGCTTGAACTCGTAGACCTTGGACACAGCCGACGGGAGCCCGAAGCAGTCCCGGATCTCCTCGGCGATCTTCAGTCGGTCCCCGCATGCCAGCCACTCCGCCTCGGTCATCGGGCACCTCCCGGCGGTGATTCTACCGGATTAACAAGGGTTTGGGCGTCTCCCTGCGGGCCGGTCCGTCCGCGGCTCGCTCGACGCTTGGCCGCTTCGCGGCTGAACCGCTCCGGCACCTGACGCGAAGGTTGACCGAACTGCCACTCCGTGGCACTCTCGTCCTGCTGCGGAGACACGGCAACGTGTACAGAAGCGTGAAGATCGCTGGGGTTACTCCCGGGGTTCTGGTCCGTGCGTGGGGAGGTGTCGCTTAAATCACTCCTCTCCTGCAACCACGGCGGGCTGGTCCGGCGTACTGTAGTGGTGAGCGACGGGCAGGATGGCCGGTGCTTCACAACCCAAGGGCCACGCCGCGCATCGAAGTCCTCACCAGAGGCTAACGGTAATCCGGTCGGGCAACGTGTCCCGGAGGGATGGGTAACCGTGAGTTGTGGAAAACCGTTAAACGCCGAGTTGGCGCGCCTGTCCGCCGCATCGCTTGTCGGGTCGGCGACCTCGTGACTGTTAACCTTGAAGACCTGCTGGTCGCAGAGCGTGCCGGGACCGTGGTGTTCCGGCTCGGCAAGGGCGGCAAGCAGCGATCCGTTCCCCTTCCGCTCGCCGCACGGAAGGCGGTGCAGGCATACCTCGACACCCGCCCGCCGGTGCAAGAGAAGGCGGTGTTCATCGGCGAGCGGGGACCGCCGACCGACCGGGGCGTGCGGGCGCTCTGCGCCAGGTACGCTGCACTGATTGGCGTGAAGTTGCACCCGCCCCTCTTCCGGCACAGGATGGCGCACCAGTTCCTAGTGTCCCGAGTTGCGAATTCGTTGATTATTTCTTGCGCCACCCCTGATCCCCAGGTAAGGTTCGGTCAGGAGGTGCCCCATGCCCGCTGGCCGACCGTTGACCTCACTCACCCTGACCGAC
>JAQGHQ010000497.1 GCA_028288765.1 Gemmataceae bacterium | reverse complement strand
CGAAGGTCGTTCGCCAGCGTTCCACGATACGAGGATCTTGCACGGCCATCACGGGGGCTCCTACGGGCGAGGAAAACCCCAGACTAACTCACCCCACAAGACGCTCGTTCACCGGACGTTAACGGTGAACGTGCTGCCGAAGAGCTGATGAGTTCCCACACGAACCCGAACTTCGGGGGCGGCCTGGCGGCCGCCCCCGTGTCTTCGTCCGTGGCGGGGAAAAACGGTGTCCTCACGACTCGACGTTGCGCGCTCCGATCCGACACACCGCGGGCAGTTTGAGACGCGCAACCCTCGAGCGTTGTCCACATCGGACTCGAGTTGGCACATCGAGCAGGGAGAAGCACCGGAGTCAGAATCCGGTATTCGGCACGCCCACGGTTCGATAGTTCGGTGCTGTCGGTCTGCTGTGGTATGGAATCCGGTACTCGGGGGATTTGACCGGCGGAACTGCTTACTGGGAAAGGAAATACAACGCAATTACGCTGACTAGGAGCACCTCATCGACAGCTCGGTAGTC
This sequence comes from Gemmataceae bacterium, assembly GCA_028288765.1. Lineage (GTDB taxonomy): Bacteria > Planctomycetota > Planctomycetia > Gemmatales > Gemmataceae > Urbifossiella. The sequence continues at coordinate 3,161 of JAQGHQ010000497.1, read as the reverse complement.
GTCGCAGGCTCGTTCCCTCGAAAAATGCTGGAATTCTAGGGGTTTCTGTCGCTCTGCGGGCCGCTCCGACGCGGCTGTCTCGTTCCATAGTTTTACAGGGTTTTCCAGACTTTTGCACCGGTTCTCTGGCACTTTCTCTGGCAGCTCTTTCGATCGTCCACGCCGACTCAGTCCTCTCATGCCAGCAAAGCAAGGAGTGGGTAAGTCCAGGTCCCTTTCAGTCGCGTGAGGACCGTGGACACGCCGCCATTGTCCTTCGCTTTCCGAAGCCGGTGGAACAGCAGCACCCCCAAGAACGGCTCCCAATACTCCGCGACTTCAAACGTCATCGCCGGATCGGGTAGCCGCTGATCTCCTGCAAGTAGGAGGTGATTCCCTGGACGAGGTCGGAGATCGCATCCTCCGATCCGATCTCCGCCGGAACGCCGGTGTCTGCTACTCCGTCAGTTACCACAGCCGGGTGGGGCAAGGAGTCGAGGGGTTGAGCGGCCTCGGTCCGACCCTCCGCGCGGTTCGCTCCCGCCGGGCAATACTGAGAAAGACGGATCGCAGTTCTCGCTCGGGGAGCGGCACCGTATTCCGGCCGTTCCATTCCCGCAGTCCGCCCCACCCGGCTGTCTCCCAGAGTTCCTCGGGCAACCGTCGAAGGATCTTTCCGATCAGAGAAGCTGCTGTTGCATTACGGTGGCCCTCGGCGACGCCGCCGAGACCGTCCTGCCAGCGCGGAACACCTCTGTCCGTGCTACCTCGCGCTGCGTCAGAAGTTCGCGGTGACTGTTCCTCCCGCCCTCTCAGTACGTCGCGAATGGTCGCGAGCGGATACGGCGCGATCGTGCCGGCGTTGTCGAGCAGCAGCCGGCAGAGGAAGGGCTGGTCTGGCACCTTGAACTGGAGGGTGCCGGGGACGCGGAGGAGTTGGGTCAGGAGGACGGCATTCGGATCCCCTCGCAATACGGAGACGAGACGGCGGTTGATCGCCTGGGCACCGGCAATGTCTTTTGGCTCTCGCAAGGGCTGAACCCGAAACAGCAGGTGGAACCCGTGCCGCGTCTCGGTGAGCCAGTGGGGCTTGAGCGGGAACGGCGCGAGCACGGATCGCAGGTATGCTTCCTTCCGCTCGTCGATCAGCGCGGCCGTCATGGTCGCACGCGCGGGCGGTGCGATGAGATCGACATCGACGCCCATCGTGCGGAAGCACAGGAGGTCATCCTTGATCCGCCGCTCCCCGAAGGGCTGGAGCGAAAAGCCAACGGCGCACCGCTCTCGCTGCTTGCGGCGGGCCTGACCCGGATCGAAAGTCCGGGCCGAGAGCGCCTTCGCCGGATCCTTCGCGGGCGTGTCGTCGTAGTACTGGATGAAGGAGCCGGGGTGAGCGGCGAGGAACTGACGCGCGGTGACGCGCGGAGCGTGTTGCCGGAGGGTCGTGAGGAGAGTGGTCATGGGGGGGCGGGGAAATGGGAAATGCTCACTGTCGGGTGATCGAGCGGCACTTGAGATCGTGTAGGGTGACGAGCAGCTGGAACGGCACAACCGGGATCGGATGCCCGCCCCAGTACAGCCGCAGCAGTACGTGCAGCTCGCGAGAAGCGGTGAACGAAAAAAGCACCCGCTTGGGTCCGGTGCGGGTTAGGGAGGTAAGCGCCGCGCCCTCACTCACGAGGAAGGCGGCGAGGTGCGGGTCGGTCGTCGTGTACTGCGGAGAGGTCATGGGGAATGGGGGAAAGGACGCGGATACGATGCGTCGTCCGCGCTCGATTGGAGTTCCCCACGAAAAATGGACACGGGGTTAAGGGTTATGCAGGTTGCGATGCCTCGTAGCCAGGTGGTGACTGGTAGTCCAATGCCGAGTGCCTCCGCACCCGGTTGTAGAACGTCTCGATGTACTCGAAGATGCTCGCCCGGGCCTGCTCCCGGGTGGCGTAGTCCGCGCCGTGAACCAACTCCTTTTTCAGACTCGCGAAGAAGCTCTCCATGGGGGCGTTATCCCAGCAGTTCCCCCGTCGACTCATGCTGCAGGTGATTCCCTTCGAACCCAGCAGGCGTTGGTAGTGGTCGCTGGCGTACTGGGTCCCGCGATCCGAGTGGGCCACCAAGTCGGACCCCGGGAGACGACGGAGAACGGCCATCTCCAGGGCATCGACCACCAGCCGGCTGGTCATCGTCGCGTCCATCGACCAGCCGACCACCATCCGGCTGAACAGGTCCTCGACCGCGGCCAGGTACAGCCACCCCTCACGGGTCGGGATGAACGTGATGTCCGCCACCCACGCCTCGTTCCGGGCCGGCGGATCGAACTGTCGGTCGAGGACATTCTCGGCCACCGGCAGGGCGTGGTTCGAGTTGGTCGTCGGCCGGAACTTCCGCGCCGTTTTCGCGGCAATGCCCGCCTCGCGCATGACCCGGGCCACCATGTTCAGGCAGCAGTCGTGACCCCGATCCACCAGCTCGGCGTGCATCCGCGGGCTCCCGTACCGGGCCCGGACATCGGCGTGAATGGCCCGGATCTCGACGGCCAGTTTCTCTCGTCGCTGGTCCCGCTGGCTGGTGTCCCGGTCCCGCCAGGCGTAGTACCCGGCCGGGGACACCCCGAGGGCGTCGCACATCGGCAGAACTGGCCACGCGCCCCGATGCTGTTCGATGAAGGCGTAGCTCACAGCGACTCCCGGGCGAAGAGCGCCGTAGCTTTTTTTAGGATGTCCCGCTCGGCCTTGAGCCGAGCCACCTCGGCCTTGAGGCGGCGAAGTTCGTCCTCGGCGGGCGGGAGGTTGCCGTGGCCCGGAAAGGCCTCCGGGCCGTCGGCGTCGAGGACGACCTTCCACCGCCGGAGCAACTCGGCCCCGATCCCGAGGCTGCGGGCGGCCTCGGCCACGGACCGACCGTGCTCGGTGACCAGCTTCACGGCCGCGACCTTGAACTCGCGGGTGAACGTGCGTCGTGGTTCCGCCATCTCGGACCTCCTTGATAAGAGGCTACCCTCTTATCTGGCTGTCCACTAATCGTGGGGAGGTCCAGATTGCCCCTCCCACGGTTCTCCCTAATACTACAGCGCAGGCCCAGGAGATCTTTTACGCTGGGGGCAAATCGGATACAAGATCGACTCGCCCGCTCGCACGACCGCGGTGTGGAGTCGCTCATGGACGAGCCGCAGTTACTTCAACTGA
>JAQGHQ010000490.1 GCA_028288765.1 Gemmataceae bacterium | reverse complement strand
GGAAGGTCGGGTTGGCGAGCCGGCGGAAGACGGTCCGCTCGCTGACCTTGGCGATCTGGGCCGCCTCGGGGATGGTTTTCCCGCGGGCCAGGGAGCGGATCAGGACCTCGTCCGCGTACTCCTTGCTGGGGGTGGGCATGGGGCCCTCCGGGTGGCGGGGGTGTCGGGCGGGCCGGCCGGAGAACCGGCCAAACAATAGGCATAATAATGCAAAGCCATTTGTAGTGCAATACAGAGATGCGGAGGATTTCTCGGCCGGGGGTGTGGGCCGCGCGCCCCGCGGGCGGGGCGCCGGGGTGTCGGGACGGCGGCCGGTGTCGCCGCCCCGGTACGGGACCGCGCGCCCGGCTGCTCCCGGGGTAACGGGCTGTCGACGCCGTGATGCGGGGGGAGCGATTGTCGCGTCGAGCGAGATGTCTCAAAAATCGCCCCGGGCTGTCGCCGCCCGAAGTTCGTCATTCCCCGGTGCGAACTCTTCGCCGGGCTCCGGACATGCCGCCGTCCATACCGGGCGGGTGATGAAAACGACCGACCCCCGGGTTCCTCGAGAAACCCGGGGGTCGCGGACTGATCTTACTCGCGGCCGGTCAGGCAGTCGGGGCCGGGGTTTCGGGCTCCGGGGCTTCGACCGGGGGCTGCTCCCCGGCCTTCAGGATGTGCTTGATCTTCACCCGGACGAACGGCTGGGTGTGCCCCTTGAGCCGCCGGTAGTTCTTGCGACGGCGGAACTTCTGGATCATCGTCTTTTTGGTCGGGAGCTCCGTCACCTCACCGATGATGCGGGCGCCTTCTACGAGCGGCTGTCCGATCAGGGTTTCGGCCCCGCTCTGGTAAAGCAACACCTTCGTGAGTTCGATCTGCTGGCCCGGCAGAACGTCCCGGTAGTCGATCACAACGGTGCTGTTCGGCTCGACCCGGTACTGACGGCTGCCGTCTTCGATAATCGCGTACATGACTCAACCTGCGGGTAAATGCTACGCACGTGCGAAGACGGTCATGATACGGGGATGGGGAACGCGCGGACAGTCGGATTTCTCCGCGGGCGGTCAGTGTCAGGTGGTTTGTCCCTGGGAGCGCGGCCGTCTCGGCCGCTCTTCGAAGCCGGTGCGGCCGAGACGGCCGCGCTCCCAGGGACAAACCGGCCTCGTCACTTCGCCTTGTGCCGGAGCACCCGGCCCCCGAGAACGCCGTCCTGGTACGTCCCGTCGGCGATCTCGGCGCGTCCATTCACCAGTACCCACCTCACCCCGGTCGCGTACTGGTGCGGCTTGTCGAACGTGGCCGGGTCGCGGAACGTCTTCGGGTCGAAGACCACCACGTCGGCGGCGAACCCCGCCTTGAGATACCCGCGGTCGGGCAGCTGGAGAATGTCCGCCGGCAGGCCGGTGGCACTGCGGACCGCGTGTTCGACGGGAACGATCTTGTCCTCGATCGCGTACCGGCCGATCTTCCGCGGGAAGGTGCCGTAGCTCCGCGGGTGCGGGACGGACGGGCCGGGGGAGTGCGTCGACCCGTCGCTCGCGGTCGCCACCCACGACTGCTTCATGTACACCCGCACGTCCTCCTCGCTCATCCCGAAGTTGACGATCTGGGCACCCCCGTTCCGCTCGATCTCCAGTACGATTTCGAGCGGGTCTTTGCCCTCGGCCTCGGCGATGTCGGTGACCCGCTTCCCCTGCCACGCGGGCTTCTTCGAGTAACCCGCGATCTGGATCCGCTTCCCGCCCTCGCGGCCGTCCAGGGCGGCGGCGATGTCCTTCTTCATCCGCTCGCCGGTCTTCGGGTCGTCGAGCCGGGCGACGAAGTCCTTCTGCGAGCCCTCGCGGTACCGGGCCGGCACGAGCGTGGCCCGTAGCGACGTGCTGCTGGCGACGTACGGGTACTGGTCGGCGGTCACGGCCGCCCCCTTCTTGCGGGCGTCCTCGATCAGCCCGACGGCCCGGGTGGACGTGCCCCACGCGGCCTTCCCGGACGCCTTGATGTGCGAGATGTGGACCCGGCAGCCCGACTCGCGGCCGATCCGGATCGCCTCGTCGATCGCGTCGAGCAGGCCCCCGCTCTCGTCGCGGATGTGGCTCGCGTACATCCCGCCGCGCTTCCCCGCCGCCGTGGCCAGGGAGATGAGCTCGGTCGTCCGGGCGTAGGTGCCGGGGTTGTAGATCAGCCCGGTGGCCATTCCCCACGCCCCGTCGTCCATCGCCTTCGCCACGAGCTCTTCCATCTTCGCCAGTTCGTCCGCGGTCGGGGCCCGGTTCTCGTTCCCCATCACCGCCGCCCGGATGCTGTTGTGCGGGGCCAGGTGGATGACGTTCGTCCCGACCCCGCCGTCCTCGATCGCCTTGAAGAACTTCGCCGTGTCGACCGGCCCGGCGCCGCAGTTGCCGGTGACCACCGTGGTCACCCCCTGGGTGACGTAGTTCTTGTTCGGCCGCCCGGCCTTGGCGGTGATTGCCGGGCTCCCGGTATCGCAGTGGGTGTGCAGGTCGATGAACCCGGGGCAGACGACCAACCCGGCCGCGTCCACCTCCTTGGCCCCGTCGACCTTCCCGACCGTCCCCACGGCGACGATGCGGTCGCCCTTGACGTGGAGATCACCCTTCACCCCGGGGCCGCCGCCGCCGTCGTACAGCGTGGCGTTCCGGAACACGATACCGTCGACCGGCTTCGGGTCGGCGGCCGAAGACGGGGCGGGCGCCGGGATCGCGACGAGCGCGACCGCGGCGGCCGCGACGAGGGGAACGAGGGTGGTCATCGAAAAGCTCCGGCGCGGCGACGGGGTGTGACGCGGATTCTACCCCCGGAAGGGGTGCGCCGGGAAAGAGAAAAGCCCACGGGGGTAACCCGTGGGCTTTCACAGCCTTTTTCTCACGCCCGAATCAGCCTTCGATGGCGGCCTCTTCCTCGACCTTCGGGGCTTCCGTCGTCACGGTCCCGTGGCCCTCGCCGAGGAACAGCAGCAACGGGCTGGCGATGAAGATCGAGCTGTACGTGCTCACCATCACGCCCATAACCATCACGAACGCGAACAGGTGGACCCCCTCGCCGCCGAATGCGTACAGCACGAACGACACCAGGAACACCGTCATCGAGGTCAGGATCGTCCGGCTCAGCGTCTGATTCACGCTATCGTTGATCATCTGCGGGGTCAGGACCGGGTTCTTGCCCCGGACTTCGCGGATGCGGGCGAAGTTGACGATGATTTCGTTGACCGAATACCCGACCAGGGTGAGGAGCGCCGCCACCGTCGGCAGGTCGATCTTGAAGTCCTCCAGCCGCAGGAGGTACCCGAACGGGTTGTCGAACAGGTAGTGGCAGGCCGCGATCGCCCCGAGGGTGAAGCACAGGTCGTGGACTAGGCAGAGGACCGCGGCCAGCCCGAACGTCCAGTTCCCGAACCGGAACCAGAGGTACAGGAGAATCGCGGCCCAGCTCGCCAGGATGGCGTAGAACGCCTTCGTCCGCGTCTCGGACGCCAGCTGGCTGTCGAACACCTCCAGCCGCTCCGGCTCGGGCCGGGTCTCGACCGCCAATTTGGTTTTGTGGAGGATCGCCTGGAGGGTCCGGGCCTGGTCGTCGAGGTCCTTGTCGGCGAGGGCCGTCGCCGCGGCAACAGCCGTCGGCCAGCCGCCAACGGCCGCCCCGGCCGTCCCGCCACTAGCTGCGGCCGCCTCCTTCTTTTTCAGGGCGGCGAACGTCGTGTTCTTCGACACGTCCAGCCACATGACCTTGTACCGGCCGTTCTCGCCCTGGTCGGCGGGCGGGGTCCGGAGGTCGAACGACGCGCCCGCGGGATCGACCGCGTTCTCCTTCCGGAACTCGCGGTCGAGCAGGTCCCGCATCTGGCTCGGGGACATCGGCCGGTCGAACGTCAGCTCGACCACCGGCCCGGTCACCGGCCCGATCGTCACGTGGGTGCTCGCGACCAGCGGCTTCCCGTCGTCGTCGCGGAGCAGCCGGTCCAGGCTCGCCCGGACCAGGTCCGGCTGCCGCTCGGTCGTCCGGACGGTGAAGTACCGGCTCTTCCCCTCGCCGTAGTTCTCGCCGCTCAGGAACATCTGCTCGACCGACACGTCCGGCAGGTGCCGGGCGCGGGCCTTCACCGCGTCCTCGATATCATTCACCGTCTTCCCGTCCGGCTTCTGCGACAGGCCGACCGTGGTCGCGGCCTTGTCGGAGTAGGTGATCTCGAAGATGTACGTGCCGACGGCCGCCAGCACGGTCTCCTGGGCGACCGGGTCGGCCGGGAGGTTCGCCGGGGCGTTCACCCACCGGACGGTCTCGACGTTCAGCCGTTCCTTCTGCCGCTCCTCGCCCAGGAGGTCCCGGAGCCCGAGTTTCCTGTCGGAGGTGGTCGTGAGCGCCCGCTCCTGGCCCTCCACCATCTGGCCGGCGTACACCGTCCCGCCGCGGAAGTCGACGTTCATCCCGGCCTCCCCGCGGAACAGGAACAGGCCGAGCCCGAGGACAGTCAGGACGGACGTGATGGAGAAGAAGTAGAACCGGTACTTCATCGGGTTGAAGCTCGGCCGCTCGAACAGCCGGAGCATCCGGAGCTCGGTCAGCCACCGCTTGTGCAGCCAGAAGTCGAACATCAGCCGGGTCATGTACAGCGAGGTGAACAGGCTGATTACCAGCCCGACCGTGAGGCTGATCGCGAACCCCTTCAGCTGGTCGTTCCCGAACGTGTACAGGACGATCGCGGTGAAGATGCTGGTCAGGTGGGTGTCGATGATCGTGAAGAACGCCCGGTCATACCCGTTGCGGATGGCGGTGGCGAGGTTCGCCCCCTTGTTCCGCTCCTCCCGGAGGCGCTCGTAGATCAGCACGTTCGCGTCGACCGCCATGCCGAGCATGAGCACGACCCCGGCCAGCCCGGGCAGGGTGAACGCGGCGTTCACGGCGACCATGAAGCCGACGGTGAGCAGCAGGTTGGCGAGCAGGGCGACGCACGCGACCAGCCCGGCGAACCGGTAGTAGAAGATCATGAACGCGAGGACGACGGCGAACGCCAGGCCGACGGCCTCCGTCCCCTTGCGGATCGTGTCCGCCCCGAGGGTCGGGCCGATCGTGTTCTCGCTCACCGGCTTCTCGCGGAGCTGCGCGTTCAGCGCGCCGTTGCGGAGGAAGTTGACCAGCCGTTCGACGCTTTTGCGGTCGAACTTCCCGGTGATCTGGCCGGCCGAGGTGATGACCGCGTTCAGGGTCGGGGCCGACACCACCCGCTCGTCGAGCAGGATGGCGAGCACCCGGATGTTGGTCCCGGCCGGCTTGTTCCGCTCGGTCATCCGGCCGAACGCCTGGGCGCCCGGGCCGTTGAACCGGAAGCTGACGCACGGGTTCAGCCCCTTGTCCGTGTCAGACTGGGCGGTGAGGGAGATATCGCCCTCGACCTTGACGGTGTCGGCCGAAGAGATCCGGGTGAGGACGAAGTACTCGTACTTCTTCGGGTTGAACTGGTCGGCCTTGCCCTCCGCCTCCAGCCGGGCCTTGTCCTTCGCCTCCTTCTCCAGCCAGGCGGGGGTCTTCACCTCCCGGCTGAAGAACAGGCAGACGGACTGCTTCGACCCGTCCTCGCTGGTGAACGTCCGGGTGAACGTCTTGTTCCGGCTGGCGGCGGCCTCGGTCCAGGTCCGGGAGGTGGCCTCGGCGGCGTTGTTGAGCCCCAGGCTCTCGCGCTCCTCCGGCCCCAGCTCGACCCACGCGTACCGGACCTTCACCGGCGTCTCGCCCGCGGCCTTGACCTCGAAGTCCTCGGCCGGGGGGGGCGGCGGGGTGCCCGCCACGGCCCACCGGGTCAGATCGTCCGGGGAAGCGCTGTCGATCAGCTCGCGGGCGGCCCGGATGCCGGCGTCGTCGTCCGCCTGGTTGGCGAGGATGCGGAACTCAAGCACGCCCATCTGAGAGACGAGCCGCTTGACCTCCTCGATCTCCTCCGCCGACAGGTTTGACCGGCCGCCGCCGGAACCCCCGGTCGGGAGGATGATCTCGACCCGGCTGTTCCCGAGCGGGCGGACGGTCACGTTCTTCAGGTCGGCCGGGTCGATCCGCCGCTTGATCTGGCTCGCCAGCTTGTGCATGTCCTCGCTGCTGAGCCCCTCGGCCGGCGCGGCCTGCTGGCGGCTCGACGGGGCCTCACCCTGGTCCCGGCGGGCGTCGTGGAGCTGTTTGGTCCGCTCGAGGTTCACCTCGTAGACGAGGATCGTCCCGCCGGCGAGGTCGATCCCGAGCTTGTACTTGTCCAGCCGGAGCGCGAAGGCCGCGGCCAGCAGGCACGGGACCAAACAGATCAAGAACCCGCGGAGGAAGTTGCGTTGCATGGCGTTCCGTTCCTCACCCGGCACCCGGCCCGCGTCGCGCCGCAGCTCCCGCGGGGCACCGGATTTGATTCCGCATTCCGAATTCCGCAATCCGCGTTACTTGTTGGCTTCGCTCGCGTCGGTCCCGAGGACCTGGGTCACCGTATTCCGCTTGATCCGGAGTCGGGTGTCTTCCGACCGGATCACGATTTCGTCCTCCCCGTCCTTCGCCGAGACGACGGTCCCGACGATCCCGGCCGAGGTCACGACCTTCGCCCCCCGGGCGATGCTCGCGAGCAGGGTCTGTTGCTCCCTCTTCTGCCGGCGGCTCATCGGGAGGATGATGACCACCCAGAAGAGGGCCAGCAGCGCCAACAGGAACATCGGGTTCGCCCAGAACGGGGGCGGCTGCTGGCCTTGTTCCTGAGCGAACAGCACGTCGAGCATCGGTATGAACCCCGTGGGGCGAAAACCGCCCACCGCGAGAAGAAGCGTGGTGGGTGGTGCCCGCCTGCGAATCCCATTCCCGCCCGGCCGGCAGAATCGGAAATTTCATACTAGGAATGCGGTTCCCAGCGGGCAAGCCGGTCGGCCCGGAAGGCGGCGAACTGGCCCTCCGCGACCGCCCGCCGGGCGGCGGCCATGAGCCGGAGGTAGAACGCGACGTTGTGCAGGCTCAGGAGCGTCGGCCCGAGCATCTCGTCGGCGGCGAACAAATGGTGCAGGTACGCCCGGCTAAAGGTCGCGCAGCAGTAACACGGGCAACCGGACTCGACCGGGGCCGGATCTCGCCGGTGGCAGGCGTTCCGCAGCCGCAGCGGGCCGGAGTCGGTGAACGCCAGGGCGTTGCGGCCGTTCCGGGTCGGCATCACGCAGTCGAACATGTCGACCCCGGCGGCGACCCCGGCGAGCAGGTCTTCCGGCCGCCCGACGCCCATGAGGTAGCGAGGTTTGTGTTCGGGCAGCAGGGCCGCACACGCGGGCAGCGCGGCGTGCATGGCGTCCGGCCCCTCGCCGACGCTGAACCCGCCGAGTGCGTACCCGGGGAAATCCATCGCCACGAGTTCGCGGGCACATTCCTCCCGCAGGGCGAGGTTCGTCCCCCCTTGCACGATGGCGAATAGCAGCTGGTCGGCGCGGGTGTGGTGCGTCCGGCACCGCTCGGCCCACCGGACCGAGCGGTGGACGGCCGCACGGATCACGTCGGGGCCGGCGTCGCCGGGCGGGCACTGGTCGAGGACCATCGCGATGTCGGACCCGAGGTTCTGCTGGATCTCGACCGCCCGCTCCGGGGTGAGTTCGAGCGGCGACCCGTCGATGTGGCTGCGGAACTTCGCCCCCTGGTCGGTGATCTTCACCTGGGTCGCGAGGCTGAACACCTGGAACCCGCCGGAGTCCGTGAGGATCGGGCGGTCCCAGCCCATGAACCGGTGCAGCCCGCCGAGTTCGGCGACGAGGTCGTCGCCCGGCCGGAGGGCGAGGTGGTAGGTGTTGCCGAGGATGATTTGCGCCCCGACGTCGCGGAGCATGACCGGGGTGAGGCCCTTGACCGTGGCCTGGGTGCCGACCGGCATGAAGACCGGCGTCTCGACCGGCCCGTGCGCGGTGGCGAGAAGCCCGGTGCGGGCCTGCTCGTCGCGATGAAGGACCTGGAACGTGACCGCCATCGACGGCATCTCACCACAGAAAACCAAAAACATTCACCACAAAGGCACGAAGGACGCACGAAGCCCACCAAGAAAATCACCCGATCAGCTTGATGTTCACTTTGTGATCCTTTGTGCGTCCTTCGTGCCTTTGTGGTGAATGTTTTCTTGCGGTGAGACTTCGCTTCAATCACCCCGCAGCTTGAGGTTGTACTGGGCGAGCTTCTCCCGCACCTCGGTGAGCGAGGTCATGCCGAAGTTCTTCGCCTCCAACAGCTCGTCGGCGGTCCGCTGGCAGAGTTCGCCGAGGGTGCCGATGTTCAGCCGATTCATGCACTTCCGGGCGCGGACCGAGAGGTTCAGGTCGCTCACCGGCTTGCCCAGGACGGCTTGCTCCTCGGGGCTCAGGTTCTGCTGCGGGCGGTAGCGGAACTCGTACTGCTGGCCCTGCTCCAGCGACTGCCCGATCCGCAGCCCCTTGGCGTTCATGATGGCTCTTATTTCTTCGAGCGAGGTCTCGCCGAAGTTCTTGCTCGCCAGCAGCTGGGACTCGGTCACCCGGGTCAGGTCGCCGAGCGTCCGGATGTTCATCCTCTTGAGGCAGTTCCGGCTGCGGACGGACAGCTCGAAGTCGGTGATGGGGATCTCCATCACCTGCCGGAACTGCATGCTGACCTGTTCTTCCTCCGGGCTGTAGTACATCGACAGTGACGCTTCCGCGTCCTTGACGAACAGCTTCGCCCGCTCGTCCGTCGGGTCGGCCTTGTTCAGCCGGCGGTAGCACTCGGTCGCCTTGTCGTACTGGTCGTTGTCCTCGTACAGGACGCCGAGGTTGTAGAGCACGCCCTTACCGATCGGCGGGTACTTCAGACACCGCTCGTAGTACCCGATGGCCTCGTAGTCGTTCCCCTGGAGGTCGTTGAGGAACCCGAGCCGGAACAGGGCCCCGGCGTGCCGGGGCTCGAGCTCGACGGCCCGTTCGTAGTGCTTCGCGGCCCGCGGGACGTCGCCCTCGGCCTCGGCGATGCCGCCCTCCTGGTAATAGAACTCGGCGTTGTGGGCGGCCGCGTCCTTGAGCTTGGCGAGGATCACCTTCGCCTCGCCGGCGTGGCCCTGGAGCCGGAGCACCCCGGCCCGCTGAAGCTGGACCTGCTGGCCCGCATACCCGGACTTCTCGGCCTTCTCGAAGGAGGCCATGGCCTCCTTGTACTCGTGCCGGTTGACGTGCGCCTGGCCGAGGTAGAACGCGGCGAGCGGGCCGTCGGACTTTTCCAGGTGCTCGACCGCCGAGGCCATGTGGCCGAGGAAGAAGTGGGCGATCCCGAGTTTGAGGTGGATCTTCTTTTGCAGTGGGCCGGCGGCGACTGCGAGCCGTTTGGTGAGGATGTCGATGATCTCGCGGAGGTTGCGGATCTGCGGCCCGCCCTGGGCCAGCCCCTCGCGGAGCTTCGACACCATCCCGCCCTCGAAATCCTCGCGCTCGACCAACATCGCGCGCAGGTCGATCAACGTTTCCGTCACGGCGAAACCCCACAAGCTATAAAGGCCGGGCCTTGCCGCGCGTCGGCAGAGCGCGCGAGAACCGGCCGGCAACGTGCGTGCCGAAGAGTGAAACTATAACGAAAACACCCCACGGATGGCAAGGGCGGGTCGCCGACGGGATACGGCCCGACGGCCCGGGTGCTGCTGTCCGCCACCCCCGTCAGGGGGGAAATTGCCGGGTGAGCGATCATCTCCGGGTAGACACCCCGCCCCGTCGGCGGTAAACCCCCCGCCGCACTTGTGAAGGGGGATCTCGGTCGTGTCGCTACGCGAGCGGGGGTGACCAGTGGGGAAGCGTCATCTGATCCCGTGCCTGATCGGCATGGCCGTCTTACTTCCCGTCGCGTCCGGGTGTCGCGGTCTACCCGGATACCACGGCTCGGCCCGGGAGGCGGTACCAATCCGGGTGATCGACGCCGAAACGAAGGCCCCGATTGCCGGGGCGAAGGTCAGGCTCTGGTGTCCCAACCCGCGAGCGCCGGGTCTGGGGAAGGACGCGGCCGGGACGACCGGGACCGACGGGATTGCCCTTGTTCGGAGTGACGCCGGGGAGGACGTGGGGATACTGATCGAGGTCGGGGCGGCGGGGTATCTGTCCGAGGAAACCGATTTCCGCTGCGCCATCGAATCGCCCGGAGCGGCCGGCCCCCCGTCCGCCGATCGAGCCCCGGGGGGGACCGTGGTCGAGATGTTCGCCGGCCCCCGCCCGACGGTCGAGTTGGTCGTCCCCACCGGGTTCCGGGGCGTGGTCAAGGCCGAGGTCCGGATACAGGACGGCGTGGCCCAGCCCGGCCAGCGGGCGTTTACCTTCAACGTGGCACCGACCGGGACGGTTCAGGTAGTCGGGCCGCCCATTCTCAAACAGGGGCTCGGTCCGGACTTCCGCGCCCGGTACGCCGACGGCACCCCAATCCCCCTGAAAGCGGAAGGGTTGAAGATGGGGTTCCTGTGGCTGCGGACCGCTGGGGACGACCACTACTTCGTGGTCGGCACCCAGACCGACTGGAACGAAGCCCACAAGGCGTTCGCGAACGACACGCCTCCGCCCCGTCGGGACGGGGGGGGCGGCCACGGGGCGGGTGGGGGAGGCGGTGGGGGGCGCGGGATGCGTGGCGGCGGCGGCCGCGGTGGAGGGTTCGGGGGCGGTGGGGCAGGAGGTGGTGGCGGCGGGGCAGGCGGCGGCTGGTGACCTCGCGCTGTGGGGAACGGCGCTCCAGATGTGAGCGGGGCGGCCGTTCCCGGCGGACAACCCGGACCTTGTAGCCCACAAAACGCGGGGCAGGGAAAACCCGCCCCGCCGGTTGTAACGGACGTGGCCGTGGGGTCGGTGCCCCCCCTTGATCCCCCGCAGCCGGGGGGAGACCGGACCCAGGCACCGGAGTTTCCGGCTCCCTCCCCGGTTGCGGGGAGGGTCGGGGTGGGGTCCGCGGGCAGGTGCCATTCTTCCCGCCGCTCGTGTAACCCCAGGGTCGGCCGGGCGGCGCGGTAGGGCGTTGTCTTCCACGGCGGGCCTCGTTACCCTGAAACACATCTGCCGATTCCCGCCCCGCCAGCCCCACCCGGGACCCGTCCCATGCGCTTCAGCCTGTCGCTGGCCGCCGCCACGCTGCTGCTCACAACCGCCCGCCCCGCCGACAACTGGCCGGAGTTCCGCGGGCCGAACGGGGACGGGACGGCGGACGCCAAGGCCATTCCGACCGAGTGGTCGGAGACGAAGAACGTCCGCTGGAAAACGGCGATCCACGGTAAGGGGTGGTCGTCGCCCGTGGTGTGGGGCGATCAGGTGTGGATGACCACGGCCGACGAGGTCCGCGGGGCCAAGACGGCGCCGGTGCCCAGGACCGGGGGGGCGAAGGGGGCGGTCGAGCGGGTGACGTTCTTCGCCGTGTGCGCGGACCGGAACACGGGCAAGATCTCGCACGACATCAAGCTGGCGGTCGAGGACAACCCGGCCTTCTGTATCGACTTCAACAGCTACGCCTCGCCCACACCCGTGGTCGAGGACGGCCGCCTCTACGCCCATTTCGGCAGCCACGGGACGTGGTGCGTCGATACGGCGTCCGGGAAAGTGCTGTGGGAGCGGAAGGACCTGAAATGCGACCACTTCCGCGGCCCGGGGTCGTCGCCGGTCGTCTACAAGAACCTGCTCGTCCTGATCTTCGACGGGTTCGACCAGCAGTACGTCGCGGCCCTCGACAAGTCGACCGGCCAGACGGTGTGGAAGAAGGACCGGAACATCAAGTACGCGACCGACAACGGCGACTACAAAAAGGCCTACGCCACCGCCCGGGTTTTGGAGGTGAACGGGAAGCCCCAGCTGATCTGCCCCTCGGCCGAATGCACAATCGCCTACGACCCGGTGACCGGCGAGGAACTCTGGCGGTTCCATCATCTGAAGAAGTCGACGATGAACGTCGGGGCCCGGCCGGTCGCCGGCCACGGGCTGGTGTACCTGGTCAGCGGCCACCCGTCCCAGCTCATGGCCCTCAAAGAAGGGGTGTCCGGAATGGTGCCGAAGGACGCGGTGGCGTGGGAAACCGACAAGGGCGTCCCGACCCGGCCGTCGCTGCTGGTGCAGGGCGACCTGCTGTTCATGGTGAGTGACGGCGGGGTCGTCTCGTGCCTGGACGCGAAGACCGGCAAGCCGTTCTGGTCGGAGCGGCTGAACGGGGAATACACGGCCTCGCCGGTCCTCGTCGGCGGGCACATCTACCTGCCGAACCAGACCGGTAAGACGACGGTGATCAAGGCCGCGCGGGAGTACGAGCCGGTGGCGGCGAACGAGCTCGACGCCGGGTGCATGGCCTCCCCCGCGGTCGCCGGCGACGCGCTGATCCTGCGGACCAAGACCCATCTCTACAGCATCGGGAAGAAATGAGCCTCTCGACCCAGGGCGTTGCCCGGGGCTCAGGGCTCTCACCCCGTCGGGGTGAAATCCCGGAGGGGAAATCCACCTTCCTCGGAGTTCCACCATGCCGCCCTCCGGACCGGACCGGGCGTTGCCCCCGCCGACCGCCGAAGGGCCACTTCTCGACTGGCTGCTCGACGTCCTGCGACCCATGAACCGCACCCGGGTGAAGCAACTCCTGCAGCACGGCTCGGTCTCCGTGAACGGCACCCCGGTGACCCGCCACGACCACCCACTGAAGCCCGGCGACCGGGTCGCCATCATGCGTGGCGGTCGGGCCGCCGGGGACCTGGGACGGGCCGGGGTCGCGATCGTGTACGAGGACGACGCGGTGATCGTGATCGACAAGCCGACTGGGTTGCTCACCGTCGCCACCGAGGCCGAGAAGTCCGACACCGCGTTCGCCCGGCTGAACGCCCATCTTGCCACCCGGAAGGCCGGGCGGCCGTTCGTCGTCCACCGGCTCGACCGCGACACCTCGGGGCTGTTGCTCTTCGCCCGCACTCCCGCCGCCCGGGACCGCCTACAAGACAACTGGGAGGCGGTGACGAAAACATATCTCGCGGTGGTCGAGGGGGCGCCGCGACCGGCCGAAGGGATGATCGACAATTTCCTGACCGAGGGCCGCGACCTGCGGGTACGGGCGACCCCGCCCGGCGGCGAGGCGAAGCGGGCGGTGACGCGATACCGGGTCGTCACGACCCTCGGCCCGTACTCCCTGGTCGAGGTCGGGTTGGAGACGGGGCGGAAGCACCAGATCCGGGTGCATCTCGCCGGGCTCGGGTGCCCGGTGATCGGGGACGAGGTGTACCGCGCGGCGACCAACCCGTCCCGCCGGCTCGGGCTGCACGCCTGGCGGCTAGGGTTCGACCACCCGGTCACCGGCCGGCGGGTCGAGTTGGAATCCCCACTCCCGGAAGTGCTACGCCGGGTGGCTGGGACCCACGGAGGTCCGCCCGACCCGCCGGGAATCGCGGGTGAGCGTCTTTAGCATCAACGGTCCGGTCGATGGTCGATTTCCTTTTCCACTTCGTGTTGACACGATCCGCACCTCGGTTATGGTTCGCCGACTCACGGGTGGACCGTCGCAGGGGGAATCTGTAAGGCGGACCACCCGCAAACGCCGAATAACCCGGATAGTCCGCAATGTCCGACGCGACCACCCCGGTGGCAGCGCTCAAGGACGGGATCCGCCGGTTCGCCGAGGCCCGCGGGTGGGAGCCGTACCACACCCCCAAGAACCTCGTCATGGCCCTGGCCAGCGAGGTCGGGGAATTGTGCGAGGTGTTCCGCTGGCTGACCCCGGACGAGTCCCGGGGGGCGTCCGCCGACCCCCAACTCCGGGCGGCGATAGCGGACGAGCTGGCCGACGTGGCGAACATTGTCTTTCTCCTGAGCGTTCACACCGGGATTGATTTGTCCGAAGCCGTGCGTGCGAAGACGGCGAAGAACGCGATCAAATACCCGCCTCCGGCGCCGCCGCCGCCGGAGAGTGGGCCCGGGTCCGGGGGGGGCCCGCCGGGGGAGGACGCCGGGCAGTAGGCCGCCGTCCGACGTAAACAGGGGCACCCCACCGGCCGAGGAATCGGCTTGTGGGGCGAGTATTCGTCTGACCTGTTGGGGGGAATTGGCCGTGCGAACTCGAACCGTCTTGCTCACCGCGGTCGTGGCCGCGGTCGGGCTCGCCGCCCTGGGGACGGTGGTGGCCCAGCAGCCCCCGCCCGGCGGGTACACCCCGCCGACCGGTTCACCCGGCGCGCTCCCGCCGCCGGCGGTCCGCCCGTACACCGAATGGACGCCGAACCCCGCGCCGTCGGGGTACGTCCCGAAGCAGCCGGTGTCCGGCGTCCAGCCGGCCGGTGGGTATCTCCAGCCGCCTCCGGGTTATACCGGACAACCGACCGGCGGACAGCCGCTCGGAGGCAAGCCGCGGCTGACCAGCCCGGTCATGGCCGGGCCGGACGGGGTTCGCCCGGCCGGCGGGTTCGACCTCCCGCCGCCGAGCATGGACGTGCCGCCGTCCCGGCCGGGCCCGGGGCTGGTCCCGCCGCCGACCGGGGGGGCGACCCCGCCGGGCGGTCGTCCGCTCACGCCGCCGAGCATCCAGATGGACCCGGCCGAGTCGAAGTTCGCGCCGACCCCGCCGGCCCCGGGCTTCGCGGCCCCGCCCGCGCCGGGAGTCGGGCCGCCGACTCCCCCGCCGGTCCCGTCCTTGCCTCTGTCGCCGGTG
>JAQGHQ010000451.1 GCA_028288765.1 Gemmataceae bacterium | reverse complement strand
CGTGGTACACGAATGGCGCCAGTGGGCTCCTGAGCCCCCTCGTTCGCGATAAACTCGAGCCAATCCCAAGTGCGCCGGTAGCATCTCCGGCAAGGAGGTCTTCGCGATGAAAGTGCACGTTCTGAGTCTGATTCTCCTGGTTGCTCCCGGTTACTGCTGGTGGCAGCCCCTGGACAAATCCGGGACAAGTGGGTCCACGCAGACCACGGTCCCGCCGCAAACCCGGGAAAAGAAAGAGCCTGCAATTGCAGGCTCTTTCGTAGCGGAGAGGGCGGGATTCGAACCCGCGGTGGGGTTTTACCCCCACGCCGCTTTAGCAAAGCGGTGCTTTCGACCACTCAGCCACCTCTCCAGGAAGGTCACACCGAACCGTGACCGCCGTGATCCTCAGATATTACCACCCGACCTGGTGCCCGACAATACACCGGGCCGGGTTTAGCCGCCCGTCAGGCCTCCGCCAGACACTCCCGCAGGAAGCGTACCCCGTGCTCAATGTCGTGGAACCGGTCCTCCTGGCTCCCGACCTCACGCTCGATGCACAACGGTCCCCCGTATCCCACCCGCTTCAACGCCTTCACAAATAGCTTGGTGTTCGTCTGCCCCTGCCCGAGCGGCACTTCCTCCCCCCAGACACCCGGCTTCGGCGGGCGGTTCGCGTCCTTCACGTGGACACTCCGAATGTCCGGGGCAAGTAACTCCACCGCCTGGAGCGGCTCGTCCTTGTCGTACAGCAGCATGTTCGCCGGGTCGAAGTTGACTTTCAGGGTCGGGCTTTTCAGGTCGTCCAACGTCCGGCGGAGCAGGGCGGCGGACTCCTGACCCGTCTCGAACGCCACGATCACCCCAGCCCGCCGGGCCAGATCCGCCACCTCGCCGAGGGTGTCGAGGAACGATTTCCGACCCGGGTCGCCGACCGGGGGGATGAAGCCGCCGTGCAGCATCAGGTCCGACAGGCCCAGTTCTTTCGTCCGCGCGAGGGCCCATTTGAACCGCTCAAGCCGTTCCGGGCGAGCGGTCGGGTCGCCGAACCCGCCCGTCTTCTCGATCGTCTGGGGGGACGTGTAGTCTTCGCCCGGAAACCCGAGCATCGCGCCGCTCATCCGGAATCCGGCCGCCTTCGCCGCCATGGGCATCGTGTCGCCCTCATCCCAGGAGGCATGGTGCGGGTCGCCACAGGCGATCTGGACCACGTCGACCCCGAGCCGGTCCATGAACCTCTTCAGCTCGGGCACGCTCTTCACCTGCAACGACCAGCTGCAAACCCCGATCGCGAGTGGTTCGATGGCCATTACATCCTCCTGGGGTGGGAATAGACACCGTGTGTTCGACCAGCCACTGGGTAGAGGGCTGATTATCGCTCTCTGCCGGAACATCTGCCACCGGTTCTGATGGATTCGCGCGAAGTGCCATCACCGCTGGGTCCCTTGTCCGACCCCAATCCAGGTGTCGGGAGAATCGACAACCTGCGAACCAGGATTATGCCAGTCGACTCCCAGCAATCGCCGTTGTAAGCGGTTGGCGGAATGTCTCTTGCTGAGATTCTGCACGGAATCAGCTACGTTCGGCTCGCGATCTGCTTTATGAGGTCCGCACCCAACCCCGCCCTACCAGACCTTGGCGTCGCCTGCCCGGTCAGCCCGTTCAAGCTCCGCCTTTGCCCAAGGAGCGCGGACCGGGGTCGAGGACAGTGCGATCGCCCGCGCGCTGTCCTCCCCCGCCGATCCACCCGCCTACAACCCGTCGGGCGCCGAGCATCTGGTCACATCAAACCGGAGAGATCACCCGGTCGACCGTCGACCTTCTCCGCCGTGGTTTTCGCACCCGTCACGCTCTATCTCGCGTACACTGTCCGGAAGTCCCATTCCGCCCTCCGGAGCCCGCCATGACTCCCCGCCCCACCCGCAGGCGGTTCCTTGCCGCGTCGTCGGTCGCCGCCGTCTCCACCGTATCCGCCCCCATGTTCGTTCGCGCCCTGGGGGCGAACGAGAGGCTCAACATCGCCGTGATCGGTGTGGCGAATCGTGGGGCCGCGAACCTCGCCGGGGTCGCTCACGAGAACGTCGTCGCCCTGTGCGACGTGGACGAGACCAATCTCAAAACCGCCCGCGGGCGGTTCCCAACGGCCGCGGTCTTCACCGATTACCGCAAGCTGTTCGACGCGGCGGCCGGGAAGCTCGACGCGGTGGTGGTCAGCACCCCGGACCACAACCACTGTCTGCCGGCCGCGATCGCGATGGGGCTCGGCAAGCATGCGTACTGCGAGAAGCCGCTGGCCCATTCGGTGAACGAGGTCCGGCTAATGCGGAAACTCGCGGCCGAGAAGAAGCTCGTCACCCAGATGGGGACACAGATCCACGCCGAACAGAACTACCGGCGGGTGGTGGAAATCGTGAAGGGCGGGCTGATCGGGCCGGTGAAACGGGTCCACGTTTGGAACAGCAGCCGGCCGGTCGGGGGGAAGGTCGTCGGGTCGAAGCCGTCGGCCAAGTTCGACATCGACCTCTGGCTCGGCCCGTGCCCGACCGAGTTCTTCGAGGTGGCGGTGAACAAGTCCGCGTGGAACTTCGCCTGGCCGCACTTCCACTGGCGGTGGTGGTGGGAGTTCGGCGGCGGCACCCTCGCGGACCTCGGGTGTCACTACATCGACCTCCCGTTCTGGGCCCTCGATCTGACCGCTCCGACGACGATCCACGCGACCGGCAAGAAAACCTATGTGGGCGATAACGACGTGCCCGACGTGATGCAGGTCGATTACCAGTTCCCGGCCGCGAACGGCCGGCCGGGCGTCCACCTGACATGGTATCACGGGGTGTCCGGCCCGGGGCTCGACGGGAAAGAGGTCTATCCCGGGTTCGGGTCGGCCGTCATGTTCGTCGGCGAGAAGGGGAAGGTGATCGCGGACTACAGCAAGTACCGGCTCCTGCCGGACGAGTTCGCGAAGGACTTCGCCCCGCCACCGAAAAGCATCGCGGCGTCTCTCGGCCACCACAAGGAGTGGACCGAGGCGGTGAAAACAGGCGGGAAGACGACTTGCAACTTCGGCTACTCGGGGGTCCTGGCCGAGGCGGTACTCCTCGGGAATGTGGCGTACCGGGCCGGTAAGGAGATCGCCTGGGACGCCGCGAAGGGCACGACGAACAGCGCGGACGCGGACAAGTTCCTCGGGCGGGAGTACCGCAAGGGCTGGGAACTCCCGAAAGTTTGACGCCGAGCACGAATAGCTCAAGATGTGGGGGGCGTATCCAACTTGCCCGGGTCGGCAAGAAAGTGACCTGGGCAAGTTGGATACGCCCCCCACAATTCGGCCGATCACCCCATCAACACCTGCAAGGCCTTGATCAGCCCGACCAGAAGCACGTCGGCCGCGAGGACGAATATCGAGCACATGACCACGCTGTCGGTGGCCGCGTGCCCGACCCCCTCCGACCCGTCGCCCGCGGTCAGTCCGATGAAGCACCCAGTCACCCCGACGACGAGCCCGAACACCAGCGTTTTCAGGGCCGCCGGGACCACGTCGATCAGGTACAACTCGCGCATCGCCGCTGCGTCGTATTTCAACAGCGTCGTCTGGCCGGTCACCGCCTCCGCCGCGAACCCGCTCACGAGGGCGACGGCGGCGATCAACGCGTGGAGCACCGGCACGGCGAGGACACACGCCAGCACCCGCGGGCCGATCAGTCGGCCGGCCGGAGACACGCCCAGCAGTTCGAGGGCGTCGATCTGTTCCCCGACACGCATCGAGGCGAGTTCCGCCCCGAGGCTCGCCCCAGTTCGTGCGGCGACGATCAGCCCGGCCCCGACGGGTGCGAGTTCGAGTAGCACCGCCGCCGAGAGGAAGGTGGGCAGGTATTCGACCGCCCCGGTCCCGGTCCGGGCCAGGACGTCGCGGGTGTGAAGCCAGATGACGACGCCGAGGGTGACCCCGGTGATTACCGCGAGCGGTAACGCACCGACGATCATCCCGTGGAGAGGGCGGACCCACCAGCCCGGCCGGCCGACCGCGGCAACCGCGCGCGGGACGGAACGTCCCCCGAAGGCGGCTAGGTTCCCTACCCAGGCGAGCCAGTCGAACGGGGTCTTGTTGGCGAACACGTTTTGGGAAGGGGTCGGGTTAAGGGGATTAGGACCGCGGTCTTGTCCGTCCGCCGGAGCGCGCCGTCATGCTCCATTCTAACCCCGCTCCGGTCGCCTATCCCCTCCGTTCCGCGGACCACGTCCAGTGCCGGTCGGATGACTGCTTCACGGTGTCCGGTGCGTACCCGAGCCGGGCGAGAAGTTCGCGTATCTCGGCGAGCGTCAGCGCTGCGCGGAGCGAGTCGGCAAACATCTGTCGCTGGTGGGCGTTCGCCCCGGCCGCGTAAGTGTCCACCTGGTGTCGGAGCGTCGGTTCGTCGACCGGCCGGAGCAGGTCTCGGACGAACAACACCCCGCCGGGGGCACACACCCGGTGCATCTCGGCGAGGCAGACGGACGGGTCGGGGATGTGGTGGATGATGCTGTTCGAGATGACCGCTCCGAAGGCGGCTGTCGCGTGCGGAAACCGCTTGGCGTCGGCCTTCTCGACCGAGATCCGGTCGGTCAGACCGGCGCGGGCCACGTTCGTGCGGGCCAGCGCGAGCATGTGGTCGGCGAGGTCGATCACGACAAGGGAGAGATCGGGGGCGGGGTGTTGGCGGCAGAGTTCGATCGGGATTTGTGCCGTCCCGGTGCCCACGTCGAGGACCGGGCTTTTTCGGTTCCAAACCGCAAGGAACTCCGCCGCAAAGAGATGGTTTACCGCCGAGTGGTCCATCGCGTCGTAGTCGCGCGCCTCGCCCGGGGTGTCCATCACCTCCTGCTCAAGAGCGCGGTCGAGCATGGCTTGCCCGGGAGTAGGTCAGCAGCCGACCGGTTCGGGTTCGGGTGTGGCAAGGGCGGATCGGTGGGTCTTTTCGTCGAGGCACGAGGCCAGAAGCCCATTCCGGAGTTCGAAGTCGCCGGTGCCGGCCCGGTCCCACGCGAGGATCACGGCCGACGTGGCCGGGTTCAGGTTGGCGACCCGGCAGAGCCACATCACCCCGGCCTCGTGCTGGAGGTGCTCGGTCTTCTCGTGATTCCACGCAATGTGGGACGCCAGGCAGCCCATCGGCATCGCCCGGGTGAAGGCCCCGTGGATCAACATCGGGCTCGCCTTGCCGAGCAAATCAATCAACCGGTCCAGGCCCTCCCCGGTCACGTGCGGGAGCCAGCTGGTCCGGAATTCGGTGACAGGGTCGGTGGAGGGCACGGGGACACTCCTCGCGGCGCGGCCGCAACGATCAGCTAGCGGAAGACTTATGACCAGATACCGAACGATGGTGCGCTGCGATGGAAGGTGATCGATCGCCGGCACAGATGACGGACCCGACCCGGGTGTAACTGGGTACAGAAACCGCCGTGAAAGGTGTGAACCGGCGGCGGTAGCCAGGGTCGGTCGCGGGCATCATAGAAGCCCTGTTCGGGGCCTGTCAAGAGTCCTGGAGCTGCCGCGGGCAGGCCGCCGGCCGGATGCGGAGGCGACCGGTCCCGGACCCCCCAACCCGGAAAGTAGTTACGGCCGCCCGTGTGCCGGAACATTTCCGGGAAAAAATTCTTGGGGGCGAGGAGACAGATAATGACGACAATTTTGATGAAATATATCGTATTAATGAATGCAGATGTATGCCTGATGTCATCGGATGCGCGGAAACCCGAGAAGTGCTAGGGAAAAGGCGCGGGGCCCGCCGCCGACAGGCCCCGGGTCGAGTGACAGTTAGTTGTCACTCGCACTGACAATGCGTTGTCACTCGCCCGGCCGGCTGGGCCGTTACTGGCCCTGCCGCTCGGGCCGGAGGGCGCGGACCTGGGCCCCGGCCTGCCACATCTCGCTCTCGGCGACCGCCTTCAACTCCTTCTCCAGCTGCTCGCGGTAGTCCGGCCGGCTGTTCGCCTCCAGCACCCGCTTCGTCTCCTCCCCGGTCTCGACCGACCGGTACAGTTTCTCGAACACCGGTTTGCTGGCGTCGCGGAACGAGGTGAACCAGTCGAGGGCCCCGCGCTGGGCGGTGGTCGAACAGTTCGCGTACATCCAGTCCATGCCCTTCTCGGCGATCAGCGGGTAGAGGCTCTGGGTCGCTTCCTCGACCGTCTCGTTGAACGCCTCGCTCGGGGAGTGCCCGTGCTCCCGGAGCACCTCGTACTGAGCGAGCCACAGGCCGTAGATTGCACCCATCAGCACGCCCCGCTCGCCGGTCAGGTCCGACACGACCTCCTTCTTGAAGGTCGTCTCGAACAGGTACCCCGAGCCGACGGCGACGCCGAGGGCGAGGCACCGCTCCCGAGCCCGGCCGGTCGCGTCCTGGTGGACCGCGAAGCTGCTGTTGATCCCCCGGCCTTCGAGGAACAGACGGCGGACCGTCGTCCCTGAGCCCTTCGGGGCGACCAGGATCACGTCGACGCCCGGCGGGGGGACTACCCCGGTCTGGTCGGCGAAGACGATCGCGAACCCGTGCGAGAAGTACAGGGCCTTCCCGGCGGTGAGGTGCGGCTTGATCTTCGGCCACATCTCCTTCTGCCCGGCGTCGGACAGGAGGTACTGGACGACGGTGCCCCGGGCGGCCGCCTCCTCGGGGTCGAAGAGGGTCTCGCCCGGCTTCCACCCGTCCTCCAGGCACAGGTCGTAGGCCTTCCCGCCCTTCCGCTGGCCGACGATCACCTTCACCCCGTTGTCTCGCATGTTCAGCGACTGGCCGCGGCCCTGGACCCCGTACCCGACGACGGCGACCGTCTCGGCCGCCAGGATCTGCCGGACCTTCTCCGGCGGGTAGTCGGCCCGCTCGACGCACTGCTCGCTGATGTTCCCGACCTTGATCTCTTTCATCGCCGCCTCGTGACAGGGGAGGACACACGCCCAGGAGAGAAAGGTATCCGCGAGATAGTTCCGAGTCAAGAATCTTGACATCGAGATATCCCTTTTCTACCCTGCACGGCATGGACACCCCCGACGTGATCGACCGGATGATGGCCGCGTGGAAGGAGGCCCGGCCGGAGTTGAACCCGTCCCCGCTCGGGGTGGTCGGGCGGGTGATCGTGCTCGCCCAGCACCTGGAACGGAGCGTGGAAGACGCGCTCGAGCGGCACCACCTCACCCTCGGCCAGTTCGACATCCTGGCGACGCTCCGGCGGAACGGCCCGAAGGGCGGGCTGACCCCGACTCAACTCCTGGAGAGCGTGATGCTCTCGTCCGGCGGGATGACCGCCCGGCTGGACTCGCTGATGAAAAACGGGCTGGTCTACCGGAAGACGGACCCGAAGGACCGGCGGAAGGTGGTGGTGGAGCTGACCGCGAAGGGCCGGCGGATGATCGACGCGGCGACCGCGACCCGGTTCAAGGAAGCGACCGCGTCGATGCCCGCACTCACCCCGGACGAGACACAGACGCTGGAGTGCCTGCTCAGGCGGTGGCTGGCCCAGGTGGCGGGGTGACAGGGTCCTCCGGGGGGGGCACGCTCGACCGGTCATCGTGTTTCACCCCGAATGACCTGGACATGGACCTTGTCATACCCGGCTGCCCGGCACGACTTCAGGATGTCCCACACGCCGGGCTTGTCGGACCCCTCGGCCCGGACGAACGGGGCCTCCTTATCCACCCGGAGAATGACAACCGACCGGGGAGGCTTGGCCCGGTCACCGCCGGCCGCCCGGAAGTCCTCGTCGGCCCGCCGCTTCATGTATCGCTGGACCTGCTGCACGTTACTCAACGTCTTGTGTTCCCCGATCGCGTCCAGGTCGGATAGGAAGACGTGCCCGTCCTTGTTCACGTTCAGGAGCATGATGTACTCGTCCTTTATCTCCAGCGGCTGCACGGCGGTCGCCACCGGCAATTGGATAAACGTGTCGAACTCCTCGGCCGGGCCGCCGGCATCCGCCTTCTCGGCGCGGGCCAGGGTCAGCACGACCAGCACGCCCGCAACGACCGCCGCCACCCCGGCTACGACCCAGGCGGCAGCGGCCGTTCCCCAAATGATGGCCCGCAACAGAATACGTCGCTTCCCCACGAATTCCCCCCTCAGTCCTACCGCTTCTTCGGGTCGAGTGGGACGGCGGTGACGTCCTGGAACCCGACCCGGATTCCGACGTCGACCAGAGCGACAACGAATTCCTGCTGGAGCCCGTCGCCGATCTCCAGGGTCAGCCTGCCGGGCTTCCCTCTCAGGGCGTCGAACCGCTTTGTCAGATCCGTCTCGTACTTTCTCAGGTCGGCCCCCAGGTCGATCGTGGGGGCGCCCGCCTCGTCTATCTGGGTTAGCGACATCGTCCTGATCGTTCCCCTCACGGTCGACTCGACCCGGACGACGAAGGTGACTGGCTTCTCACCGTTGGCGCCGGCAACCTCAGACGTCTTGCGGACCGGCCAGGGTAGCGTCAGTACGACCCTTCCCGGTTTCCCGGTCGCATCGCGCTCGGACATGCGCGCGAGGACCTTCAGAAGGACTGCCCCGGTCAGGAGTCCCGTGACCATCAAGGGCAGCCCGATGCGAACCGTAATGTTGCTCAACTGCCCTCCTTGGTTTCATCTTTTTGTCGGCGGCCGGTTCGGGTCGCGGGTGGCCTTCGGGTCGTTGTTTTGCGCTCTCCTGGAGAAGAAAGCAACGATGAGAATGAGGGCTCTTCTGCGAAACGAGTTCCCGACCGGTTGCGCCGAGCCGTTCCCCACAGAGGAACGATGAGAATTGGGTTCGTTCCGCAAAACGCCCTCCCGATCAGCGTGTCGTTCGGCTCGAATTGTGAAGGAACGATGAGGACTGGGTTTGTTCCGTAAAACGCCCTCCCGATCAGCGTGTCGCGCGGGCTCGAGCTGTGAAGGAATGATGAGAATTGGGTTCGTTCCGTAAAAACCCCCTCCTGGTTGCCCCCACCTCACCCTCTCCCTCCACCTCTTCACGGGCGAGGCCAGCGAGACCACCTGTCGGGGCCCCAAATCCGTTGGCCTACCCGGGTCTCATTCAGTCCCCCCGCTCGTCCCGCGATCCGTCCGTACCCCCCGGCACTGTTCCCAGGTGACCCCGCGGAGTGCGGTCTCTCAACGCCCAACTCGCCCTCTGGGAGTGTAACACGAGGGCTTGCCTGTCCGACATCGGTGGCCCGGGTGGGGGGGCCGCCCACCGGTCCGGGTTCGGCACACCCGACGTTGTCGCGGCGACAGGAACGAACACCCTCGTCGTACACCTCACTCGTCGACCACGTCCTCCAGGACGGAGATGGCGACCATCTGGTCGCGGCGGATCAGGACCTGCTTACGGTTCCGCTTGATCCCGGTCGCGACCGACTCGGCGACGTAGTTCTCCCGCGTCGTGTCCGTGTCGCGGAGGTCGTGGACGTCCGCGTTCTTCAACTCCAGGAAGTGGTCGTCGTACCGGGTCAGCTTGCCGAGACAGACGAAGGCGCTGCTCAGGTCGACGACCACGCGCTGATTCAGAAGCTGGTCGAGCATGTCGGTTCACCGGGGGAAATCCGCACCGCGGGGCGGTGCGACGATAGTTCATTCCCGATACCCAGTTTACCCAAAAACCGGGGTCGATTTGTATTGGGGGTTTGGGGTATACCCTGGGCCGACGCATGGATGCGGGAATGTCGTCCCGACGGATCGGGGGTGAAAGGTGATGTTCCGCGGGTATCTGTGGCTGCTCGCCGGCTTGACGCCGGTTTATCTGCTACTCGCCGCCGTCCTCCCGCCGTCGGACGACGAGCTGTACTACTGGTGCTGGTCCGAACACCTCCAGTTCAGCTACTACGACCACCCGCCGATGACCGCCTATATGATCCGGGCGGCGACCGCCGTGTTCGGGAATACGCTCTTTGCCATCCGCGTTCCCGCCGTGATCTCCACGCTGACGGTCCTTGCCGTCATCGGCCGGCTCACCAGCCCGCGGAACTTGCTACCGCTCGTCGTGTTCACCCCACTATTCACCTTCGGGGCCGTCCTCGTAACCCCCGATACCCCGCTGCTCATGTTCTGGGCGCTCTACGTGGCGTGGTTGGTGGCGGTCCACGAGCGGATTGTGGGGCGAGGCGTGCTTCACCCACAGGCCCCTTTTCCAGAGAAACAAGAGGCGGAAAACGGACCCCCGCGGGTCATGCCCCTTCCCTTGCAGGGGAGAGGTGGGGAAGGACTTTCCCCCGGTGTCCCCTTCTGGCTCTGGGCGGCCGGCGGGGTGGTCCTCGGGTGTGGGATTCTCGGAAAGTACACCACCGGGCTCGCGGTCATCGCCGGGTTCCTCAGCTTCCTGATCGCCGGGAACTGGCGGAGGTGGGCGCCCGGGTATGCCGCCCATCTCGCCGTCGCGTTCGTCGTCTCGCTCCCCATCCTGATTCACAACATCCGGTACGACTTCGCCCCGCTCCAGTACCAGTGGAAGCACTCGATGGCCAGCCCGGAGCCCGGGCTGGTCCCGTTCCTGTCGTTCGTCGGCATCCAGCTCCTTTTGTTCGGCGTACTCCCATTCGTCACCTTCGTCTGGACGCTGGCTCATCGCAGGGAACTGCTCTCCGACCCCCGGCTCCGGGTCTGTGCGTGCCTGTTCGCGTTCCCGTTCGCGTTCTTCCTGTACAAGGCCACCCGCGGGCCGCTCGAAGGGAACTGGGCGCTCCCGTGCTACATTGCCGTCTGGCCGCTGGCCGCGGTGGCGTACGAGCGGGCCCGGGCATCGGTCGTCCGGCGGCGGTTGACGGCCGCGGCGTTCGCGATCCCGGCCGGATGCGTTGTCCTGCTCGCGGCCCACCTGGTCCGGCCGGTCGCCCTGATCCCTGTGGGGGGAGATCGGATTACCCGTCAGGTCGGGAAAGAGCATGTGGTGGGGGAGCTCCAGGACGCCCTCCGGCGGTTGGGTGCGGCCGAGCCGGTGTACGTCCCGAGCTACCAGTGGACGGCCCTCCTCCGGTTTCATCAAATTGACGCCAGGCAGATCGACGGGATGACCCGCCCCAGTCACTTCACGCAGGTGCCCGAAGGCCCTGCCGGGCGGGATCATGCGTTCGTGTTCGCCGAGGGGTTCCTGCCCGAATCGTACGTCGTGGGGTTCGGCCCGCCCCGCATTCTTGGGAAGTTCCCGCTCGTCGTGCGGGGGGAGGAGGTCGCGGTGTTCTGGTTGCTGGAGTATTCCCGGTCGGAGGGGGTAGCGGGACACGCGGCGGCAACCGCCGGCGGGGGTCGGCTTGACCAACCTCCGCAGCCCGCGTCACCATGAGGGGTAGTAAACTACCGAGACACCGCACACAGACCCCGGGCGCCGACCATGCCCCGCCGACCCCCGAAGCTCACGGCCCTGCCCGAGACCCTCGTCGCTCATCCGGCGGAGCTCGGCACCTGTCTCGATCACCTCGCCCAAATGCCGGTCATCGCCTTCGACACCGAGTTCGTCGGCGAGGACGCATACCGCCCCGAACTCTGCCTCGTCCAGGTCGCGACCGCCGAAAAGCTCTTCGTCATCGACCCGTTCTCGTGCGGGCCGCTGGACCGGTTCTGGGAGATCCTGACCGACCCGGCGAAGACCGTGGTCGTCCACGCCGGGCGCGAAGACCTCCGGATCTGTTTCTTCGCCGTCGGGAAGCCTCCGGCGAATGTGTTCGACGTCCAGCTCGCCGCCGGGCTCGTCGGGTACAGCTACCCGATCGGCTACGCCGGCCTGGTGCAGGACCTCCTCGGCTACCGCATGTCCAAGGGCGAGACGCTCACCGACTGGCGGCGGCGGCCCCTCCTGCCCGCGCAGCTCCGGTACGCATTCGACGACGTCCGGTTCCTGCTCGCGGCGTGGAAGAAACTGACCGACCGGCTCCGCCGGAACGGCCGGCTCGGGTGGGCGGACGAGGAATTCGCCGGATTCGTCCGCAAGGCGGTGGCCGACGAGACGACCACCGAGCGGTGGCGGAAGGTGAAAGGGCTCGGCGGGCTCGACCGCCGCGGGCTGGCGATCGTCCGGGAAGTGTTCGGGTGGCGGGAAGAATTCGCCCGGCGGGTGAACCGGCCGCCGCGGATGCTCCTCCGCGATGACCTGATCGCCGAGATCGCCCGGCGGGCCCCGAAGACGCTCGACGACCTGCAATCCCTCCGCGGCCTCCCCCGCGGTGAACCCGAGGCGATCCTCGACGCCGTCCGCCGGGCGAAGGCCCTCCCGCCGGACGACTTCCCCGAACTGGAAGCGCGGGATAACGACCCGGCGCACGTCCTCCTGCTCGGGAGTCTGCTCGGCGTCGTCCTCGCGGACATGTGTTCGCGGAAGAAGCTGGCGGCGAACCTCGTCGCGTCGGGCCAGGACCTGAAGGGTGTTGTCCGGGCGGCGGCCGTGGGACAACAGCTACCGGACCTGCCTCTCACGCGGGGCTGGCGGGCCGAAGCGATCCTGCCGGAACTCCTAGCCGTCCTCGACGGCACGCACGCCGTCCGGGTCGTCAAGCCGTCCTCAACCGCCCCGCTCGCCTACCTGCCGATCTCCCAGCCGCTCCCGAAGACGCCCGACCCGGAGCCCACCGACGAGACTGGGGTGGAGGATTCGCTACCCCCCGCCCAGCCCACTTCGGATACGCTATAAGTTAAGGGTGTGTACTTCGGAGTCTGGAAATCCCTCACGCCCGGTGCCTGTGCGCCCGAGTCGGGCGCGACAGAGGCCCATTCGCGTGGGATGCCAACCTCTATCTGGATGCCCCGAGCTGGGAGACAGCTGGTGGTATCCGGAAGGTCGCTTCCTGCGATCGGGAGTCCCACGACGGTTTCTGATCTCCTCGATAGTATCACGCGATCCAGGACCTTCCCGGGGGTGGAATGTCGACCGCGCTGAAATGCCCGAATCCGAGCTGTCCATATCTGTTTGACCCGTCCCGGGTGCCGGCGGGCGAGGTGCTCAGTTGCCCTCGGTGCGGGATGCGGTTCACCCTCGGGCCGCCGGTCCCGCCGGCCGCCGTCTACCCGCCAACAGGTAGTGCTGCACCCGGTTACACGACACCGCCCCAGCCGTCGAGCCCTGGATCAAACGGCGCGGGCACAGCGGCATCGGGCTACCCTGGTTCGCCCACCTCGTCCCCATTTGGGTACGGGCAACCCGGTTACCCGGCCCCGCCTCAGCCCGGATATACCCCGCCGACCCAACCGACCGCCGACCCAACCTTCGCCAATCTGTCCGCGACCGAACCAGAGCCGGACGCTTCCGGCCGACCGACTCGGCGTCGGCTTCCCCCCGCGCACGGCGGGTCTGGCCTCCTGCAAACGGTCGTGCTCGTAATCATGACCCTTTCGCTCATCGCCGGCGTGGGAGTGATGGTGTACTTTCGGCTCGCCGGCAAGAAGACCCGCGGGACCGATCCGGCCGCGGAAATGCGGGACCAGAACCTGTCGTTCGAGCCCCCGGGCAGCCCATGGACCCAGGACGACGACACCCGGGCGAAACTCGGTTCGCCGATAGTACTCGTCTACAAGCGGTCCGACCCGGAGGCGTACATGGCCTTCGGGGCGAAGGATTACAGCACCCGTTCCCCCCGGCCCGGCGAGCTCCGCGAAGGACTGGTACTGCCGCTGGGCAGGGTGTTCGAGGACATCCGGCCGCAACCCGACCTCGCCAACGCGAAGTGGCTCGGTCAGCCTGCCCTCGCATTCCAATTCCTGGCCCGGTGGAAAGACGGCCCGACGGTGATCGGGAAGTGCTACGCCGCGAGCTACAAGGGGATCGGCTACTGGGCGATCTACTGGGCCGGGGAGAACGACGCTTCCGGTCAGGAGCCGGCCTTCGACACCACCCTCGGGAAGTTCAAGCTGCTCGACTTGCGGGATAAGTGGACCGGGAAGGAGGCCGAGATCCGATCGTTCGGGGGGCACCGACTCGGGTATCAGGTACTCGACGCCGAGGGCATCTGGTCGGAGCCCGACCTGAAGACCTCCCCACCATCGGACATTGACCCGAAGGCCGATCTGAGACTCCTGGGGAAAGAGAAGAAACGTGGTGGGCGGGATGTTTCGGAAGAGGCGACACTGGTCGCCGTCATCCTCGACGACGGGGGTGGCGACCCCCTTGCCGAAGCTACGACGTATATCAGGACGTACTGGGCGGACAAAATCAAGGACCAAACCGACGGGAAGATGACCGCGGAGCTCAAGAACCGGGTCGACGAGTTGGAAGGCGACGTCTCAAACACCGTCGACCCGACCGCCCCGATCGCCCGACTCGAAATGACTGTCCCCGGGGACAAAAATCAGCGCCGCCTGATCGTGATTTCGGCGATCAAGATGGACGGAAAGCTGATTGTCGTCCACAGTTGGTGCGCGTGGGGCGAGCGGACGGCGTTGGAGGCGAAATTGGCCCAGATCGCCTCGTCGCTCCGTGAGGCCAAGTAAGCGGTTGAGGGGCGTTTCCGACGCCCCCGGTGCTCCCGTCGGTGAACTATCGCAAGAACGTATTGGTCACCTGGCCCGCACCCGCCGGGGTTACACTCGGAACGAACGGCGACGGCGGCGGCGATGGAGCGGGGGGTGGACCCGGGACTGGGGCAGGTCCCGGAACCGGCCCATTTCCGGGTCGTAAGGGACTCGGCTCGGGGAGTGGTGCGGGGACATTCGGAGGCCCGGGGGGTGGACCCTTTGGGGCGGCCGGTTCGGCCGGGACGGGCAGTGTCCAACCCCGTTCTCGCAGGGCGTCGGCGGCCATGATGAGCTCACCGGTGTCGGTCCGGCGGATGGGGCGAAGGTCGAAAGAGTAACGCCGCACGTCCTCCACCTTGAACGGCCAGACGACTTCGGCCAGGAAGTCGAACGGTGGGTATGCGTACCACGGGGCGACGACGTGAACCCGCCGGACTTCCCGCTGGTAATCCGGGTGAACGATCTCAATATTGTAGTATCCGTAATACTCGAACGCCGAGTGGGCCGGGGCCGCGCCGACCGGCCGGTGGTTGATGTACACCTGGGCGTTGGGCACGTTCGACTCGATCACGAACCGGCGGTTGACCCCGCCGCACCCTGATCCGGTGAGAACGGCAAGTCCGGCTGCGAACACCGCCCAGCGTACCGGTCGCCCGGTGGTCATCCGGTTCCCCCCGCCCATCGGCGGTATCGGTGCTACAATTGGTAAGTTCCGGCCATACCATCCACGCCTGCTGCGGTCAACCGGAACCGCCCGCCGTCGGTACCTCCTGGCCGGGACGGATTTCATTTGCGGCCGAGGCAATTAGCCCGCCGATGGCGTAAGATGTGTCACGATCTTGTTGTTCACGCGAGGGTGGTTCGGTGTCGGCATTCGAACCCGTCCGCTACGCCGCCCTGACTGACGTGGGCGTGAAGCGAAGCCATAACCAGGACGCATGCGCCGCCCACCCGGCGGGCGATGCGACCGGCTTTGCGGCCCACGGGCACGTATTCGTCGTCGCCGACGGGATGGGCGGCCACGCCGTGGGGGAGAAGGCGAGCGCCAAGGCCGTCCGGGACATCCCGCACCTGTTCTCGAAACACGTTCACGACGGGGTCCTCCCGGCCATCAAGCGGGCGTTCCAGGAAACGAACGCCGCGATCTACACGATCGGCCAGGAAAACCCCGAATTCCGCGGCCTCGGGACTACCTCGACCGCCCTCGTCGTCCGCCCGGAAGGGGCCTGGGTCGGGCACGTCGGGGACAGCCGGGCGTACCGGGTCCGCGACGGAGTTGCCGAGCAACTGACCTTCGACCACTCCTGGGTATGGGAGATCGCCCGGCGACAGGGGATCGACCCGGACGAACTCGGTGATTTCAAAAAGAACGTGATCATTCGGTCGCTCGGGCCCGACCCGGAGGTCGAGGTGGACGTGGAGGGGCCGTACCCGGTCCGGGCCGGGGATATTTTCCTCCTCTGCAGCGACGGGCTGACCGGGGTGGTGACGCCGGACGACATCGGGGCGGTGGTCACGGCGCTCCCGCCGGACGAGGCGGCCCGGTTGCTGGTGAACATGGCGAACCTCCGCGGCGGGCCGGACAACATCACCGTGTTGATCGTCCGGGTCGGCGACGGGGGGAGCGGGCTGGCGAGGAAAGCCGCCCGGGCCCGGGTGCTAAGCCGGGTGGTTACCGCCTGGAACCGGCGGGTGCCGTGGTCGTCCACGGCCCTCGGCGGGGGGTGCATTCTGGCCGCTCTTTCCTTGATCATGCACCTGAACACGGTGCCCGGGGCGGCGGTGATGTTCGTGCTCGCCGCGGCGGTGATCCTGGCCGGTCTGGCCGGGCTGGTGTTCCACACCCGGAAGGAGCCCGCGGAACCGGGCCCGGCGGACGACGCCCCGCGGGAGCTACACGTCTACAAAACCCATCCCTGTCCGATGACGCGGGCACAGGCCGAGAAGTTCGCCCAGGTCGAGACGTCTCTGATCCAGTCCATGCAAGGGCAGGGGGTGGCGGCCGACTGGGACGGGCACAAGAAGCTGGCCGCGGAAGCCGACGCCGCCCTCACGAAGGGGGTGGCCGCGGACGCTGTCCGGGCGCGGTGCCGCTCGCTCCTGTTTCTGGCCGATGCGTTTCACAAAGCCCGGCAGAAGGAAGAGTCCTTCCGCCCGAGCTGGACGAGCCCCACCCGGACTTGAGAATCGCTCAGAAGAACAACCGGTCGACCGACACGACCCCGCTTGGGGCAGCAAGCGGGGTCGCGGTGTCTCCGGGCATGAGGGTGGTTATCTCAAGGATTTCACCGCAGAGGCTGCAAAGACCGCAGAGAAGTTTGAGAGCTGAGGTTGACCAAACGACGGCCCTGGGAGCCTTCTTCTGGAACGAAACTTCACTGGTCGTGGTCTTTGGTTTTCCCGACCTCGCTTTGGTCCTCCCTCCGCGGTCTTTGCGGCCTCTGCGGTCAATCGTCCGGTCTACCCCCCACACCCCGTCCGCCCGCCCTCCTCGCCGGCGACAGCCTCGGCCATCACGCGCAGCTGGATCACGCTCCGCTCCTGCTCCTTCTCAAGGTAGGCCCGGCCCTTCTTGACGTTCACGTGGTCCCACGGGAGCCGTTCGGTCATCGGCCGCTGGCGGCTGCGGTAGAAGTCCACGTCGATCCCGAGGTCCTTGAACGTCTGCCACCACAGCTGGGGGTTGAAGCACTCCTTCCAGCCGTCCATCCGGGCCCCCCTCTTCCACGCCTCGTACAGCGCCGGCGCCACCCGCCGGTCGCCCCGGGTGAGGATGCCTTCGAGCAGGCTCGTCTCCACGTCGTGCTGCTTCACCTTTACGGCCTTGAGCCGCTTCCGCCGGTGCAGGTAGTCGCCGGCCCACCGGAAGTACTCCCGCGATTGCATCCCGTTCCACTGGTAGGGGGTGTGCGGCTTCGGGATGAAGTTCGACACGCTGGCGGTCACCTCCTTGTGCCGGCCGCTCACCTCCCGGCCGATGTTGCTGATCGTCTCGGCCATGTCGATGATGCCGTCCAGGTCGACGGTCCGCTCGCCCGGGAGGCCGCACAGGAAGTACAACTTGACGTGCGACATCCCGGCCTTGAACGCCTCCCGGCAGCCCTCGTACAGGTCCTCGTTCTTGATCTTTTTGCGGATCTGTTCCCGCATGTCATCCCGGGCGACTTCCGGGGCGAGCGTGAGGCCCGCCCGCCGCCACCCCTGCATCAGCTGGGGGACGCTGCGCAGCTGGTGGTTTACCCGCAGGCTCGGGAGCGACACGTTCACGCCCAGCGGCGCGAACACCTCGTGCATCCGCCGCACCAGCTCCTCGAAATACGGGTAATCGCTGCTCGACAGCGACAGCAGGCTGATCTCGTTCATCCCGGTGGCGCGGTAGCTGTCGAGAGCCCCCTGGACGATAGTCTCGACCGACCGGACCCGGAGCGGCCGCTTGATGACCGTGGACTGACAGAACCGGCACTGCCACGGGCAACCCCGCATGATCTCGATGGCGATCCGGTCGTGCGGGGTCTGGACGAAGGACACCACCGGCTTCGTCGGCAGCCGGATCGCGTCGAGGTCTTGCGTGATCGTACAAGAGGTGATTTCCGTCGGCACGTCGGCCCGGGTGCGGTTCACCGTCGCGATGGTCCCGTCGGCGTGGTAGTCGAACTCGTAAAACGCCGGGGCGTAGGCCCAGGTCGTGCTGCCGACCACTTCCGCCAGCATGTCCATCCGTCGGGCGTGGGAGAGGTCGCCGTCGCGGAGGGCTCGTTCCTTCAGGCCCATCCACTTCTCCATTACCCACGGCAAACTCTCCTCGCCGTCGCCGATGACGAACAGGTCCACGAACGGGGCGAGTAGCTCGGGGTTCTGGGCGCCCGGCCCGCCGGTGACGATCAGGGGGTCGGTCACCAGCCGGTCCGCCGAGAAGTGCGGGATGCCGCCGAGGTCGAGCATAGTGAGCAGGTTCGTGTAGCACACCTCGTACTGGAGGCTGAACCCGACCACGTCGAACGCGGAGAGCGGGGTGTACGATTCGAGCCCGTAGAGCGGGAGCCGGTCCCGGCGCAGCTCCCCCTCGAAGTCGAGCCACGGGGCGAACGCCCGCTCGCACGCCCACTGGGGGTCGTTGTTCATGATCGTGTAGAGCACCTGGAGGCCGTGGTGGCTCATCCCGATCGTGTAGGCGTCCGGGAAGCAGAGGCAGAGCTTCCCCCGGACCTGGCGGTGGTCTTTCGAGACCGAGTTCAATTCCCCGCCGATGTACTGGGCCGGGGTCTTGACCCGCGGGAGGACCCGCATGACCGCGTCTCGCAGGGCCGTATTCAGCATCGTCCGCGCTCCGAACCGCGACCGGCGAATCGGTGACAACGGGAAGGTGTCGCCGGTGTGGTACCGATCATGATAGCAGCCGTGCGAGTCCAGAAAGGGAGCCGGGCGTTGGAATGGGCATAACCGGTCGGGCTCGCGAGTGGGAGGTGCGGCTTCCCCTCAATCGGGGGCGGTCTGGCCGCTCCAAACGGGTAACACCACCCGGACGTAACCGGCCGCCATTTCCGGGTCTCAGAAACGCGGTCCCTCGGTCGATCGTCTTCAGCCCCAAGGGGGCGGCAGAGAATAGAATCGCCCATGCCGTCAGGCCTGGGTCCAGGGCTTGATACCATTAATGCATTATAAATTCCGTTCGGCCCCGTGGGTGGTCGTCCCGTTGAATCGGGAACAGCACCCGCTCACCGCAGGCGGTATAGCAGGTGGGCGTTCTCCTCGAAGACCAACTCGTGGAACGTCTCCGGCACCGCGGTACGGACGAAGTCGCGGTACGCCGGCATCGGGGCGAGCGGCCAGTCCGTCCCGTACAGGAACCGGTTCGGCCGTTCCGAGTACTTGATCGCCCGGGCGATATCGTGGGCCAGGTCCGCGGCCGTGTCTCGACTCTCCGCCGAGACGAACGCCGCGTCGTCGCCGACGATCAGGCCGGACAGGTCCGCCCACACGTTCATGTTCTTGTAGACCACCTCCGCGCAGTCGCTCATCCACGGGTTCCCCGCGTGGCACATCACGAACCGCGTGTCCGGGTGGTCGACGGCGACCTCGTCCACCCCGAGCGGGTGGGCGTATTTCAGCTTCGCCAGGGGGGAGAACGTGTCGCCGGTGTGGAACATGACCGGGACGCGGTACCGGGCCGCGAGTTCGTAGTACCGGCGGTAATTGGGGTGGGCGGGTTCGTAGTACAGGTAGGCGAGATAGCATTTCAGGGCGACGACTCGCCCCTCTCTCAGCACTTCCTCGCACCGCCCGAAGTGGTCGTCCCCGGTCTTCGTCGGGTCGGCGACCCCGATCGCCTTCAGCCCCGGGACCATTGATGCGATCGCCAGCGTCCGGTTCACCCCGAGCGGGTCGTCCGGGCCGGCGTCCCACTCGCCCATCGCGAAGGCGTGCGTCACCCCCGTCGTCTGCATCTGCCGGCGGAGCTCCCCGGCGACCACGTCCGGTGCCGATTTCAGGAGCGGGGCGAGACTACCCGTGCCGGGCAGGTTCGGCGGGACCACATGGATATGGACGTCGATCATCGGCAGGCCCGGAGATGCCTGAGAGGGCGGGTCGATGAATGTCAGTCTAGGAACGATGGGCGCCCGCGGGCGAGACCCGCGGGTGTTTGACCGCGTTCGGACGGGCCGATTACGGCATCGGGTTGGGCGGCGGGAGGCCGGCGGGGGCGGGGGCGGCGGCCCCGGCGGGGCCCTGCTGGCGGAACTTCGTCATGTCGTG
The DNA here is from genome assembly GCA_028288765.1 of Gemmataceae bacterium. Classification (GTDB taxonomy): domain Bacteria; phylum Planctomycetota; class Planctomycetia; order Gemmatales; family Gemmataceae; genus Urbifossiella. The sequence goes on along the minus strand of JAQGHQ010000451.1, from coordinate 8,768 downwards.
CCGGCGGATGACGATCCCGTTCGGGCCGGGACCCATCGTGTACACGCCGAACTGCCCGGTCGCCGTTTCCGCGAGGTACAGGGCCGATTGCCCCTGGGTCACGTACCCGGTCGTCATCATGAAGTGGACGTCCTGTTGCGGAACGAACCCGAACTCGGTCCGCAGGTCCACCTCCGCCCAGCCGACGATCTTGCCCTGGGCCCGGTCGATGACCGTGCCGAGTAGCTTCCCGGCCCGGTAGTCGAGCAGCCACACCCCGTCGGTCTGCACCCGGGCGTTTACAGACACCGCCCCGGTGGCCATGATGGAATCCTGGTATCGGTCGTTCGACGCCGCCCCGGCGGGCCGCGGCTGGCCGAGGTAGAACATCGTGCCCACCACGCCCGCCCCGATCCCGAAAACGAGCCAAACGAACCGCCCGACCGCTTTCATCGCCCGACCTCCCGGGTGGCGCCGCGGATACCCCGCGTGAAGCCGGGCGAGCGGCCCGGCCGGGGCGTGGGGCCGAGGTCATATCATGCCGGCAAGGCGTGTCCAGACGAATCGCGGGACCAGGGAAGGGTAGGGAACTATGGCCAGGGAGCGCGACCAGTCCGGTCAGGTGATTTCGGCGGCGATCCGGGTGTTCATGGGCCTCCCGCCCGCGGGGAAGGTCGCGGTCGGCGTGGTGCTCCTCGTCGCGGGGGTGATCGCGGCCGCGGCCTGGGCGGTCAGGAGCGGCCACCTGGGGCCGACCCCGACCCCGGGTGACCCGGCCCCCGGCGGCTCGGTGGTGCTCATGGTCTGGAACGTCGAGAACCTGTTCGACGACCACGAAGACCACCGGAACTCCATCGACGAGCCGTTCGACCACTGGTTCGCCGGCGACCCCGAGACGCGGAAGCTGAAGTACGACCATCTCGCGGAGATTATCCTGAAGGTGAACGGGGGGAAGGGCCCCGACGTGTTCGCCGGTGTCGAGGTCGAGACCTTGCGGGCGGCCGAGCTGCTCCGGGACATCTTGAACGCGAAGCTCCCGGCCGGGGCGGCGCGGTACGAGCATGTCGCGATGAAGGAGCTGGGCCGGAACGCCGGCCGGTACATGGCCCCGTGCGTGATCTCCCGGTTGCCGCTGGACGAGACCCGCACGAAGCTGCTCGGCTCGCACAACCTTCGTATCCTGGAGACCCACGTCGTCGCGAACGGGGCCGACCTGTGGCTGGTCGCGTCCCACTGGACGTCCCAGAAGTCCGACGACGGCACCCACAAGGGCGGGGGGCGGGACAAGTATGCGGCCACGATCTACGCCGAATACGAGCGGGTGATGGGCGACAACCCGGACGCCGACTTCCTGGTCTGCGGGGACTTCAACACGACCCCGGATTCGGAGCCGGTTGCGGGGGAGCTGCGCGTGACCGGGAACCGGGCCGAGGTGGTTCCGACCCGCACGGCGCCCCATCTTTTTGGGCTGCTCAGCGGAAAGCCGCCCGACCAGTTCGGGACGCACTACTTCAACCGGCCGCTCGTCTACGACCAGATCGCGGTCTCGCCGGGGTTGTTCGACGACAGGGGGTGGGGCTGCGACCCGGACTCGGTCCGCGTCCCGACGGACGGGATGATCCGCGACGGCACGCGGGTCCGCCGCCCGTGGCGGTTCGGGAATCCGAGAGAGGACCCCCAGGGTCGGGGGTCCAGCGACCACTTCCCGGTGGTGGTGAAGCTCAAGGTCGGGCCGAGCCCCTGACAGTGCAGCCAGACGCGTTAATTTCCGTCTGGACACGACCGGGTATTCGAACTATTTACGACCCGCCGCTCCGGTTGCCATGCTGGAGCCGGTTGTCACCACAGCCCCCGGGACCTCTCGGGGGCTGTGTGTTTTTTGCGGCCGGTCGAGGATCCGAGGCGACACTCGTGGGGGCAAGTTTCCAACGGGCAACTGGTCGGGCTCGCGAGCCGGTGCCTCGTTCCGCCCGAGGCCGGAGCGGCTTTGCCGCCCTGAAGGGGCGTCCGACAATAGCCAGGGGTGAACCGGCGGAGCCGGTGAGCCCCTGGGAGCCAGGCGGATCGGCGGTCGGCCGGCGCGGTCGACCCGGCACCCGGACGGACGTACCACCCGGGGCACCGACGCGGTCCCACCCCGGGGTGCGTTTCCAGGGATTCCACCGGCTCCGCCGGTTCCACCCCTGGCTATTGTCGGACGCCCCGTTGGGGCTGCAAAAAACCCGCTCGCGAGCCCGACCGGTTGCGCCCGTTTCAAACTTGCCCGGGCCGGTTGAGAACGGGGCAAAACGGGACCAAACCCGACCGGGGAAAATCCCCCGAGTCTGCTTGCCCCCCCTGTAGTCCGGCGGATATAGTGACGATAAGCCTGCAGGCTCACTCCGGTGGGGTTACCTTCAACCTCCTCCACTACCGCGGTTCGCATTCGCATCCCACCTACCGATGAGGAGGCTGTACCATGTTTGGACTCGGCGGTCAGGAAATCCTTCTGCTGTTGGTGCTCGGCGTGCTCCTGTTCGGCCGGAAGCTCCCTGAGTTGGGGCGGTCGGTCGGCAAGACGATGGTGGAATTCAAGAAGGGGATGAAGGGGATCGAGGACGAGGTGAGCGAGTCGGCCCAGACGCGGGCGGCCATTGAGCCGGAACCGGTGAAGCCGCCCCAGCGGGTGACCCCGGCGACCTCCGCTCCCAAGTTCGAAGACGTCCCGGCCCCGACGAATGTCCCGCCCCGGGTGTGAAGCGAACCTTGACGTCCTCGGGGCTGTCCACTACTAAGTAAAAGACCTTGCAGCACGCAGCTCGTCTGCGTGCTTTCGGGCGGTTAACTCAGTGGTAGAGTGCGTTCTTCACACGGACGAAGTCACAGGTTCAAACCCTGTACCGCCCACTCAGCCATAAACCTATCGCCGAAGCGGTTTCCGCTTACCTCGGAGTGTACCGAGTGCGGCGTCCGAACGACGGGTTTTGTGAAAAGATTTCACAGAACCATCGGAGGACCGCACCCGATGCCCCGCCCGCGAAACTCGATCCCGTCGTATCTACCCCACCAGTCCGGCCGCGCCCGGGCTGTCTGGACAGACTCCACCGCGACCCGTCGATTCAAGCTCCTGCCCGGCCCGTTCGAGTCGCCGGAGTCCCGAGCCGCGTTCGCCCGCCTGCTCCTGGAACTGGACGTGGCGCCGCACCACGGGGGCCAGCCGGCCGATTCAGGCGGGCTCACGGTCAACGAAATCCTGCTGGCCTACCTACGGCACGCCGAGCTGCACTACCGCGGACCGGACGGCCTACCCACGGACGAGGTTCGCCACGTCAAGGCCGCGTGCCGGCACGTCCGCGAGCTGTACGGGACCGCGCTCGCCGTGGAGTTCGGGCCGCTCGCCCTCAAGGCAGTCCGCCAGCGGTTCGTAGTGCTGGGGTGGTGTCGTAAGACGATCAACGCACGGGTGGAGCGAATCCGCCGGGCGTTCCGGTGGGCGGTGGGCGAGGAGCTGATCCCGCCGTCCGTTCACCAGGCACTGGCCGCCGTCACGGGTTTGCAGCGCGGCCGGACCCCGGCCCGGGAAACTGAGCCCATCGGGCCGGTGGACGACCCCACGGTAGACGCCACGCTCCCACACCTGAACCGCCACGTCCGCGGGCTCGTCGAGTTCCAGCGTCTGACCGGCTGTCGACCCGGGGAAGCCTGCCGGGTGCGCCGGACTGACCTGGACACCGGCGGGCCCGTCTGGCTTTACCGCCCCGCGCAGCACAAGGGCTCGTGGCGGGGCAGGCCGCGGACCATCGCGGTTGGGCCGAAGGCGCAGGCGCTGCTCCGGGAGTACTTCACCCCGAGCCTGGCCGACTACCTCTTCTCGCCGCGGCGGGCGGTCGACGAGCGGTCTGCCGAGCGGAAAACCCCGCGGTACCCGAGCCACATGGCCCGGAACGCCAAGAAGCGGAAGGCGAAGCCGAGGCGGGCCCCGAAGGAGCGGTACACCCGTCTGTCCTACGGGACGGCCGTGGACCGCGCCTGTGACAAGGCGTTCCCGCCCCCGCCGCCCCTGTGCCAGGAGCTCGGCGAGTCGGCGACAAAGTGGCGGAAGCGGCTGACGGCCGACCAGCGGGCCGAGCTGAAGGCGTGGCGGAAGGCGCACCGGTGGCACCCGAACCAGCTGAGGCATTCGTTTGCCACGCGGGTGCGGAAGGAACACGGGCTGGAGGCCGCACAGGTCCTGCTCGGCCATGCCAAGGCCGATGTGACCCAAGTCTACGCCGAACGGGACCTCGACCTGGCGGTGAGCGTGGCGGCGAAGATCGGGTAGACCGGGCGGGCGGCTGGAAACCGCCCGCCTTTTTTGTTACTGTCAGCGTGTTCACCCCGTTCGCGGGGTGCCATCGGGGCCGGGGGAGTAGCTACCCCTGGAAGGTCGGGCCGGTTCGGTGGGCCCCTATCCTCACCGCGCCGGCCCGGCCGCCCCGTTCTCGATAGGGGCCTCACGATGGACGAAGAGGAGTACGCCGACCCTCTGTTTGGGGAGGGAACTCTCAGCTACTACACTGGCGCGCTTCGGGAGTCGGACGCGGAGCTTGCCGACGGGGGCGAGTGGGCGAAAGCCGAGGCCGACGCGAATCCCCTCCCGCCACTCGAACAGTTCCCCTCTCTCGGGGCGATTCGCTGTTGCCCGCCCGACTTCTCGGTCCGGTGGGCGGAAGCCCAGCGGCAGGTCATTCGGTATTACGACATCACAGGCAGGTTCGTCGATACCTCACGCGTTTACCGGGGCCACGTCTGCCCCCAACTCCTGCCCGGGTGGTTCTGTCGGACATGGTGGAGGGAATGGGTCCTCTCCCTATTCGAGCTAAGCGTGTACAGCTTCCGCATCGCGGATGATTGTTTCGCGTGCATCGAAGCGGCCACACGGTACGGATGCGACATCGACGGGCTGCGCTCGGCCCCGCGGATCGCCTCACAGGGTATGAATGCCTGTCTTCGTATCGACCGCATATTTCAGGATCTGGCATTCCTTGCCCGGCCCGGTCGCTTCACACCCGATCAAATCGAATACCTCACCACATTCCATGAAACCCAGCTTGCCGTCAGCGACGATGACTTCGACGCCCCTGAGCAAGTCAGGGATCACATCCTCGATCGACTGTGGGACGCCATGCTCCTGCTCGGCGGTTCGGCCGAAATCCCGGAGCGCCCTCGGTCGATATACAGGGGTTTCGCCGAGGGGCTTTGCCGCGTCCATTCCTGGCTCATTCGGGCTGGGTATCGGAAGTCGCATGGGGCGGGAGACGATCGGCCACCGACGGAATCAAGAGGCGTCCAGCACGGTCCCGACTTCGGTTGGCTCCGGTGCGAGCACGGCGAGTTCACCTTTTCAGGCAGGCAGCGGATGGTGATCGAGGAACTGATTAAGGATTGGAAAGCGAAGGGGATGGGGGTGAGTGGCCAATACCTCCTCGTCCAGGTGGCGGAAAGCAACTCGCCCGACCTGAAGGACCTGTTCAAGGGCAACCCCGCGTGGGGCAAGCTCCTCGTCCGCAACCCCGACCGGAAAGACCTCTACCGGCTCGACATCCCCCCTTGTGATCCCGTACGAGGGTCCTGATTCTGTAGCTCCCGGCAATTCCCCGCCGCTACTCCCCGGAAATCCCCCGGCCGTCTGGAATACTGCCCCCTGTCCCACAAACGGGGGTCATTCCGATGGCCGAAGTTCTTACCCTTCCACAGGCCGCACGCCGGTTCCGCGTTACCCTCACCTGGCTGAAAAGACAGGCAGAAGCCGGCACGCTCCCCCACCTGAAAGCCGGGAGTCGGTTCCTCTTCAACCCTGCCGCCTTGGCCGACGCTCTTGCCCGTATGGCGGCCGAGTACCCCCGGCAGCAACAGGGGGTCGCCAATGTCAGCTAACTCTACTGCTCCACTCAACGGCGAGCCCCTTCGGCCCATGGCCCAACTGGTCGCAAGGTACTCCGGTGCCAGGGGAGCCAAGCGGCCTCATCCTTCGACGCCGATCCGCTGGGCGACGAGTGGGGCCCGGGCGGTCGATGGCCGAGTGGTCAAGCTGGAAGCTGTCCGGCTCGGGTGCCGGTGGCTAAGTAGTGAGGCCGCGTTCGCTCGCTTCATGACGGCCCTCGCCACGCCGCTCGGGCAAGAACCCGTCCGGTCACCAGCCAGCCGGAACCGGGCCAGTGAGCGGGCAGCGGCCGAGCTCGAAAAAATGGGAGCCTGATGATGGCTCTCGGAGAGGTTGGGCCTGACCCGCTGACTGACGATCCGCTCGGGGTGGAGGTTCGCCAGGCCGCGAAGAAGGCCAAGCCCGGGCCCGTGCGGGACTGGCTGTTGGGGATGTCAACGGCCCCACGGTGGAGCGGGCCGGGAGTGGGAAGAGGAAGTGACCGCTGAGAACACCGCAACCCGGGGTAGCGCCCGGGTCGCAGCAAGATCGAACCAGTTAACGAGCCACACGAATGTTATCTCTCGCGCCATCCGGAGTCAACGCCCCCGGCTCCGCCCCCTTGCTTCCGGAAGACGTGTTCCCGGACGTGGGGATGGGCTACAGCGCCTGGCTCGCTCGTGAACAGGCCGCCGGCCGGCCGACGCGACCCGGGCCGAACTGGCGGGCAATCACGCCCGGCTACCAGTTCAGTTCCAACGACGGCCGCCCGGTGAGTCGTGGTCGGCACCGTCGGCTTGCCGCGCGGGTTGCCGAACTTGAAGACCTCGTCGTTGAAATGCTCGCCGCGCGGGCGGGGGGCAGTGGTGGGCGCTAAACGCAAAGCGGCCGCGCGTGGGGTGCCGTTACCGGGCCAGCTGCCGGCCGCCACACCCCCCGCGCCCGGGTCTCAGCCTCCCCCCGCCGATCCGGACGCCGCCGCCCTTGACCCATTGAACTACCCGCCGAAGGTGCGGGCGAAGGTCGAACAGGAAGCCGCTCGGGTCCGGGCCCACGATCCCGGCGATGCGATCGAGCCTGCCCCGGCCAAACCTGCCCCGGCCGTTCCCGCCCGCCCGCTCGTCGTGTCCCGGTCGTTCGACGCGATCGAGGCCCAGGAGGTGAACTGGCTTTGGCCGGACAGGATCCCGTTCGGGATGCTCAGCGTGCTCGACGGGGACCCGAACCTGGGTAAGTCGCTGATAGCGATCGACACCGCCGCCCGCACCTCGACCGGCCGCCCATTCCCGTTCTCCCGGAACCCCGGGTACGACCCGGCGAGCGTGCTGTTCCTCGCGTCCGAGGACAGTGCGGAACACACAATCAAGCCCCGGCTGGTGGCTGCGGGCGCAGACGTCCGGCTCTGCCGGCTGGCCGAGTCAATCCGGCTCGGCGATCACGAACGACCGATCCGGCTGCCAGACGACATCGAGGCGCTTGAGCGTGAAGTTCTCGCTCACGGGGTTGGACTCTTGGTGATTGACCCGTTCCTCGGGTTCCTGTCCCAAGCAATCGACTCGCACAAGGACCAGAGCGTCCGGGACGTCCTTCACCGGATGAAGCAGCTGGCCGAACGCACCGGGGCCGCCGTGCTCGCCCTCCGGCACCTGAACAAGGGCGCGGCCGGGTCCGCCCTGTACCGCGGGATGGGCTCGATCGCCATTACTGCCGCCGCCCGGTCCGCCCTCACTGTCGGAGCCCACCCGACCGAGGAGGGTAGCCGCGTTCTGGCGACGACGAAGTGCAACATCACCAAGCTCCCGCGGTCCATCGTCTACCGGGTCGAAGAAGAGGCCGGACGGCCGGTCATCCGGTGGATTCAAGAGACCGACATCACCGCGGACGAGCTGGGGGTCAAGATCGGCAAGGACAACGACGGGGCGAAGGTGGAAGCCGTCGACTTTCTCCGCGACCTACTCGGCAGCGGCCCGGTTCCGGCAACCCACGCCCAGAAACAGGCCACGGCCGCCGGGATTACCTTTTCCACCCTTCGCCGGGCCAAGGAATCGCTCGGGGTGCGGGCGCGGAAAGCGGGGTACGCGGATTCGTCGTGGGTGTGGGAACTGCCCCCTACGGCTCGCCCCGAAGATGCTCATGCCAACGTCGGAGAGATACCCGCATGAGCATCTTCTTGCGCGCGCACGCGGGGGGGTTCATGAGGGGTTGAGCATCTTCGAACATACTCAGACAGGGGTTAATGAGATTCTTCGAGTGAAACAAGTAGTTTTTGGGGGTGTTTTGGAAGCCTCTCGAAGGCGCTCATGGGGTTGAGCATCTTCGAAGGCGCTCAAGGGTGAGCATCTTCGAGACGAGCACCGAAGATGCGAAGGCGCTCACGGTGTCCGGGGGTTGAGCATCTTCGGTGAGCATCTTCGAACATGCTCAAGCCGATTGTTGAGCATGTTCGAGACGAGAGGGCAACCGTGAGCGATCAGGTGAGTACACCCGAGCCGACCCCGCAGCCCGTGCGGTGGGTAATCGTCTTGGAAGCCATGCCCGACGACATCGCACCGGCTCTGCGGCTTCGGAAGCTGTTGAAACGGGCGTTGAGAGACCTGCGGCTGAAGTGCCTTCACGCGGGAGCCAGGTTGCCCGTCCCGCCTCTCGTGGGTGACGAAGTGCCGACGACGAAGCCCGCTCGTGTGAAAGATGATTGATCGTAAATCTGTTGTAGTGTTGAGGTTGATATTGCTGTGATGTTCTTTCTGGAGTTTTTGGGTCCTTCCGGACCCCTTCCGCACTGTAACTGTTAAGCAGTTCCTCTTCCCCGTTTCCACGGTTTCGCGCACACTACGCGAATCATGGACGACCCTCGCGATCGGCGGATTGCCGAACTCGAAGCCGAGAACGCCGAGTTGCGGCGGCGCAT